>NZ_JBITZP010000032.1:0-90229 GCF_044546945.1 Kitasatospora sp. NPDC053057 | reverse complement strand
CGACATCTCGAAGCGTGAAGAACGGCCGCGTCACGTGCTGCCGAATCCCGGAGATCTCAGCAGGTCGAGTGACCGCCGAGGTTAAACGGCAAGCTGAGAACCGGGTCTTCGTCAGCGCGGTGCGGCATGATCTGAGGCGTGACCGCACCGCGACTGATGCTGCTCGACTCCGCCAGCCTGTACTTCCGGGCCTACTTCGGCGTACCGGACACCCTGCGCTCGCCGCAGGGTGAGCCGGTCAACGCCGTCCGCGGCCTGCTGGACTTCATCGCCCGGCTGGTCCACGACCACCGGCCCGATCAGTTGGTGGCCTGCATGGACGCCGACTGGCGCCCCCAGTGGCGGGTCGACCTCGTCCCCTCGTACAAGACCCACCGGGTCGCCGAGGCCGCCGTGGACGGCGAGGAGGACGTGCCGGACACCCTCGCCCCGCAGGTCCCGGTGATCGAGCAGGTGCTGGACGCCCTCGGCATCGCCCGGATCGGCTCCCCCGGCTACGAGGCCGACGACGTCATCGGCACCCTCACCGCCCGCGCCAAGGGCCCGGTGCAGATCGTCACCGGCGACCGCGACCTCTTCCAACTGGTCGACGACGCACGGCAGATCACCGTCCTCTACCCGGTCAAGGGCATGGGCAACCTGCAGACCACCGACGACGCACTGCTGCTGGAGAAGTACGGCGTGCGCGGCGCCCAGTACGCCGACATGGCCGCCCTGCGCGGCGACCCGTCGGACGGCCTGCCCGGCGTCAAGGGCATCGGCGAGAAGACCGCCGCCCAGCTGATCAACGAGTACGGCGACCTCCCCGCCATCCGCGCCGCCGCCCTGGACGTGGGCTCCAGGCTCACCCCCGCCCGCCGCCGCAACATCGTCGAGGGCGCCGCCTACCTCGACGTCGCCCCCACCGTCGTCCGCGTCGCCACCGACGCCCCCCTCCCCGACTTCGACCCCACCCTCCCCCACGAACCCCTCGACCCCATGACCCTCGAACACCTCGCCACCCGCTGGGGCCTCGGCACCTCCCTCGACCGCCTCCTCGACACCCTCGCGGCCACTTACTGAGGGAAAAACGCCGGAATGCCGACCTCCCGAGGCTGTCAACCGGGGGAGGTCGGCACTGGCGTTCTTGCCGCGCCGTGCAGTGCCCAGCACGCTTTTGCTGCGGCGACCGGCGGCTCTGCTCGGTCCTACTCGGTCCGCAGCGCGGTGGCGGTCCGGGACCGTGCCGCCCAGCTGGCCGGCAGCAGTGCCCCGAGCAGGGCGATCACGACCCCGGCGGCCAGCAGGGGGATGAGCAGCCCGGCGGTGTAGACGTGGGACACGCTCGGCGGCAGGTGCCGGCCGATCGCGTTCCCCATCGGGGTCAGCGTCGCCTTCTCCACCGCGACCCCGAGCGGGACCCCGATCAGCCCGGCGATCAGGCCGGTGAGGGACACCGAGGTCAGCACCATCGCAATGGTCTGCTTGGGCGTCATCCCGAGGGCCTTGAAGATCCCCAGGTCATGAACCCGCTCCCGGGTGTCCTGCACGACCATGCTCAGCACGCCGAGCGCGGCGACCGCGGTCAACATCAGCGTGAACACCGCCACCAGGGTGCCCATGATGATCATCAGGATGTTCTTGCCCCCGTCCGAGTTCGGCTGGACCGAGGCGTTCAGCGGCGTCAGCGCGGCGGCGGCCGAGGTGGACCAGTCCGTTCCGCTGACGTTCGGGGCCAGCTCGACGTTGAACTGGTCGATGTGCGGGGCCAGTCCTGCGGCGGTGAAGGTGGCCGCATCCGTCATGGCCGAATAGTCGGTTCCATGGATGTCGAAGTTGATGCCGACGACCTTCAGTGACAGTTGCTTGTTCTGCTGCACCACGGTGACGTCGTCACCGACGTGGATCCCCGCCGCCGAGGCCAGCTTGTCGCCGACCACGGCCTCGCCGGGCGCCGAGTACCAGCGGCCGGACACCAGCTCCATGTTCGTCCAGGAGAAGTCGCCGCTGACCGTGTACACGACCGGCGGTTCGCCGCCGATCGGCGCGCCGACCATGGTCGCGCCGCTGTCGCCCCAGCCGAACGCGGCCTTCGTGCCCGGGACCTTGGCGAGCGCGGCGGCCACCTTCGTGGCATCCAGGTACGCGTGGCGCGGGTCGTTGGGTCCGTAGGAACCCTCGGGCGGCGCGCCCACGTCGGCCGTGGGTATCACCAGCGTCGACGCGACGTTGAAGCCCGAGCTGAAGGTGCTGTCCTGGTACTTGCTGAACGCGGTCCCCAACCCCAGCGCGAAGGTGACGCTGACCGTGCCGAGCAGCACCGTCGCGCCGACCAGTACGGCCCGGGCCGGCCGGGCGAAGGGCTGGGCCAGCCCCAGCGACACGGCCCGGGGCAGCGGCAGACGGGAGGCCAGACGCTGCGCAGCGCGACCGCGCTCGGCCTTCGGGGCGCGGCCGACCACCAGAGCCTGCACCGCCGGCATCCGGCCGGCCCGCAACGCCGGGACCGAAGCCGTGACGCCGACGACCAGCAAGGCGCCCAGCGAAACCACGGCGCTGACCCACGACGGAATCGTGGCACTGGCCGCGCCGAGCTGCTTGCCGGCCTGACCCAGGATCGGCCCAGCCAGGAGATTGCCGAAGACCGTGCCGAGCACCACGCCGAGTGCCGCCGGGATCATGGCCTGCGCGGTGTAGGCGCGGGCCACCTGCGAAGGGGTGAAGCCCAACGACTTCAGAATCCCGATGCGCCGGATTCCCGAGGCCACCGCGCCGCTGACCACGATCGCGATGATCAGCACGGACAGGACCAGCCCGAGGATCCCGAAGGCGACCAGGAACGGCACGAAGGACTTGGCGTTGCCGGTCACCTGCTGTTCCGCGGTCAGATACGACTGTCCGTTCTCGACCGCTCCGGCCGGCGCGGCGGCGGCCACCGCCTGCTTGTCGGCGGCGATGTCGGCGTCGGTCCCGGCCTCGGCGAACCGGTAGAGCATCTGCTCGTCGGTCCTGGCGCCGGCAGCGGTCAGCCGCGCGAAACCGTCGACGGTGGCGAAGCCGGTCGCGCTGTTGGTCACCGAGGCGCCGAAGCCGACGACCTTGAACGACGGCTTGCCCGGCAGGGAGGAGAACACCACCGAAGAGCCGAAGCAGGCGTCGGCATAGCTGTTCGCGGCGAGGGCGATCTCGTCCGGGCCGGTCGGCCAGCGCCCCTGGGTCAGCACCAGCTGGTCCATCCCGGAGGTGCTGCCCAGGTCGGGCCGGGTGGTGACGGTGACCGGACGGTTGTTGTGACCAGCCCGATCGGTCTCGGGGCAGTCGGTGCCGACGGTCGTGCCCAACGCGGCGGCGATCGGGTACGGCCCGGCCGCCTCGGTGACACCGGCGGCGTGCGCGGTGGCGGCGGTCTGCGCGGCCGTGACCTTCGAACCGTCGAACTGGACCGCCAGGTGCGCTCCGTTCCGGGTGTTGAAAGCGTGCTCGAACGGGGCCTGCACGGCGGTCAGCAGGCCGAGGGAGAGTACTGATGACATCACCGCGGTGAACGTCGTCAAAGCCATGACGAGGGACTGGACCCGACGCCGGCCCACGCCGGAGCGTACGACCTTGCCGAGCGCGCTCACCGGCTCACCGCCGGCAGCATGCGGGCCATGGCGTGGAATCCGGCCTCGAAGAGGCGCCGGGGCATCGGCGGCTTGCGCAGTGTCATCCGACCGCTCCCGCCGGACGGGTCAGCGGCGTGCGGGCGGCCAGGCCGGCACCGCTGCCGTCGTTGACGACGTCCCGCGCGACCGCACCGTCCACCAACTCGATGGTGCGGTGCGCGGTGGTGGCGGCCAACTGCACGTCGTGGGTCACCAACAAGATGGTCTGGCCCTCGGCGTTCAGGTCCAGCAGCAGCTGGCGCACGTCCTCGACCGAGCTCGAGTCCAACGCGCCGGTGGGCTCGTCGGCCAGCAACAACGCCGGCTTGTTCATCAGGGCCCTGGCCACCGCCACCCGCTGCCGCTGACCACCGGACAGCCGCTGCGGATAGGCCTTGACATGCCGCTCGATACCCAGCGAGCCGAGCAGCTCGACGGCCCGGCGCTTCGCCTCACCCTTGCCCATCCCGGCCAGCTGCGCCGGAACCATGACGTTGTCCAACACGGTCAGGTCGTCGAGCAGATTGAAGAACTGGAAGATCATGCCGATCGAGGCCCGGCGGTACTTCGCCGATCCGGCCTCACCGAGCTGATCGACGCGCGTGCCGTTGACGGTGACACTGCCGCTGGAGGGCTTGTCCAGACCGGCGATCAGGTTCAGCAGCGTGGACTTCCCGCTGCCGGAATGGCCGAGGATCGCCACACAGTCACCGGACGCCACGGACAAGTTCACACCGGCCAGCGCGGGCGGGCCGTCATCGTATTTCTTCGTCGCCTCGCGGACGTCGATCATCGGCGTATTCGTCATGGCCATGAACCTACGAACAGAGCGTGATCCGTCGCGTCGGCCGGCGGGTGTCACCTCTCCACCCCGGACCGTCGGCCCGGGGGCGTACCCCGCGTACATCCCCGGGGCGATGCGTGGAGCCGACGCCGCTGAATACGATCTTCGTATGGAAGAGCTTCTCCAGCGTCTCTCGACATCGAAGCGCATGACCTGGCTGACGGCACAGGCCGTGGTGCTGGCCACCGCCTGCCTCTACGCGCTGATGCTCCCCTTGACGATGGGGGACCCGGACCCTGAGTACTGCCTGTTCCGGTTCCCCCACCTCGAGCCCGTCCAGATGCTGGGTCTGTACGTCGTGCTCGCCCTTCCTGTTCTGCTGGTGCGCCGTCTGCCGGCGACCGTCTTCGCGGTGATCCTGGGCGAATCAGTCCTCGGCGACGCCTTTGGCGCCCGGCCCGTCGTCATGTTCTTCCTGCTCGTCGCCTTGAGTGGGTACCTCGCCGCCCGGCGGCCGAAGGCTGCGGCCGTCGGCTCCGTCGCGGGCGTCGCGGCCGCGTTCGTCAACGACCTCCACGACCGCGCGCAGACCGTCGGCGACGCGGCCCAGTGGGCCGGGGGGCTCGCGATGGCGTTCGCGGTCGCGTGGGTCTTCGGCGGGGTGTCTCGCAAACGCCGTGAATACCTCGGAGCCTTGCATGAGCAGAGGGAGGCCCGCGCCGTCATGGCCGAGCGGCTGCGGATCGCCCGCGAACTGCACGACAGCGTCGCGCACAGCATCGGGATCATCACGGTGCTGTCCGGAGCGGCGGCGCGGGTCGTGGACACCAAGCCCGAGCAGACGCGGCAGGCGCTGACCGGCATCGAGACCACCAGCCGCCAGACGCTGCTCGAGCTGCAGCGCATGCTCGGGGCGCTGCGCCGCGCCGAGCCGGACGACGCCATGCCGGGGGCCGCCCCGCTGGCTCCGGCCGGCAGCCTGGCCGACATCCCGCGGCTCGCCGAACGCACGGCCGACGCCGGGGTGCGGGTCCACGTGGCCTGGCAGGGCGAGCGGCGTCCGCTGCCGCCGGAGATCGAGCTGTCGGCGTTCCGGATCGTCCAGGAGTCGGTGACGAACGTGGTGCGGCATTCCGGTGCGCGGACGTGCCGGGTCGCGGTGGGTTACGAGCCGTCAGGAGTGACGATCGAGGTGGTGGACGACGGGGACGATGGTCCCGGCGGGCCCGGCCGTCCGAGGCTCTCGGCAGCGCCCGGCGGGAGCGGCTTCGGCCTGCTCGGCATGCGCGAGCGGGTGTCGCTGCTGTCCGGCCAGTTCAGCGCGGGCCGGCGTCCGGAGGGCGGATTCCGGGTGACGGCTAGGCTCCCGGCATGAGCGTGCGGGTACTGCTGGTCGATGACCAGCCGCTGATGCTGGTCGGCCTCGGGATCCTGATCGGCAGCGCCGCCGACCTGGAGGTGGTCGGCGAGGCCGGCGACGGCCGCGAGGCGGTGCGTCTGGTACGTGAGCTGCGGCCGGACGTCGTGGTGATGGACATCCGGATGCCAGGCATGGACGGGATCGAGGCGACCCGGCAGGCGACCGCCGAGCCGGACCCGCCCAAGGTGCTGGTGCTGACGACCTTCGACGACGACGAGTACGTCTACGGCGCTCTGCGCGCCGGGGCCAGCGGATTCCTGCTCAAGAGCATGGCCCTGGACGCGATCCTGGACGCGATCCGCGTGGTGGCGGCCGGCGACGCGTTGATCGCGCCGAGCGTCACCCGACGGCTGATCGCCGACTTCGCCGGAACCTCCGCCACCCCCGCGGCCCCCGCACCGGACACCGAGCCCGCCGCGGACTCGAGTCCCATCGCGGGGATCACCGACCGGGAGCGCGAGGTGCTGGCACTGGTCGGACAGGGACTGTCGAACGCTGAGATCGCCGAGCGGTTGGTGATCAGCGCGGCGACGGCGAAGACCCATGTCGCGCGGCTGTTCGCCAAGCTCGAAGCCCGGGACCGCGTCCACCTGGCGATCATCGCCTTCGAGGCCGGACTCACGCTGGGTGGACGGTAGGGCGGGGCGAGAAGAACGATCGCCGACCACGAGTTCGCCGCGTTCGCCGGATGCGCCGGCTCACCCACCTCGCCGCAGCGGGAGTCGAGCTGTTCTTCTCCGCCCTGACCCGGCGTCTAAACACGACGCCGGGCCCTACCGCCGGACCTACGACGGCAGCCCATGCAAAGCCGTATGAACCCCCGAAGGATCGACGCGGCGCTGCACTAGGGCTGGAAGAGTACTTCCGGATTGTTCGGCGAGGGGCCGTCCAGCAGCGGACTGTCGATCCCCTTCAGCGTCCGGTCGAAGAACGCCGTCACGTACTCACGGGTGATCGCCATCCCGCGTTCCGGGGAGAGGGGCGCCGTCGGGAACCCGGCCTGCTCCTGGAGCAGGTCCCCGTCGGAGAAGCTGAAGTGGTCGGCGCCGGTGACCGTCAGCCACTTCTTGTAGCCGCCGAGGGCGGCCCAGGCCCGGTCCCACACGATGCCGTCGCCGCTGCCGGGCGTGTGGCTGTCGGCGATACCCAGCATGAGGAACGGCCGGTTGATCTGGCCGGGCATCGGGGCCGGGTGGAAGGTGCCGTCCATGTTCACTCCGGCCCGTACTCGCGGGTCGGCGATCATCGTGTCGGCGGCCGCCGCTCCGCCGAGGGAGTGTCCGGCCATGCCGATCTCGTGCTTGTCGATGAGGTGTGCCAGGGGCCACGCGGTATTGCCGTGCGTCAACTGGTCGATCACGAAGGACACGTCCCGCGCCCGGCTGACGGCTTCGGCGTCGAAGTCGATCTTTTCCGGGTGGTCGCAGATCGCGCACGGCGGCGTCTGGCCGTTCGCCAGCGTCTCGCCGGTGTCCTCGTAGGTGTGGCCGACGAGCGCGACGACGTAGCCGTGACTGGCCAGCTCGGTCGCGAGCGAGGTGAGCATCATGCGCGGGTTCTCGGACGCGGGTGAAAGGACCACCAGCGGGTGCTTGCCGCGTTGCGGCCGCGCGCCGTCGAAGGCGTGAGTGGTGACGCCGGCAAGGGTCTGCGGGGTGACGCCGGAGCTCGCCGGCATCTTCCGGTGCTGGAGGATTCCGGCTGCCTCGGCGAGGGTCATGTAAGGGGCCGGAGTCCCGGTCCCGGGGACGGCCGGGTAGACCATCGTGACGGTCAGTTGGCGGGGGCCGGATGACGGCACCCACGGGTCGGGACGGCTCTCGTCGGTGAGGTGGATGACATCCTCACCGGCGGCGTAGGGGCCGGTGGGCGCGGGGAGCGTGCCTTGGAAGGAGCGCGTGGGCGCGGTGGCCGTGGCCGGTGCGGTGTCGAACGCGTGGGTGGCCACCGGTGTGGCCGACGGTGTGGTCGTGGCGGCGAACCCGGCGCCGGTTCCGGTGACGAGGGCGGCGAGCGTCAGCGCCGCGACAGCGCTGATACGGCGATTGCGTTTCATGGGATCGACGCTAGGTTCCGCAGCTCCGTATCGAATCAGCCCGTGGATGCAAACGTTCCGGTGTCGTTCGTAGCCCCCGCGAGGTACCGGAGTCACCCGCCGGGAGTATGTCGTGCGGCGCGGGGTTCTCCATCGCCCGCACCGTCGAGCGCCACGCGAAGCGGCGACGGGCAGGCGGAGGGGGTGGGGCAAGCCGGAGCAGAAGGCCTGGCTTGCCCCACCCTGGGCCTCATCAGGAACTCCCAGTGCGCAGCACAGCAGGGGCCCGCACGTTCGGGACGAACGTGCGGGGCCCTGCTGTTGGGGCTCAGCCCACCGAGGAGTAGGCGATGATGCCGCGGCGGAGGCCGTCGACGGCCTTGCGGGCGGTCTTGCGGAGTTCGGGGTCCTGGGCGGCGGCGTCCTGGATCTGGCCGAGGACGTCGATGAGTTGCTTGGTCCAGCGGACGAAGTCGCCGGCCGGCATGTCGGCGTCGCGCAGGACCTGGTCGAGGTTGTGGCCGAGGGCCCAGCGGTAGGCGGCCCAGGCGAAGCCGAGGTCGGGCTCGCGCTGGCCGACGCCCTCGGCGGTGTTGATCCGGTGCTGCTCCTCCAGGGCGTCGAGGTGGCCCCAGATGCGGACCATCTGACCGAGCGCCTCCTTGGCCGCGCCCTCCGGCACCCGGGGGGCGCCGGCGTCGTCGGACTGGCGCGACTCGTAGACCAACGCCGAGGCGCAGGCGGCGAGTTCGGCGGCGGCCAGGCCGCTCCAGACGCCCTCGCGGATGCACTCGGAGGCGAGCAGGTCGAGTTCGCCGTAGAGCCGGCCGAGGCGCTTGCCGTCGTCGGTGACGGTGTCGCCCTGGAGGTAGCCGAGGTCGGTGAGCAGCCCGCAGACCCGGTCGAAGGTGCGGGCGATGGTGTGGGTGCGGGAGCGCATCCGGCGTTCCAGCAGTTCGGTGTCGCGGTGCAGCCGGTGGTAGCGCTCGGCCCAGCGGGCGTGGTCCTCGCGGTCGGTGCAGCCGTGGCACGGGTGCTGGCGCAGTTCGGTGCGCAGCCGGGTGATCTCCGGGTCGTCGGCGGCGGCCGCGCGGCCGCGCCGGAACCGCTCGGGTTCGAGGTGGCCGGCCTTGGTGCGCAGCGCGGAGGCGAGGTCGCGCCGGGACTGGGGGCTGCGCGGGTTGAAGGACTTGGGGATGCGCACGCGCTCGATCGCGGCGACCGGGTGCGGAAAGTCGATCATCGCGAGCCGCTTGACCTGCCGCTCGGCGGTGAGCACCACCGGGCGCGGGCCGTCCTGGAAGTCGGGGTGCCGCGGGCCGCCCCGGCCGGAGCGGCTGACCGGCGGCAGGCCCGGGTCGAGGACGAGGGCGAGCCCGGCGAACTTGCCGGTGGGGACGTGGATGACGTCGCCCGGCTTGAGCTGCTCGATGGACTCGACGGCGGCGGCGCGGCGCTGGCTGGTGCCCTCGCGGGCCAGTTCGTTCTCGCGGTCCTTGAGCCGACGGCGCATTTCCATGTACTCGTCGAAGTCGCCGAGGTGGCAGGTCATCGACTCGCGGTAGCCCTCCAGGCCCTCCTCGTTGCGCTGCACCTGGCGGGCGATGCCGACCACCGAGCGGTCGGCCTGGAACTGGGCGAAGGAGGTTTCCAGCAGTTCGCGGGAGCGGTGCCGGCCGAACTGGGAGACCAGGTTGACGGCCATGTTGTACGACGGCCGGAACGAGGACTTGAGCGGGTAGGTGCGGGTGCCCGCCAGGCCGGCCAGGGCCTCCGGGTCGAGGCCGCGCTGCCAGAGCACCACGGCGTGGCCCTCGATGTCGATGCCGCGCCGCCCGGCCCGGCCGGTGAGCTGGGTGTACTCACCGGGGGTGATGTCGGCGTGGGTCTCGCCGTTCCACTTGACCAGCTTCTCCATGACCACCGAGCGGGCGGGCATGTTGATGCCGAGGGCCAGGGTCTCGGTCGCGAAGACGGCCTTGACCAGGCCCTTCACGAAGAGCTCCTCGACGACCTCCTTGAACCGGGGCAGCATCCCGGCGTGGTGGGCGGCGATGCCGCGCTCCAGCCCGTCCAGCCACTCGAAGTAGCCGAGGACGTGCAGGTCCTCGTCGGGGATGTCGGCGCAGCGCTCCTCGACGATGGCGCGGACCAGGGCGCGGTCGGCGTCCTTGTTGAGCCGCAGGCCGGAGCTGAGGCACTGCTGGACGGCGGCCTCGCAGCCGGCCCGGCTGAAGATGAAGGTGATCGCGGGCAGCAGGCCCTCGGCGTCGAGCCGGTCGATGACGTCGACCCGGCCCGGCGTCCAGACCCGGCCGGGACGGCCGTTGGGCATGGAGCGGCCCCGGCCGCGGCCGAAGCGGTCGCGCGGGTTGCGGTCGAGCTCGGAGCGGGCGAGCCGGACCAGCTCGGGGTTGACGGCCTTGCCGGGGTTCTTGAGGCTGTTCTTGGGGCGGCCGTCCCGGTCGGGGTTGGCGAACAGGTCGTACATCCGGTTGCCGGCCATCACGTGCTGCCACAGCGGTACCGGGCGGGTCTCGGAGACGATCACCTTGGTGCCGCCGCGGACGGTGTCCAGCCAGTCGCCGAACTCCTCGGCGTTGGAGACGGTCGCGGAGAGCGAGACGAGGGTGACCGACTCGGGGAGGTGGATGATGACCTCCTCCCAGACGGCGCCGCGGAAGCGGTCGGCGAGGTAGTGCACCTCGTCCATCACGACGTAGCCGAGGCCGTCGAGGGTGCTGGAGCCCGCGTAGAGCATGTTGCGCAGCACCTCGGTGGTCATGACCACCACGGGGGCGTCGCCGTTGACGGTGTTGTCGCCGGTGAGCAGGCCGACCTTGGCGGCGCCGTAGCGCTTGACCAGGTCGCCGTACTTCTGGTTGGACAGCGCCTTGATCGGCGTGGTGTAGAAGCACTTGCGGCCCGCGGCGAGGGCCAGGTGCACGGCGAACTCGCCGACGATGGTCTTCCCGGAGCCGGTGGGGGCGGCGACCAGCACGCCCGATCCGGCCTCCAGCGTCTCGCAGGCCTCCAGCTGGAAGTCGTCCAGCGGGAAGTCGTACAGCTGCTGGAAGCCGTACAGGGCGGTGGCCTGCTCCTTGGCCCGGCGACGGCTGGCCGCGTACGCCTCGGCGGGGCTGAGCTCCTGGTCTTCCTGGGGCTCTGGATCGGGGGTGTTCATCGCCGTCCGGGTGTGGTTGGTGTGATCTCGCATCTCAGCGAGAGGTTACCCGGGTGGAGTGACATCGATAGCACCGTTTTCCGCGCGAGGAGATCACTCCTCTCCCAGATCCATAGTTGCAAATGTCTTCAAGTGACCAGGAATGAGTCAGATCCGAACTTCTCCGGTCATCTGCGGTGGAGTGCGGGGGTTGCTCCCTACCTTCAAGTGCCACGGCACCCTCGGGTGCCCCAGTCACCGACTCACGGGAGGACAAGCCACGATGGCGAACCTGGAGATGTCCCTCAAGGAAGCCATGGCGATCGACGGCGCGATCGGCGTCGCCCTCGTCGACTACGGCAGCGGGATGGCCCTCGGCAGCCTGGGCGACGGCGGCGAGATGGACCTCAACGTCGCCGCGGCCGGCAACACCGACGTGGTCCGCGCCAAGATGCGGGCGATGGAGATGCTCAACCTGCACGACAACGAGATCGAGGACATCCTGATCAGCCTGACCAACCAGTACCACATGGTCCGGCCGATCACGACGCCCAGCGGGCGCGGCCTGTTCCTGTTCCTCGCCCTCAACCGCAGCCGCTCCAACCTCGCGATGGCCCGCCACCAGCTGAAGCGGATCGAACTCTCGCTGGAGATCTGAGCCCGCCGACACCAGGGAAGGGGGGCCTCGTGACGGTAGCGCTCTACCAGGCCAAGGCCGAGTTCTTCCGGATGCTCGGCCATCCCGTCCGGATCCGGGTGCTGGAGCTGCTCCAGGCCGGACCGACGCCCGTCCGCTGTCTGCTCGCCGAGCTGGGGGTCGAGCCCTCCAGCCTCTCCCAGCAGCTCGCGGTGCTGCGCCGGTCCGGCATCGTCACCGCCACCCGGGAGGGCAGCACGGTGGTCTACGCGCTGGCCGGCGGCGACGTCACCGACCTGCTGCGGGCAGCCCGGCGGATCCTCACCGGGCTGCTCGCCGAACGGGACGTCCTGCTCGCGGAGCTGCGGGCGGCTGGCGACTAGCCGGCTAGTCCTTCAGCAGCTCCGCCAGTCCGTCAGCGAGCCGCTCGTACTCCGCCGCACGGTTGTACAGCTGGGCGCTGACCCGCAGCAGCCCGCCGCCGGGCCAGGGCCGGGCCGCCACCCGGACGCCGAGCCGCTGCCACAGCCCGGTCACCAGTGCCCGGGCGGACTCCTCGGTGTCGAACCGGCCCTCCGGCAGTCGTACCGCGCGCATCCACACCCCGGGCGTCGCGGGCAGCGGACGCAGGCCCGCCCGCTCGACCAGCACCCGCTGGCCGTACGCGGCGAGCGCGGCGTTGTGCGCGGCGACCGCCTCCCGACCCAGCTCGCGCAGCAGCTCGAATCCGGCCGGGGCGGCCAGCCAGGGGGTGTAGTCGCAGGTGCCGCGCCACTCGACGTTGGCCGGGAAGCCCCGGTGGTGCTCCCAGGAGAGCGCGAGCGGGCGCACCCGGGCCGTCCACTCGGGGCGGACGGAGAGGACGCCGGTGGCGCGCGGGGCGAAGGCCCACTTGTGCAGGTTGCCGAACCAGAAGTCGGCGTTCGGATCGATCGGGTCGGGCAGCATGCCGGGCGCGTGGGCGCCGTCCACCAGGGTGGTCACCCCGCGCTCGCGCAGCTCGGCCACCAGGGCCGGGGAGGCGACCGTACGGGCGGTGGGCGAGGTGATCTGGTCCAGGATCGCGACGGTGGTGCGCCCGTCCACGGCGGCGAGCACCGTCTCCCGGACGGCCCGCTCGTCCGGGGCGTCCACCGACAGCTCGGCCACCACCAGTTCGGCGCCGCTCTCGGCGGCCTTGCGGGCGGCGGCCTGGGTGACCGCGCCGTAGCCGTGGTCGGTGACCAGGATCCGGTCGCCGGGGGCGAAGGGGATGGTGTCCAGGGCGATCGCGGCCGCCTCGGTGACGTTGGCGACCATCGCCAGCCGGTCCGGGTCGGTGGCCAGGTCCGCGGCGATCCGCACCCGGGCCGCGGCGATCCGGTCCGGCAGGTCGGCAAAGAAGAGATCCGGGTCCAGCTCGTGTTCGGTGCGCAACGCCTCCTGCGCGCGCTGGACCGGGAGCGGTACGGCGCCGAAGGAGCCGTGGTTCAGGTGCGCGGCCTGCGGCGAGACGCTGAACAGGCCCTCGGCGGCGGGCAGCGGCGCCGGCGGTTCGATGGTGGCCAGGTCCTCGGTCACGGCGATCCCCCCCTAGGTGATGTGTGACATTTCGTGCACTCTACTGGCTGCCACCCAAGGATCCACTGAGTCCAGGCGGGCCGGGCTGGGAGACTCCGCACGACCGCCGCCCGGGCCGGGCGGCTCGGCGAGACGGGGAGAGCACGGGGATGAATCGCGTACGGCGCGACCCCGCCGGCCAGGATCGACGCGGCGGCCGCGTGGTGGCGGAGAAGAGTTCGCGCCACCCTCCGGCGACCCCTGCAGGCGGCGACCGCGTTGGGTAACTGGCCTGCCCGGCAACGGTCGTGGCGGTCTTCACCGCGGTTGATCCGGTCACGTCCGATAAGCTAGGACTTCAACAGAACTTGAAGTCGAGGAGCGGCCATGACCACGGCACCGGTGGATCTGCTGAGCGTCGGCGAGGTGGCCCGGCGGGCCGGGATCGCCACCTCCGCGGTGCGCTTCTACGAGGAGCAGGGGCTGATCTCCTCCGAGCGGTCGGCGGGCAACCAGCGCCGCTACCGGCGGCACGTGCTGCGCCGCATCTCGCTCATCCTGGTCGCCAAACGGCTCGGCATCCCGCTCGCCGAGGTCGCCGAGGTGTTCACCGGCCTGCCCGAGGACCGGATGCCGGGAAAGCACGACTGGGAGCGGATCTCCCGCCGCTGGGCCGAGCAACTACGCTCCCGTCGCGATGAGTTGGAGCGACTGGAGGCCGAGCTGACCGGCTGCATCGGCTGCGGCTGCGTGTCGCTGCGCCGCTGCCGGGTGCTCAACCCGGGTGACGAACTCGCCACCGAGGGGCCCGGCCCCCGACTGCTGCTGCGCTCCGACGAGCAGTAGACGAGCAGTAGACGACCAGTAGGGGGTGGAACCCGGTCGGACGCGGCCCTCGTGAGGTTCCCCGCCGCGTCCGACCGGGGGCTTGTGGCAGCCCTCAGGACGGGTCCTAGGCCTCCGGGAAGTGGCAGGCGGCCTCCCGGCCGCCCGTACCGACGACCTCCAGCAGCGGCCGCTCCGTCCGGCAGCGCTGCTGCGCCTTCGGGCAGCGCGGGTGGAAGCCGCACCCGGTGGGCGGGTCGGCCGGGCTCGGCGGGTCGCCGAGCAGCACGATCCGCTCCCGGGCCCGCTCGGCCGCCGGGTCCGGCAGCGGGACGGCGGACAGCAGCGCCCGGGTGTACGGGTGTGCCGGGCTGCCGTACACCTCGGCCTTGTCGCCGATCTCCACGATCCGGCCCAGGTACATCACCGCGACCCGGTCGCAGACCCGCTTGACCACCGAGAGGTCGTGCGCGATGAACACGTACGCCAGGCCCAGTTCCCGCTGCAACTGCTCCATCAGGTTGACCACTTGGGCCTGGACCGAGACGTCCAGCGCGGAGACCGGCTCGTCCGCGATGACCAGCTTCGGCGAGGTGGCCAGCGAACGGGCGATGCCGATCCGCTGCGCCTGGCCGCCGGAGAACTCGTGCGGGTAGCGGTCGAGGTGCTCGGGGATCAGCCCGACCAGCTCCATCAGCTCGGCCGCCCGCCCGCGCGCCTCCTCGGCGCCCGCGCCCTGGACGAGCAGCGGCTCGGAGATGATCCGGGCCACCGTCTGCCGGGGGTTGAGCGAGGAGTACGGGTCCTGGAAGACCATCTGCAGGTGCCGCCGGTGCGGCCGCAGCCGGGCCTGGGAGAGGCCGCCGATCTCGGTGCCGTCGAAGGTGACGGTGCCCGAGGTCGGGTCGAGCAGCCGGACGATCATCCGCCCGGTGGTGGACTTGCCGCAGCCGGACTCGCCGACCAGGCCCAGCGTCTCGCCCTCGCCGAGGTCGAAGCTCACCCCGTCCACGGCCCGGATCGGCGCACCGGGCCGGCCGGTACGGCCGCGCCGCCCGGCGAAGGTTTTCACCAAGTCCCTCACGGAAAGCAGCGGTTCGGCCATCAGACGATCCCTTCCGGCACCAGGGGCAGATGGCAGGCGGCCAGGTGGCCGGCGGCGGGCGGGCCGAGCCGGTCAAGCGGCGGGCGCTCGGCCAGGCAGCGGGCGTGCTCCTCGGCGGACGCGGCGGTGGTGCGGGCGCAGCGCGGGGCGAAGGAGCAGCCGGGGGCGGGGGCGAGCAGCGACGGCGGGCTGCCGGGGATGGCCCGCAGCGGGGCGTCGTCGGTGTCGTCCAGGCGCGGCAGCGAGTCCAGCAGGCCGCGGGTGTACGGGTGCGCGGGCGTGGCGAACAGCCGTTCCGCCGGGGCCTGTTCGGCCGCCCGGCCGCCGTACATGACCAGCACCTCGTGGGCGACCCGGGCGACCACGCCCAGGTCGTGGGTGATCATCACGACGCCGAGGCCGCGGTCCTGCTGGATCCGGGCGATCAGGTCGAGGATCTGCGCCTGGACGGTGACGTCCAGGGCGGTGGTGGGCTCGTCGGCGATCAACAGGTCGGGTTCGCAGGCGAGCGCCATGGCGATCATGACGCGCTGGCGCATGCCGCCGGAGAACTGGTGCGGGTACTCGTCGACCCGGCGGGCCGGTTCGGGGATGCCGACCTCGGCCAGCATCTCGATCGCCTTGGCGCGTCCGGCCTTGCGGCCCGCCCGGAAGTGCACCCGGTAGTGCTCGGCGATCTGCTCGCCGACGGTGTAGAAGGGGTGCAGGCTGGACAGCGGGTCCTGGAAGATCATCGCGATCCGCCGGCCCCGGACGGCGCCCAGTTCCCGCTCGCCCAGCCCGGTCAACTCCTGTCCGTGGAGCCGGATCGAGCCGGTGACGGCGGCCCCCCGGTGCAGGCCCATGACGGCCAGCGAGGTGACGGACTTCCCGCTGCCGGACTCGCCGACCAGCCCGAGGGTGCGCCCGGCCTCGACGGCGAAGGAGATGCCGTCCACGGCCCGGACGGTGCCGCGCGGGGTGTCGAAGGCGACCTTGAGGTCCTCGACCTCCAACAGGAGGGCCATCTCAGTACCTCACTCTCGGGTCGACGTACGCGTACAGCACGTCGACCAGCAGGTTCGCGACGACGATGAAGGCGGCCGCGAGCAGGGTGACGCCGAGGATCACGGGTTGGTCGGAGCGGACCAGGGCGTCGTAGAAGAGCCGTCCGACGCCGGGCAGTCCGAAGATCGACTCGGTGATGACGGCGCCGGCCAGCAGCCCGCCGAGGTCCATCCCGAAGATGGTCAGGATCGGCGTCATCCCGGAGCGCAGCCCGTGCTTGACGGTCACCGTGCGCGGTGGCAGCCCCTTCGCCCGGGCGGTGCGGATGTACGGTTCGGCCATCGCCTCGATCATCGAGTTGCGGCTCTGCCGGGCGTACATGGCCGCGTACAGCAGGGCGAGGGCGATCCAGGGCAGCAGCAGGTTGGAGGCCCAGGCGACCGGGCCGTCGGTGAACGCGTGGTACGACGGGTAGGGCAGCAGCCCGGCCGTCCTGACCACGCCCCAGATCAGCATGATCGAGGTGAAGTAGACCGGCAGCGAGGCCGCCCCGACCGAGAACACCATCAGCGTCTTGTCGGCGACCCCGCCCTTGCGCAGCGCCGAGGTGACGCCCGCGCCCAGGCCGAGGACCAGCCAGAGCACGGACGCGCCGACGGCCAGCGAGACGGAGACCGGCAGGCGGTCGGTGAGCAGCCCCCAGACCGGCAGCGAGTACTCGTAGGAGTAGCCGAGGCAGGGGAAGCCGCAGTGGGTGGCGCCGGCCCCGCTGCCGTAGTCGCGGCCGGCGAAGATGCCGGTCACGTAGGTGCCGAACTGTTCCCAGACCGGCTTGTCCAGGCCCATCGCGGCCTTGACCTCGGCGACCCGCTCGGGGCTGCAGGTCTTGCCGCAGGCGGCCACCGCCGGGTCGGCGGGCAGCAGGTAGAAGATGGTGAAGGTGATCGCGCAGACCGCCAGCAGGATGCCGAGGGCGCCGAGCAGCCGGCGCCCGAGGTAGAGGATCACGACCGGCCTCCCCTGGGGTCGAGGATGTCGCGCAGCGCGTCGCCGAGCAGGGTGAAGGCGAGCACGGCGAGGAACAGGAAGGCCGTCGGGATCAGGAAGTAGGTCGGGTCGGTCTCGTAGAAGCTGATGCTCTCGGCGATCATCTGGCCCCAGGAGGGGGTCGGCGGGCGCACGCCCACGCCGAGGTAGCTGAGCGCGGCCTCGGTGGCGATCATGCCGGGCACCAGCAGCGTGGTGTAGGCGATGACCGGGCCGGAGACGTTCGGCAGGATCTCCCGGGTGAGGATCCGCCAGGGGCGGGCGCCGCCGACCTTGGCGGCCTCGACGTACTCGCGGTGCTTGAGCGAGAGGGTCTGGCCGCGCACCACCCGGGCGATGCCGGGCCAGGTGAACAGCCCGATCACCAGGGTGATCAGCAGGATCCGGTTGACGTCCTTGGCCACCGACATCATCGAGATCATGAAGATCAGCGAGGGGAAGGACATGGTGAGGTCCATCAGCCGGGACAACACGGTGTCGGTCCGCCCGCCGAAGTAGCCGGCCGCGATCCCGACCAGGGTGCCGGTGACCACCACCACGGCGGTGGCGGTGAAGGCGATCAGCAGCGAGACCTGGCCGCCGTGCAGCACCCGGGCGAACAGGTCGCGCCCGGTGGCGGGTTCGACGCCCAGCCAGTGCCGGGTGCCGATGCCGCCGAAGTCGCCGATCGGCTGGCCACCCAGGTACGGGTCCACGGCGCGCTTGTCGAACTCCTCGGGGGTCCAGCCGCCGAGCTCGCTCAGCGGCTCGGCCAGGACGGCGAGCAGGATCATCAGGGCGACGGTGACCAGGCCGAAGCGGGCCGAGCCCTTGGCCCAGAGCTGGTCCCAGACCAGTCGCCAGGGCCCTCTGCCGGAACGTTTCGCCAGGGTCGGTCGGTCCGTTCCGGGCGGACCGGCCGTGCCGGTTTCGATGGTGGCACTCATCGGAGGAGCCCTCAGCCCTTGCTCTTGGAGGGGTCCTTGAGGCCGATCGTGGCGAAGTCCCACTGACCGGTCCACACCGGGGAGCCGAACGCCCCGGCCACGTTCGTCCCGGCCAGCAGCGGACGGCGCTGCCACAGCAGCGGCACGGTGGGCGCCTTCTTCATCAGCTCCTCGTTGAGCTGCAGCCACGCCTTGTCGGCCTCGGCGACGTCGGGCATCGCGTTGATCTGGTCGATCCGGTCCGAGGTGGCCTGGTCGCGGAACTGCTCGACGTTGCCCTGGTTGCCCTTCTCCTTGATGGTGCGGCCGTCGAAGACCTGCGGCAGGAAGGTCGCGCCGGACGGATAGTCCGGACACCAGCCGAGGATGGCCAGGTCGGGCGCGTTCTTGGTGTCGCCGATGGTGTCGTAGTAGACGGACGGGTCGGCGGTGTTGATGGTGACCTGGATGCCGACCTTGGCCAGCGACTGCTGCAGCGCCTCGGCCCGGGTCTTGTCGCCGGAGGAGACGGTCAGCGAGACCTTGAGGTCCGCCTTGCCCGCGTCCTTGAGCAGTTGCCTGGCCTTCTCCGGGTCTCCGGTGGAGGGGATCTTCAACGGGTCCAGCCTGGTGCCGCCGGCCAGTGCGGGCGGCAGGTAGGAGGTGGCCACGTCACCCATCGCCGGGCCGCCGTTCGCCGTCACCTGGGCGTCCCGGTCGACGGCGTACATCAGGGCCTCGCGCACCTTGGGGTCGTCGAAGGGCGCCTTGGAGGTGTTGGGGTACAGCATGTCGGTGCAGCCCTGCTGCTCGGCGATCAGCCGGGACTTCACGTCCGCCTTGGGCAGCACCTTGGAAACGGACTCCGGGCGCAGGTTCATCCACTCGACCGCGGAGGCGTCCGCGCCGTCGCTGGCGATGATCCGGTCGTCCACCTGGCCGCCCTTGAGGCCCTGGGTGACCACGATCCTGTCCGGGTACGCCTTGCGGACCGGGTCGGTGGACTGGTCCCAGTTGGTGTTGCGGACCAGGACCAGCTGCTTGCCGCGGTCGTAGGTCTCGATCTTGTACGGGCCGGAGGAGAACGGCCGCAGGTCGTACTGGGTGCCCTTGTCCTGGGACTGCGGCACGGGGGCGAAGGTCGGCAGGGTCGCGGTGTACGAGAACTCGGCGACCGGGCGCTTGAGGTGGAAGACCACGGTCCTGTCGTCCGGGGTCTCGATGCTCGCCAGGTGCTCGCCGTTCAGCGGGCCCTTGTAGTTCTCGCCGCCGGCCAGGTACTGCTGGGCGTAGTCGGGGCCGCCGGTGAGGTCGGGGGCGAAGGAGCGCTCGACGTTGTACTTGATGTCGGCGGACTTGATCGGCGTGCCGTCCTCGTACTTGACGCCGTCCTTGAGGGTGAAGGTCCAGGTCTTGCCGCCGTCCGAGGACCGGCCGAGGTCGGTGGCGAGGTCCGGGACGATCTCGCTGCCCGCGGCGCCCGGCTCGGCCTTGAAGGTGACCAGCGTGCGGTAGAGCAGCCGGATGCCGAAGTCCATGTTCGGCATGGTCCAGTTGCGGGCCGGGTCGAGGTGGGCGAAGTCCTGGTTGGACAGCACGGTCAGGGTGCCGCCCCTGACCGGGGTGCCGCCGACGACCGTCCCGGACTCGGCGCCCGGGGCCCGGGTGCTGCCGGCCGCGGCGTCGCCGCCGCCGCTGTCGCTCTTGTCGTTCTTGCAGGCCCCGAGGCCGAGAGTGAGGGCCGCCGCGAGGGCGGTGGCGAGGAGGGCGTGGGTGCGCCTGGTCATGTGGCAACTCCGCTGTGGGGGGCCTGCGTTGGGCCCGGTTCGGGCTCGCTTCGGGCCCGCTTTGGGCCTGCGTCGGTCTACGGGTTCGGCTCTGGCCGCGCCGCCGTGTGACCCGTAACATAGTAATGTGAAATTGCACTACACAAGAGGTGGCACCCGCCGTTACCCAGCTGTGTCCGTGCACCCAGCTCCCCACCCTCGCCTAGGAGTTCACCGGTGACCCTCCCTCAGCCCGGACTGACCACCGGAAGCCACGACCTCCCGGTCTCCCCCGCCCTGGACGCCTTCATGGCCGCCCACTGGGCCGCCACCCCACTCCCCGCCGACCAGCGCGTCCCCGGCCACGCGGGATTCCCCGGCCGCCGCGCCCGGCTCTCCGCCGCCTTCCCCGGCGAACGCCTCATCGTCCCGGCCGGCCGCCTCAAGGTCCGCTGCAACGACCTGGACCACCGCTTCCGCCCGCACAGCTCGTACGTCTGGCTCACCGGACTCACCGGCGAGGACCAGGCCGACCACGTCCTCGTCCTCGAACCGGCCGGCGCCGCCGGCCACGAACCGGTGCTCTACGTCCGGCCCCGATCCCCGCGCGACGGCGGCGAGTTCTACCGCGACCGCCGCTACGGCGAGTTCTGGGTCGGCCGCCGCCCCAACCTCGCCGAGGCCGCCCGGCTCACCGGACTGCGCACCGAACACCTCGACGACCTGGGCAAGTTGCTCACCGGACCGCAGCCGCCCACCCGGGTGCTGGCCGGCACCGACCCCTTCGTCGACGAGGCCACCGCACGCCCCATCGCGGACCTGCGCGACGGCGAACTCGCCGCCGTCCTCGCCGAGTTGCGGCTGGTCAAGGACACCTGGGAGGTCCAGCAGCTGCAACTCGCCGTCGACCACACCGTCACCGGCTTCGAGGACGTCGTCCGCGCCCTGCCCACCGCGCTGCGCCACCACCGCGGCGAACGCTGGATCGAGGGCGTCTTCGACCTGCGCGCCCGCGCCGAGGGCAACGGCCCCAGCTACACCACCATCGCCGCCTCCGGCGCCCACGCCTGCGTCCTGCACTGGATCCGCAACGACGGCGCCCTCGCCCCCGACTCCCTGCTCCTGCTCGACGCCGGCGTCGAGACCGACACCCTCTACGCCGCCGACATCACCCGCACCCTCCCCCTCGGCGGCACCTTCACCCCGGTCCAGCGCCAGGCCTACGAACTCGTCCTCGCCGCCCAGAGCGCCGGCATCGCCGCCCTGCGCCCGGGCGCCCGCTTCCGCGACTTCCACCGGGCCGCCATGCGCGTCATCGCCGAAGGCCTCGCCGACTGGGGTGTCCTGCGCGTCCCCGCCGACCAGGCCCTCGCCGAGGACAACGGCCTGTACCGCCGCTACACCCTCTGCGGCAGCGGCCACATGCTCGGCCTCGACTACCACGACTGCGCCAAGGCCCGCGCCGACCGCTACGTCGACGGCACCCTGGAAGCGGGCATGGTCCTCACCGTCGAACCCGGCCTCTACCTCCAGCCCGACGACGAAACCCTCCCCCTGGAACTCCGCGGCCTCGGCATCCGCATCGAGGATGACCTCGTCATCACCGAGGACGGCGCCCACCTGATGTCCGCCGCCCTCCCCCGGACGGTCACCGGCATCGAGTCCTGGATGGCGGATCTGCTGAGCTGATGACCGGTCGAGTGGACGATCAAGCCACCTTGATCGTCCGCTCCCCCTGCTTCACAGTGACCTCGACCTCCCCGCCGATCGCTGCGGCGTAGGCCCGGAGATTGTCCAGGCTGTCCACCTGCCCGTGCTCGATCTGCGACACCCGCGCCTGACTCACCCCGAGCAGCTCCGCCACGTGCTTCTGGGTCAGCCCGGCCTTGCGTCGCAGCTCGGCCAACTCATGCCCGCGGATCTGAGCCAGCGTTTCCTGACGAATCCGCGCCCGCCTCTCTTCCGACTCGGGCGTCGCCAGCTCTGGAAACCGCTTCATGACCTCGGCCCGAACCTCGGTCCAACTACGCCCCTTCATCGGCGTGCTCCGTTCCGTTGCTCCTCGACGTAATCCGCGTAGCGCTTCTCCGCCAACGGGATCGACTCGTCGTACCACTCCGACCAACGACCTGACTTGTCGCCCGCTACGAGGATGATGGCCTCTCGTTCCCGGTCGAAGACGAACAGCATGCGCACCTCGCTGGCGCCCAAGGACCCTGGCCTCAGCACATGCCACCACATTAAGTTGTCCCTTATAGGCTACCGCGCGTTTTCCCGCCCAATCCACTCCTGCGAGCGACAACACGCCCTGCCCGGCGCGCGCGGGGCGCACTACCCCCGCGCGCTCCGCCACAGCTGCGCGACGATCTCCTCCGCCGGCCCCGTACGGGCCAGGCGGTGGGCGGTGCCCGCCCAGAGGTGCATGGCGGTCGTGTCGGCGCGGCGGGTGGCGGCGGTGCGCAGGGGGGCGGTGAGGTGGTGGACCTCGGGGTAGGCGGACGGGGCGTACGGGCCGTGGCGGTCGATGAAGGCATTGCGCAGACCGCGGGCCGGGCGGCCGGTGAAGGCGCGGGTGACGACGGTCTCCGGCAGTTCGGTGAGCGCGGCCCGGTGGGCGGCCGAGGCGCCGGACTCGTCGGAGCGCAGCAGTGCCGTCCCCAGCTGCACGGCGGCCGCCCCGGCCCGCAGCGCCGCCGCGATCGCCGCACCGTCGCCCAGCCCGCCCGCGGCGATCAGCGGCAGCGACGTCACCACCCTTACGGCGGGCAGCAGTTCCAGCAGCGGCAGCTCCCCCGGCGCGTCCGCCGCCCGGTGGGTGCCGCGGTGCCCGCCGGCCTCCGGGCCCTGCACGCACAGGGCGTCCATCCCGACCGCCTGCGCGGCCCGCGCCTCCTCCGGCGTGGTGACGGTGCCGACCTGCAGCGTCCCCACCGCCCGCAGCGCCGCCGCCTCCTCGGCCGTCGGCAGCCCGAAGGTGTACGAGACCACCGGTACCGGGTCCGCGAGCAACGCGGCGAGCTTGGCCTCCCAGTCGTCCCGGTCCGGCCCGATCTCCTCCGGCAGCGCCACCCCCCACCGCTCGGCCTCCGGCCGCAGCCGCTCCCGGTAGGCGGCGACGGCCGCCGGATCCGCGGGTGGGGCCGGCACGAAGAGGTTCACCCCGTACGGCCGGTCGGTCGACTTCCGTACGGCGGCGATCTGTTCGGCCATCCCCGTGGCGCTCTTGTAGCCCGCGGCCAGGAACCCCAGCCCGCCGGCCCGGTTCACCGCGGCCACCAGCTCGGGTGTCGAGGCCCCGCCCGCCATCGGGGCACCGATCACCGGTACGGCGAGTTCGTCGAGACGCACGGCCATCGGGGGGCTCCTCCCACTCCTACGGGTACCTCCCTCACCCTACGCTCAGCGGATCAGCCCCCGCCCGCGCGCCTCCCGCACCGCCGCCGTGCGCGAGTCCACCCCCAACTTGGTGTAGATGTGCACCAGATGGGACTTCACCGTGGCCTGGCTCAGATGCAGCCGCTGGCTGACCTGCTGGTTGGTCAAGCCGTCCGCGACCAGCCCCAGCACCTCGGTCTCCCGCGCGCTGAGCGCCGCCGCGGGCGTCCGCATCCGCTCCAGCAGCCGGTCCGCCACGCTCGGCGCCAGCGCGCTGCGCCCCGCCGCGGCGGCCCGTACCGCCTGGGCCAGCTCCTCCGGCGGGGCGTCCTTCAGCAGGTACCCGGTCGCGCCGGCCTCCAGCGCCGGCAGGGTGTCCGCGTCGCTGTCGTACGTGGTGACCACCAGCACCCGCGGCGCGCCCTCCCGGGCGGTGATCGCGGCGGTGGCCTGGGCCCCGTTCATCGCCGAACCGGGCCCGAACTGCAGGTCCATCAGCACCACGTCCACCCCCGGCTCCGCGGCCAGCTCGACGGCCCGCTCGGCGGTCGCCGCCTCCGCCACGATGGCGAAGTCCGGCTCGCTCTCCAGCACCGCCCGCAGCCCGGCCCGCACCACCGGGTGGTCGTCGGCGATCAGCAGCCGGATCACGGCGCGACCTCCGGGGTGACCGGCAGCTGCACCGCCAGCGCCGTGCCCTCCCCGGGCGCCGACTCCACCGTGAAGCTGCCGCCGAGCGCCCGCGCCCGGGCCCGCATCGAGGGCAGCCCGAAGCCGCCGTCCCCGTCGGTGCGGCCGGCCACCGCCGCCGGATCGAACCCGGCCCCGTCGTCGAACACGTCCAACGCCACCTCGCCCTCCATGTAGCTGAGTGTCACCTCGGCCCGCGAGGCCTCCGCGTGCCGCACGGTGTTGCCGAGCGCCGACTGCGCGATCCGCAGCAGCGCCACCTCCTGCGCGGCCGGCAGCCGGACCGGGTCCCCGTAAACATGCAGGTGGACGGGCAGCGCACCGTGCGCCGTGGTGGTCGCGCACAGCCGCTCCAGCGCGACCGGCAGCGGATCGCCGTCCAGTGCGGGCGGGGTCAGCGCGCGGACGAACCGCCGGGCCTCGTCCAGGTTGTCCTGGGCGGCCTGCCGCGCCTGCTCGACGTACCCGGCGGCGGCCTCGCTGCGCTCGGGCAGCGCCCGCTGAGCAGCCCGGAGCAGCAGCTGGATGGAGCTGAGGCTCTGCGCGAGGGTGTCGTGGATCTCCCGGGCGAGGCGCTCGCGCTCGGCGAGCACCCCGGCCGCGTGGTGGGCGGCGGCGGCGTCGGCGCGGGCCGCGGTCAGCTCGTCGATCAGGCGGCGCCGCTCCTCGCTCTCCCGGTACAGCGCCTGGTAGCCGAGCACGGTCGCGGTGGCGACGGCCGCCCCGAGGGCGGGTCCGATCGAGGCGGCGAGGCTGAAGCTGTGCTGGTGCCAGGACCACGCGGCGATCGAGGCCGCGGCCGTCAGCCCGACCGCGGTCAGACCGCTGCGCCGGCCGAGCAGGTGCAGCTCCAGGAAGTACAGCGGGAACGCCAGCCACACCCCGTCCTGGGTGGCGACGAGCAGGCCCGCCCAGGTGACGCCGAGCAGCGCCAGCCAGAGCGCCGCGCCCCGGCGCGAACTGCGGACGGCGGCCAGTCGCGGGCCGACGGCGTACACCGCGGCCATCGCGGAGGCCGCGGCGGCGACGGCGGCCGGATCGCCGCCCCGGTCGACGAAGGCGGCGCGGGCGACGGCGAGCGCCAGCAGGCCCGCCACGAGCAGGTGCAGGCAGACCTGGAGGACGCGGGCGACGGGGGTGGTTCTGGATCGTTCGGTCGCCATCCCTCCAGCCTAAGTTCCGTGCCCCGGGCCCGGCATCAATCGAAAGGTTGAACTCCGCTTCGGCCCTTCGATGCCCAGGATGCAATCCCCGGCGCGATGCCCGGGCGGCCCCGTTTCCCGGACCGTATGAGCCTCACCCGTTTCACCCGCAGGAAGGCCCACCGTGTTCGTCGCCTGGAGGGACCTGAGGTTCGCCAAGGGCCGGTTCGCCCTGATGGGAACCGTCATCGTGCTGATCACCGTGCTGGTCGGCCTGCTGTCCGGACTCACCGCCGGGCTCGGCCGGCAGAACATCTCCGCGATCACCGGCCTGCCCGCCGACCATCTCGCCTTCGGCCGGCCCGCCGACGGGCAGAAGCTCTCCTTCACCGACTCCCAGGTCACCCCCGACCAGTGGCAGGCCTGGGCGCGCGAGCCCGGCGTCACCTCCGCCCAGCCGCTCGGCATCACCACCACCAAGGCCGCCGCCGGGCAGCGCACCGCCGCCCTCTCCGCCTTCGGCGTCCCGGACGGCTCCGACCTCGCCCCGCAGGGCGGCCTGATCACCCCGGGCAGGGCCGTGCTCTCCACCACCGCCGCCGAGAACCTCGGCCGGCTCGCCCCCGGCGCCGACTTCACCCTGGCCGGCCACCGGCTCACCGTCGCCGCCGTCGAGGGCGACGCCGCGTACAGCCACACCCCGGTGATCTGGACCAGCCTCACCGACTGGCAGCAGTTCGCCCCCGGCGGCACCGGCCATGCCACCGTCATCGCCCTCCACACCACTGCGGGCACCGACCTGTCCGCCGCCGACACCCGACACGGCACCGAGACCAGGACCCGGGACGACGCCCTCGCCGCGATCGGCTCCTACACCTCCGAGAACGGCTCCCTCCAGCTGATGCGAGGCTTCCTGTTCGCCATCTCGGAGTTGGTAATCGGCGCCTTCTTCACCGTCTGGACGATCCAACGCAGCGGCGACATCGCCGTGTTGAAGGCCCTCGGCGCCTCCACCCGCTACCTGCTGCGCGACGCCCTCGGCCAGGCCGTCCTGCTGCTGGTGCTCGGTACGGCCGTCGGCACCGCGATCGCCCTCGGCGCCGGCTCGTTGATCGGCTCCGCCGTCCCCTTCGTCCTGGACGCCCCGACCCTGCTGCTGCCCGCCGCCGTCATGATCGCCCTCGGCGCGGTCGGCGCTGCCCTGTCCATCCGCCGGATCACCTCCGTCGACCCGCTGACCGCCCTGGGGAGCGCCCGATGAGCCTTTTCCTGGACCGCATCACCCTCACCTACCCGGACGGCGACGGCCGGCTCACCGCACTGGATCAGGTCTCCCTGACCGTCCCCAAGGGCTCGCTCACGGCCGTCGTCGGCCCCTCCGGCTCCGGCAAGTCCAGCCTGCTGGCGGTGGCGGCCACTCTGATCAGCCCGGACTCCGGACGGGTCATCGTCGACGGTACGGACACGGCTGGCCTCGGCCGCGCCGAGCTGACGTCTCTGCGCCGTACCAAGATCGGTATCGTCTTCCAGCAGGCCAACCTGCTGCCCTCACTCACCGCCGTCGAGCAGCTCCAGGTGATGGCCCACCTCGACGGCCGCTCTCCGCGCAGCGCCGTCCCCCGCGCCCTGGCCCTCCTCGACGCCGTCGGCCTCCGCGACCAGGCCCATCGCCGACCGCACCAGCTCTCCGGCGGACAGCGGCAACGGGTCAACATCGCCCGGGCCCTGATGAACGACCCGACGGTGCTGTTGGTGGACGAGCCCACCAGCGCCCTCGACCACGAACGAGGGGCGGCGGTACTGGACTTGATCACCGAACTCACCCACCAGCGGGCCACCGCGACGGTCCTGGTCACCCACGACCGCACCCACCTGACAGCCGTCGACCAGACCGCCGAGGTCCACGACGGCCGTCTTACGGTGCCTGCGGCGGCAGCCTAGGAGAACAGGTCGTCCACCCTCATGGTCACCACCGCGCCGATCGACTCCGGCAAGGTGAACGACTCCCCCGGGCGGTGGACGGCCTTCTCTCGGTACTCGCCGTCCTGCGGACCGGTCATCACCAGAACCCGCCGATCGACCCGGTCCACGACCACGTACACCGGCACCCCGGCCATCGCGTACGCGGCCGGCTTCCTGGCGAGGCCCCTATCGGGCCCGCAGCCGCAGGGCCGGCCGATCCGCCTCGGCCGCCTCGTCCTGCCCCGCCCACAGCGAGCGCACGTGGCTGAGGTGCCGCGTCATGCAGGCCTCCGCCGCCTCCGCGTCGCCGGTGAGCATCAGGTCCAGCAGCTCCACGTGCTCCTCCGCCGAGGACACCAGCTGCCCCTGCTCGTCCAGCCGCGTCAGCCCGTAGAGCCGGGAACGCTTGCGCAGGTCCCCGACCACGTCGACCAGCCGCGCGTTGCCCGCCAGCCCGAGCAGGTCGAGGTGGAACTGCCGGTCCGCCTCCAGGTACCCGATCAGGTCGTGCTTGCGCGCGGCCGCGACGATCGCCTCGGCCTGGGGGCGCAGTCGCTCCAGCTGGTCCTTGGTCGCCGTGCGGGTGACCCGGCCGACGGTCGGGACCTCGATCAGGGCGCGGATCTCGGTGTAGTCGTCGAGATCGCGCTCGGTGAGTTCGGTGACCCGGAAGCCCTTGTTGCGGACGGCCTCGACCAGCCCTTCCCGGGCGAGATCGAGCATGGCCTCGCGCACGGGGGTGGCGGAGACGCCGAAGTCGGCGGCGAGCGCAGGGGCGGAGTAGACGACGCCGGGGCGCAGTTCGCCGGAGATGAGGGCTGCCCGGAGGGCGTGGGCGACCTGGTCGCGGAGCCGCTCCTGCACGGAGATCAGGGTGCGGGATTTGAGCTCGGCCATGGTGTTCCTCCGGGTGGGTGCAGAACACCAGCGTACAATGTCACGTTACGTTGAGCGTGCAACAGTCCGCGAAACGACCGGCCCGACGCCCATGGTGGCAGCGGCCGCCGCCACTGACAACGGCCGACGGCACACGATCTCACCGGAAGGGGCCGGCGTGGCCGGGGATCCCATCCCACCGCGCCGGCCCCTCGCTCTACGGCGACTGACGCCGCGCGGCCCGGTACACCTCCGCCGCCACTGCCAGGTCCTCCCAGGCCATCCCGACGCTCTTGAAGAACCGCGGCCGCCCGCCCGGCACCAGCGCGTCGCCGCGCACCAGCTCGGCCAGGTTCCACAGCTGCCGCCCTCCGACGCCCGCCAGCAGCAGGTCCCCGGCCTCGCGCGCCGCGGCCGTCCGCGCCTCGACGTACAGCTCTGCCCGGCCGACCAGCACCTCGTCCACCTCCCGCGCGTCCGGCTCGTGTGAGCCCACCGCCGCGACGGCCGCGTGCTCGGGCACCAGAGCGCCGTCGAACAGCGGGGTGCGCGCGGTCGTGCAGCACACCACCACGTCCGCCCGGCCGACCGCCTCCGGCCCACCCGCCGAAGCCGCCAGCCCGAGCCCCCGCCCGTACGCCACCAGCGCGGCCACCCGCCCGGCGTCGCGCGCCACCACGGTGAGCCGCCGCAGCGGCCGGACGGCGAGCAGCGCGTCCAGGTGCCCGTACGCCTGCGGCCCGGAGCCGAACACCACCAGGTGCTCGGCCTCCGGCGCCGCAAGCCGCGCCAGCGCCGCCGCCGTCACGGCGGGCGTGCGCAGGGCCGTGAGGGCGGCGCCGTCCAGCACGGCCAGCGGCTGGAGCGTCGGCCCGTCCAGCAGCAGGTAGCTGCCGGTGATCCGGGGCAGCCCGCGCGCCGGGTTGTCCGGCGCGACCCCGGCGATCTTGACGCCCGCGTACGGCCCGGCGGCGGCCGGCATCAGCAGCAGCTCCCCCGCCGGCACCGGTACGGCCGACCGGGCGGGCGCCGCCTCCGGGTCCAGCCCGTCCAGCAGCACCCGCTCGATCGCCCGCACCGCCCCGGCGGGCCCCAGCCCGCCGGTGCCCGGCACGGTGTACTGGAGCGGCTCAGCCCCCGCACCGGACAGTCCAGCACCGAACGGCCCAGCACCGGATAGCGCACCACCGGACAGTCCGGCACCGGGCAGCGCAGCACCACTCAAAGCAGGAACCCCGTCCCGAGCGAGTCCCCCGGCTCCAGGACGAACCCGTGCTCCCCGGTCCGGAACGCCACCCCGCCGACCTCGGTGACGATGCCCTCCCCCAGCGGGTCGCCCCCGGCCACCGCCCGTCCGGTGAACACCGTGCCGATGATCGACTCGTGCAGCAGTTCCTCCCCCGGCGCGAGCCGCCCCTCGGCGACGAGCACCGCGAGGCGGGCGGAGGTCCCGGAGCCGCAGGGCGAGCGGTCGATCTGCCCGTCCGCGAAGACGGTGACGTTCCGCTGGATCAACGCCCGCCCCTCCGAGGGGAGTTCGTCGTACAGCACGACGCCGTACACCCCGGACAGCCGCGGGTCCGTCGGGTGCGAGACCGCCTCGGACCCGGCCAGCAGCTCCCTGATCTCCCGCCCCACAGCGGCGAGTTCGGGGAGCTGCTCGACCGATACCGCCAGGCCCAGCGACGCCGCCGGCACCGAGACGTAGCACGCCCCGGCGTGCGCCACGGCGACTTCGACCACCCCGCGCGAGGTGGCCAGCGGCAGCTTCAGGGCGCTGACCCTGCTCGGCACGTTGCGGAAGGTGACCCCGGTGGTGCGCCCACCCGCCCGGTGCACCAGAGCGGTGACCCGCCCCGAGGGCACGTCGATCCGCACCCGGGCCACGCCGTCCGCGGGGGCCGGGACCAGCCCGGAGTCGACGGCCCAGGCGCCGAGCGCGATGGTGCCGTGCCCGCAGGCGGTCGAGTAGCCGTCCTTGTGCCAGAACAGGACGCCCAGGTGCGCCTCGTCGTCGTCCGGCGGCACCAGGAAGCCGCCGTACATCCCGGCGTGCCCGCGCGGTTCCCGGACGAGCAGCTGCCGGACCTCGTCCAGTGCGCTCGGCCGGGGCGCGGTCGCGCTGCCGCCCGCACCGATCGCGATGGCCCGCCGTTCGGCGACGCTGTCGCCGGGGATCGGTGGCACCCCGTCCAGCACGATCCGGAACGGCTCGCCGGCCGTGTGGTAGTCGACCGTACCGACCCGCATCACAGCCCCCCGCCCGGCAGCACGCTGACCGTCCGGCTGACGGTGTAGAACTCCAGCGCCGCCCGGCCCTGTTCGCGCTCGCCGTGGCTCGCGCCCTTCGTCCCGCCGAAGGGCAGGTGGAAGTCGACGCCGCTGGACGGGGCGTTGACCCGGATCATGCCCGCGTCCAGCCGGTCGGCGGCGGCCAGTGCCGCGTCCAGGCTGCGGGTGTGCACCGAGGTGGCGAGGCTGTGCGGGGTGTCGTTGGCGAGCGCGATGGCCTCGTCCAGGTCGGCCGCCGCGTGCAGCACCGCGACCGGGCCGAAGAACTCCTCACGCGCCAGCGGGTGTTGGGCGGGGACCTCGGCGAGCAGGGTCGGCTCGACGTACCAGCCGGCCCGCTCGGGCACCTGTCCGCCGACCAGTACGCTCGCCCCGGCCTCGACGGCCGAGGAGACCGCCCCCACCATCCGCTCCCGGGCGGCGGCGTTGACCACCGGCCCGCACACCGAATCGTCCACCGCCGCGAGCGCCTTGACCAGGGCCTCCCGCAGCGGCTGGTACGCGGACCCCACCGCGATCACCCGGCTGGTGGCGGTGCACTTCTGCCCGGCGTACCCGGCGATCGCGGCCGCGATGTGCCCGGCGGCCAGCTCCACGTCCGCGTCCGGCAGCACCAACGCCGCGTTCAGCCCGCCGAGTTCGGCCTGCACCGGCACCCCGCGCCCGGTGGCGGCCCGCACCACGGCCCGTCCGACCCCGGTCGAGCCGGTGAAGGACACCACGTCCGCCGCGTCGACCAGCGCCGACCCCTCCTCGGCCCCACCGGGCACCACCGTGAGGACGTCCTCGGGCAACGCGGCCAGCTCCGCCAGCCGCAGCGCACACGCCGTCGCCTCCGGGGCGGGCTTGAGCACCGCCGTGTTCCCGACCGCCAGCGCCGGAGCGGCCTTCCAACTCGGGATCGCCAGCGGGAAGTTCCACGGCGCGATCAGCCCGGCCACCCCATACGGCCGGCGCCGGGTGAGCAGCAGCCCGGGCCCGGCGGCGGGCTCGTGCACCGCCCCGGACGGCTCGTACGGCGCCTGGGCGTAGTAGCGCCAGATCGCCGCCGTCCGGGCGACCTCCCCCCGCGCCTCGGCGAGCGGCTTGCCGACCTCGCGCACGATCAGCGCGGCCAGCTCCTCCGCGTGCGCCTCGACCGCCTCGGCGATCCGGCCGAGCGCCGCCGAGCGGGCGCCCGCCCCGGCCGCGAGCCAGCCGCCCTGCGCGGCCCGGGCCCGTCCGACGGCGGCCCGCACGGCCTCGGCGCCGGGCGCCTCGACGGCGACCACGAGGTCGGCCGGGTCGGCGGGGTTGTACGAGGTGATGCTCACAACTACCAGCCCTTCAGAGCACGTTCGAAGTCAAAGCGTCAGAGCAGGAAGCCCGCCGGGAACGGGTCGTCCGGGTCGAGGAAGTACTGGGCGGTGCCGGTGACCCAGGCCCGCCCGGTGACGGTGGGCACCACGGCGGGGTGTCCGGCCACCTCGGTCTCCGCCACCAGCCGCCCGGTGAAGGTCGTCCCGATGAAGGAGTCGTTGCGGAAGTCCCGCCCGAGCGGCAGTTCGCCGCGCGCGTGCAGCTGCGCCATCCGCGCCGAGGTGCCGGTGCCGCAGGGCGAGCGGTCGAACCAGCCGGGGTGGATGGCCATCGCGTGCCGGGAGTGCTCGGCAGTGGAGCCGGGGGCGAGCAGCTGGACGTGGTGGCAGCCCTGGATGGACGGGTCCTCCGGGTGCACCGGCCGGTCGGGGCCCGCGTTGACGGCGGCCATCACGGCGAGGCCGGCGTCCAGGATGTCCTGCTTGCGCTCACGCTCGAACGGCAGCCCGAGCTCGGCTAGCGGCAGGATGGCGTAGAAGTTGCCGCCGTACGCGAGGTCGTAGCCGACCGTGCCGTAGCCGGGCACCTCGATCTTGCGGTCCAGCGCGACCGCGTAGGAGGCCACGTTGCGGATGGTCACCGCCTTGGCGGCGCCGCCCTCGACCCGCACCTCGGCGACGACCAGCCCGGCGGGGGTGTCCAGCCGCACCGTGGTCACCGGCTCGACCACCGGCACCATCCCGGTCTCGACCAGGACGGTGGCGACGCCGATGGTGCCGTGTCCGCACATCGGCAGCAGTCCGGACACCTCGATGTACAGGACCCCGAAGTCGGCGTCCGGCCGGGTGGGCGGCTGCAGGATGGCGCCGCTCATCGCGGCGTGCCCGCGCGGCTCGTACATCAGCAGGGTGCGGAAGTGGTCCAGGTGCTGCTGGAAGTGCACCCGGCGCTCGGCCATGGTGGCGCCGGGGATGACGCCGAAGCCTCCGGTGATCACCCGGGTCGGCATGCCCTCGGTGTGCGAGTCGACGGCGTGGAACACGTGACGGCTGCGCATTCCTCACAACTCCTCTGTCGAAGCGGTCGGTCGGGGCCGGCTGCCCGCACAGCCGGCCCGGATGTCGGGAACTACGCGAGGCCCTCGGCCAGCGCCTTCTCGGTGGCCGCGCGCACCGCCGCCTCGATCTCCGGCTCCAGCGGCCGCCGGGGTGCCCGGACCGGCCCGCCGGGGCGCCCGGCGATGTCCATGGAGAGCTTGATGGCCTGGACGAACTCGGTCTTGGAGTCCCAACGCAGCAGCGAGTGCAGCGACTTGTAGAGCGGCAGGGCGGTCGCCAGATCGTGCCCGACGGCCGCGTCATAGAGCGCCACCGAGGCCTCCGGCAGCGCGTTCGGGTACCCGGCGATCCAGCCGACCGCGCCGGCCAGCGCCAGTTCCAGCAGCACGTCGTCGGCGCCGATCAGCAGGTCCAGCCCGGGCGCCAGCTCGGCGATCTCGTACGCCCTGCGGACGTCCCCGCTGAACTCCTTGACGGCCACGATCGAGCCCTCGCCGTGCAGTTGGGCGAGCAGCGCGGGCACCAGGTCGACCTTGGTGTCGATCGGGTTGTTGTACGCGACGACCGGCAGGCCGGCCCTGGCGACCTCCGCGTAGTGCGCCCGCACCGAGGCGTGGTCGGCCCGGTAGGCGTTGGGCGGCAGCAGCAGGACGGAGCCCGCTCCGGCCTCGGCGGCCTGCTCGGCCCAGCGGCGGGATTCGGCGCTGCCGTAGGCGGCGACCCCGGGCATGACCCGGGAGCCGTCGCCCGCCGCCTCGATCGCCACCTCGACGACCCGGGCGCGCTCCTCGGCGGTGAGCGTCTGGTACTCGCCCAGCGAGCCGTTGGGGACGACGCCGTGGCAGCCGGACTCGATCAGCCAGTGGACGTGCTCGGCGTAGGCGTCGTAGTCGACGGAGAGGTCCGGACGCAGCGGGATCGTGGTGGCGACCATGATGCCGCGCCAGGGGCGGGTGGTGTCGTGCGGGGTGATGGACACGTTGAGCTCCTTGGTGAGGTGTGACATTTTATAAACGGGAGCAGGCCGGAGACAAGAGCCCCCGCCCTGCGTGTTCCGACGGACCGGATCCAGCCCGGGCCCTGAAGACCCGGGCCCCGAAGGCGGCGGGCCCCGAAAGGCCCGGTCCGGACTACTCCGACGCACCCGCCGCCAGCTGCGAGAGCGGCACCGGGCAGGCCAACGGCCGCCGGTCCGGCCCCGCCCCCGTGGCACCGGACAGACAGGCCACGGCCGGACCGCACATCCGCCCCTGGCACCAGCCCATCCCGGCGCGGGTGAGCAGCTTGACGGTCCGGGGGTCGCCCGCGCCCAGTTCCTCCACCGCCTCCCGGATCCGCGCGACCGGCACTTCCTCGCACCGGCACACATCGGTGTCCGGCCGCAGCCACCCGGTCCAGCCGGGCCCCGGCCGGTGGGCCGCCGCCATCAGCTCGGCGAAGGCCCGCAACCGCGCCCGGCGGCGCAGCAGCGCGCGCCCCGGCAGCGCCCCGGCGATCGCGTGCGCGGCCAGTTCGCCCTCGGCCAGCGCGAGGTCCGCGCCGCCCACGCCGTTGGTCTCCCCCGCGGACCACAGGCCGGGGACGGAGGTGCGCAGCCGCGCATCGACCCGCAGGGCGACCGCGCCGTCCGGCCCGGTCCGGGTTTCCGCGCCGAGCTCGGCGGCCAGGTCGATCTGCGGCAGCAGCCCGTGGCCGACGGCGAGCGCGTCGCAGTCGATCCGCCGCTCGGTGCCGGGCAGCGGCCGCCAGTCGGCGTCCAGCCGGGCCACGGTGACCCCGGTGACCCGCTCGTCCCCGTGCGCCTCGACGACCGCGCTGCGCGGCCGCAGCCGTACGCCGTGCCGCAGCAGCGCGCCCCCGTGCCCGGCGCCCTCGACCAGCTTGGCGGGGACGGCCGCCAGCACGCCGGGGCGCCGGGCGTACCCGAGGTAGCCGCTCGCCTCGACCACCGCCGGGACCTCCGCGCCAGCGCTCACCAGCGAGGACGCGGCCGCGAGCAGCAGCGGCCCGCTGCCGGCCACCACGATCCGTCGCCCGGGCAGCACCAGCCCGGCCTTGAGCATCGCCTGGGCGCCGCCAGCGGTGACCACCCCGGGCAGGGTCCAGCCGGGGAACGGCAGCTGCCGCTCGTAGGCCCCGGTGGCGAGCAGCACCGTCCGGGCCCGGACGGTGGTCCGGTCGGCGGCCTCCGGCCCGAGCGTGACGTGCACCGCGAAGCCGTCCGCGGTCCGTTCCAGCGCCCACACCTGGTGGCCGCCGCGGAAGACCGCCTGCCGGTGCGCCGCGAGCCGCGCGGCCAGCCCGGTGTACGCCGACCAGCCGTGGTGCAGCCGGTCCGGGCGGGCCGCGCCGAGTCCGGGCGCGGGGTGCCGGTAGTACTGCCCGCCGGTCCGGTCCGCGCCGTCCAGCAGGACGCAGCGCAGCCCGAGGTCGGCGGCGGTGACGGCGGCGGCGAGTCCGGCCGGCCCGGCGCCCACCACCGCGAGGTCGAAGAGCTCAGACGGCGAGGTCGGCACGGCCGTGTCCCTCCTGGGTGGTGACGACGGTGCCCGGCTCGGCGGGCAGCAGGCACAGGCGCTGGTTGGCCCGGCCGTTGACGGTGGCCAGGCAGTCGAAGCAGGCGCCGATCCCGCAGAACGCCCCGCGCGGCCGCCCGCCGATCCGGGTGGTGCGCCAGGCGAGGACGCCGTCGGCCCAGAGCGCGGCGGCGATCGACTGCCCGGGCAGGGCGCGGACGGGCCGCCCGTCGAACTCGATGTGGTGGCCGGGCCCGGGTTCGGCCTCGACCAGGGCGGCAGGGGTGTGGCGACGCGTCACCGGCTTCTCCAATCCATCACCGGCTTCTCCAATCCGGAAGGAACATCCCAGGAATGCGGCACATGATCACCCGGCCGAAGACGGGTCCGCCGGATCCGCCGGAAGCCCGTCCCCCGGGAACCGGTCCGCCCGGAACGGCGCGAGGTCCAGCTCCGGCCGCTTCCCGGTCAGCTGTTCGCTGATCAGCAGCCCGGTGGCGGGCGCCAGCCCGATCCCGGCCCCCTCGTGCCCGCAGGCGTGGTAGAGCCCGGGAACCCGCGGGTCCTCCCCGATGGCCGGCAGGTGGTCCGGCAGGTACGGGCGGAAGCCCCGGTAGGTGCGCATCACGGCGGCCTGCGCGAGCACCGGGAACAGCGCCGCCGCCTCGGCGGCCAGCCGTCCGATCGCCTCGTGGGAGATGGTGCGGTCGAAGCCGACCCGCTCCCGGCTGGCGCCGATCAGCACCGGCCCGCCGGGGGTGCCCTCGATCACGGAGGAGGTCTGCAGCCCGGCCGAGCCGCTGGCCACGTCGGCCACGTAGTCGGCGGAGTAGACCTTGTGCCGGACGACCCTGGGCAGCGGTTCGGTGACCAGCACGAAGCCGCGCCGGGGCAGCACCGGCAGGTGCACCCCGGCCAGCGCGGCCAGTTCGGCCCCCCAGGCGCCGGTGGCGTTCACCACGGCGGGCGCGGCCAGCCGGCGCCGGTCGGTGCGGACGCCGCACACCGCGCCGTCCGGCCCCCGTTCCACCGCCGTCACGGTCTCCCCGGTGGTCAGTTCGGCGCCCATCCGACGGGCCTCGCGCAGCAGGTGGGCGGCGGCGAGCGCGGGTTGCACCTGGGCGTCCTGCGGGTAGTGGTAGCCGCCCGCCAGCCCGGGGGCGAGGTGGGGCTCAAGCTCGTGCAGCCGCTCGGCCGGGACCTCCTCGGCGGTCACCCCGGCCGCGGTCTGCCCGGCGGCGAAGTCCCGCAGCGCCTGCTGCCCGGCGGCCGTCGAGGCGACCACCACGCCTCCCTTGGGCTCGTACTCCACGGCCGGGCCGAGCTGTTCGGCGAGCTCGCGCCAGAGCCGGAGGCTGAGCAGGGCGAGGTCGAGCTCGGGCCCGGGTTCCTTGTCGGAGACCAGCAGGTTGCCCTCGCCCGCGCCGGTGGTGCCCCCGGCGACCGGCCCGCGGTCGACGACGGCGACGCCGAGCCCGGCGCGGGCGGCGTAGTAGGCACAGGCGGCGCCGACGACTCCGGCGCCGACCACGACGACGTCCAGGGGAGGTGTCCAGGTCTTCAGCACACCAGTAATATGTCACATTCCATCAACCCTGCCAAGAGCGCACCGAGGGCAGGCACGGGAGAGGAACCGAACAGCGGAAAGCCCCGGCCCTCCGCCCGAAGCGGAGGACCGGGGCCACCCGGCTGGAGAACCGTCACCGGCTCAGGTGATGTCGTCCATCTGCTCCCGGGGCGCGGTCGGCACCGGCGCACTCGCCTCCGGAGCCGACGAGGCCTGGACCGTCTCCGCACCCGCCACCGGCTGCACCGTGAGGTCCAGGTGCGAGGCCTCCTCGTCGTCCAGGTCCGCATCCGGGTTGTTCCGGCGCTTGCGCCGGTCGTTCATCATCGCGATGCCCACCGCGATGAAGTACAGCGCCCAGATCGGCGCGGCCAGCGTCAGCATGCTCACCGGGTCGGCGCTCGGCGTGGCGAAGGCCGCGAACACCGTGATGCCCATGACCATGCCCCGCCACCAGCCGAGCAGCCGCTTGCCGGTGACCATCCCGACCTGGTTCATCATCACCAGCAGCAGCGGGAACTCGAAGGCCAGGCCGAAGACCAGCACCATCCGGGTCGCGATGTCGAGGTAGTCCTCGGGCGGCAGGATCGGCGTGGTGTTGTTCGGGGTGAACGAGATCAGCACGTCGACCGTGGTCGGCAGCACCAGGATCGCCACACCCACACCGGCCAGGAACAGCGGCGCCCCGCAGGCCATGAAGACCACCGCGTACTTCTTCTCGTGCCTGTGCAGACCGGGCGCCACGAAGGCCCACACCTGGTACAGCCAGATCGGCACGGTCGCGACCACACCGGCCGTCAGCGAGACCTTGAGCATCCAGGTGAAACCGGCGGTCAGACCGATGTTGGAGACCTGGGCGCACTTGCCGTGGTACTGCCCGGCGGTCTCCAAGGTGCAGCGCGGCAGCGGCTGCAGCAGGAAGTCCTCGATCCTCTGGTGGTAGATCGCCGCGATGACGGTGATCACCACGATCGCCAGGACCGACTTGACCACGCGGTTGCGCAGTTCCCGCAGGTGGTCGGCGAGGGCCATCCGCCCCTCAGGATCCTTGGGCGCCTTCGGCGACGCCTTGGAGAGCTTGCTCAACCCCGGTCCTCAACTCGTGCGTCGAGGCCCGCCGGTCGACGGGCCTCCGTGGTCGCGTGCGTCGCGTACGTCACGCGTGCCGTGTGCGTCGTGTACGTCACATGCGCCGCGCTCAGTGCGGGCGGTCGCCGTCGGGCGCACCCTGCCCGGCACCGGGCTCGGCGACCGGACGGGCCGTGGCCGAGGCCCCCGGAGCGGTCTGGACGGTCCTGGTCGTCGGTTGCGGAGCGACCTGCGGCCGGGCGGCCGGCGCGCTCCCGTCCGGCTCGTCCTCCGAGCGCATCGCCTTGGCCTCGCTCTTCAGGATCCGCATCGACTGCCCCAGCGAACGCGCCAGTTCGGGCAGTCGCTTGGCCCCGAACAGCACGATGGCAACCACCACGACCACCACGATCGCGGTCATCGAGAAGCGCATGCGTCGACCACCTTCAGCATCCGCGGCCCGACAGGCCGCCCGCCGCGGATGCTAACCGCTGCGGATGACGCCCCGACGACGGCCGCCCGAACAGGACAGCGGCCCCCGGTTCGCAGTTCAGGAGCCACCTGAGAGCGTAACCCGCCCCTACCTCCGCGCAGCAGCCCCCGTACCGCCCGGTGCCCCGGGTGTGCTAACGGACAGCCGGCGCCCTACGGGTTCGGGACCGCCGAGGCCAGCTCCCCCGCCGCCTCGGTCAGCGCCCGCGAGGCCGCGTCCACGCCCTTGGCCAGCGCCCGCACGTCCAGCCAGAGCCGGATCGCGAGGACCCCGAGGACCAGCAGGCCCGCGGTGGCGAGCAGGACGGCGGCGACGAGCATCCAGGACATGCGCCCACCCTATACGGGGCGCGAGCGCGCTATCCCTCCGCCGGGACGAGCCTCATGGTGCGCACCCCCGCCGCGGTGAGCGCCTCGACGATCTTCTCCCCGGCCGGCTTGCGCACCGCCGCCCCGCAGAGCGGGCAGCCGAAGCTGTAGTGCGCCTGCGCCGCGGTCCGACCGAGGGTCAGCCGGAAGTCCTCGGCCGGGAGCTCGACCTTCTCGCGGCACTGCGAGCAGTACACCTTGAATCTCGTCCCGGGCTCCACCGCTCAGACCTGCCCCTCCCCGTAGGCGGCCAGCGCCTCCCGCGCGGCCGAACGCGCCTGCTCGGCCAGCTCGGGCGGCGACACGATCCGGCCGTCCCGGCCCAGCCGCAGTGCCAGCGGGCGCAGCTGGGAGGGGTCGGCGCTGCGCAGGGTGATCCGCAGCCCGCCGTCGGGCAGTTCCTCGGCCCGGTCGTGGGTGTAGTACTCGGCGACCCAGCGGCCGCCGGAGGAGACCTCCACCACCACCTCGGGGTCGTCCGCCGCCGGGTTGACCAGCCCGCCGCTCAGGTCGCGCGGCTCGCGCCGGGGCGGGTCGGCCGGGACGTCCAGGACGCGGATCTCGGCGACCCGGTCCAGCCGGAACATCCGGTGGTCCTCCGAGGTGCGGCACCAGGCCTCGAGGTAGGTGTGGCCCTCGGTGAGCAGCCGGATCGGGTCGACCTCGCGCTCGGTCATCCCGCCGCGCCCGTGCGAGTAGTAGCGCAGCCAGACCCGGCGGCCCTCGCTGAGCGCGCGGTCGATGTCGGCGAAGACGTGACTCTCCGCCTCGAAGGTCACGCCGACCCGGGCGCTGCCCTCGGCGCTCTCCCCGGCCGCGTTCTCGATCTTGGCGACGGCCCGGGTGAGCGCCTCCCGGTCGCCGGCCCGCAGGCCCGGCAACCCGGCCACCGCGCGGGCGGCCACCAGCAGCGCGGTGGCCTCGTCGGCGGCCAGCCGCAGCGGCTGGGCCACGTCGTCGACGTTGTGCCACCAGATCCGCTCGCCGTCGGTGTCGATGTCGAGCAGGTCGCCGCCGCGGAAGCTGGTGCCGCACATCGGCAGCACGTTGAGGTCCCCGATCAGCTCCCGCTCGCTGATCCCGAACGCCCGGGCCACCTCGGCGACCTCGGCCCCGGGCCGCTCGCGCAGGTAGGTGACCAGCGACAGCATCCGCCTGGTCTGGTCAATGGCGTTGCTCATGCGTCCACCTCGCTGCGCTCGGCGGGCGCTTCGTACGATGCGCACCTTCCGATGGTTCGCCCGCTTCGCTCGCTCACGCGCCCACTCCCTCGAATCCCGCGACCGCCCGCAGTCGGTCGACCACATCCGCCCGCAGCTCCTCCGGCCCGAGCGCCAGCACGTCCGGCCCGAACTCGGCGAGGTCGGCGCCCAGGCCGTTGCCGTACGGGATCTCCAGCTCGTCCCAGCCCTCGTCGACCCGGGTGCTGTTCAGCGCCTTGGTGCGCAGCGGGAAGCCCGCGCCCCGGCGAACCCGGACGGTCGCGGTGGCGGTGGCGCCCTCGCCGGCGAACTTGGCCACGGTGGCCCGGACGTCCACGTGCTCGGGCACCGTGCCGAGGAAGGCGCCGCCCTTGGCCTTCACCTTGCCGGTGATCCGGCTGAGCCGGAACACCCGCGCGTCGCCGCGGTCCCGGTCGTACCCGGCCAGGTACCAATGCCCGCGCCAGCACTCCAGCGCCCACGGCTCGACGCTGCGCTGCTCGACGGCTGCGGCACCGGCCTTGCGGTACTCGAAGGTGACCGGACGGCGGTCCCGGGCGGCGGTGAGCAGCGGCTCGAACGCGGCCTCCCGGGCGGGGATGCGCGGCTCCAGGGCGGTCCGGCCCTCGGCCTCGCCGAACGGCACCCCGGCCGCGCGCAGCTTCTGCAGCGCGCCGCTGGCCGCGCCGGACATCTTGGCCTGCTGCCAGACCCGGGCGGCCAGGGTGAGCGCGGCGGCCTCCTCGGCGTCCAGCGCGATCTCCGGCAGCCGGTTGCGGTCGGGACGGGCGAGGTAGCCGAGCTCGCCGTCCAGCGCGCTCTCGTCGACGTCGATCACCAGGCCGAGCTCGCGCAGGTCGTCCTTGTCCCGCTCGAACATCCGGTTGAAGGCGTCCTCGCTGCTGTTCTGCCAGGCCTCGCGGTACGCCTCGATGGATTCCCGCAGCTCCTTCTTGGAGAGCGGGCGTCTGGTGTTCATCAGGCACAGGGCGAGATTCATCAGCCGCTCTGCCTTGGCGATCGCCATCGGTGACCCTTCCGGTGTGCCGCGCCGCGCGCGGGGTGCGCCAACCGGGCGATCCTCACCCGGCGGGACCGACCGTACCGGTAGCGGTACGCACTGCAAAAGCCGCGTCCCACGCCTGATCCCCGGGGCGTGCCGTTCGGGCCCGAACACGGCCTCGGGCCGGACCCCCGCAGGGGTCCGGCCCGAGGCCAGCGCGGGCTCAGACCGCCAGCAGGTCGACCACGAAGATCAGGGTCGAGTGCGGCGGGATGAGCGGCGACGGCGACGCGGCGCCGTACGCCAGGCGCGACGGGATGGTCAGCTCGCGACGGCCGCCGACCTTCATGCCGACGACGCCCTGGTCCCAGCCCTTGATGACCTTGCCGGCGCCCAGCGGGAACACGAACTCGTTGGGCGTCCGGTTCCAGCTCGCGTCGAACTCCTCACCGGTCTCGAAGGTCACGCCGACGTAGCGCACCTTGACGTTGCTGCCCGCCTTGGCCTCGGCGCCGTCGCCCACGACGATGTCGCGGATCTGCAGCTCGGTCGGAGCGTCACCGATCGGGAAGTCGATCTCGGGCTTCTCGTTCAGGTTCACAGCCATGGTCCCTCTTCTCACGTTCGCAATTCCCTGCACGACCAAGCGGCGGGCGCCCGCACCACGGTCCGTTCCTGGACCACAGTACGGGCGCCCGCCGCCCGTCGGGACGCGGCCACGCGGCCGGCCCCGAAGGTCACACGCCCACCATTGTCACCCGAAAAACGGATCAGCCCTGACCGGCGTCCAGGATGTCCACCACGAAGACCAGGGTCGAGCCGGGCGGGATGTCGCCCTGGCCCTTGTCCCCGTAGCCCAGCGCGGCCGGGATCACCAGCTCGACCCGACTGCCGACGGTCTGACCCGCCAGCCCCTGGTCCCAGCCCTGGATGACCTGGCCGCCGCCGACCGCGAAGGAGAACGCCTGGCCCTTGCTGAGCGAGGAGTCGAAGATCTTGCCGTCCTTGGCCAGCGCGCCGGTGTACTGGACGACGACCTTCTCGCCCTTCTCCACCGCCGGCCCGGTGCCCTTGATCAGGACGTGGGTCTTCAGCTCGGTCGGGTCCTTGGCGCCGGCCACCGGGGTGATGTCGGCCGGCTTCTTGCCGTTGTCCTTGACCTGCGGGAAGTCCGCCGGCGGGGGGGTGACGGTACCGCTCACCACGGCGTCGGGCGCGTTGGTGTTGCGGATGTCGATCACGAAGATCAGGTTGTCCTTGGCACCGATCGACATGTCCGGCTTGCCCTGGGAACCGAAGCCCGCGGCCGGCGGGGCCACCACCAGCAGCCGGCTGCCGGCCTTCTTCCCGATCACGGCCTGGTCCAGCGCCGGGATCAGCGCGTCGGTACCGGCCTGGAAGATCTGCGGCTTGCCCTTGTCGTCGTACGAGCTCGGGATGTCCTTGCCGGTGTTCCAGTCCTTGGCGGTGTAGTCCACCGAGGTCCAGTTGTTCTTGTCCACCTTGGGCCCGCTGCCCTCGGACAGCACCTTCACCACGAAGGAGCCGTCGGAGGCCTCGCCCGGCACCTGGATGTCGGCCTTCTTGCCGAAGTCACCGGTGACCGTCGGCAGCACCTTGGCGCTGTCCTTGATCGGCGGCACCGGCTCGGCGCTCGGCGTGGGCGGCGCGGACTTCGTCGCGTCCGGCTGGGCGGAGGCGGCGGTGTCCTTGGAGCCGTCCTTGTTCACCATGTACAGCGTGATGCCGCTGCCGACCAGCAGCACCGCCAGCACCGTGCCGAGGATCACGCCCAGCTTGCCCACGCCCGGAGGGTTCTCGTCGTACCCGGCCTCCGAGGTGTCGGACTTGCGCACGTTGCTGGCGAAGATCTGCGGGGCGTCCTCGTCGTCCGTCTTGGTCCCGCCCGCCGGCCGCGGCTTGTCGCCGGGCTGTGCCCAGCCGGCCTGCTGCGCGAGGATCGCCGGGGGGACGACGATCGACTCGCGGTCCGCCGCAATCGGCCCGCCGGGACGAGAGGCGGCCGGGTCACCCGCAGGGCTGTCGTTCGCCGCGGTGCCGGCCCCGCCCGGGCTCGGCGTCTTCTCAGTCATGACTCCCCATCCATCTCGCCACAGGTTTTCCAGGTCTGCGCCCGGCGTGGTGAGCGCCGGCCTGCCGCCGCACCGCCCGCCCCGGACCTCGGCGCCGGGCGGCGCCTGCCACAGTGCGAGGGCAGTATGACAGCTCAGGATGAGGGCGGACGCTTCGTTGTACGAGCGTCCGCCCAAGCGTACGGAATCCCCCCGGCGACTTCCTAGACCGCTTCCAGAATGTCGATCACGAAGACCAGGGTGGAGTTCGGCGGCACCGACCCCTGCGCCTGGTCCTTGTACCCGAGCGCGGGCGGCACCACCAGCAGCACCCGGCTGCCCACGGTCTGCCCGACCAGCCCCTTGTCCCAGCCCTCGATCACGCTGCCGGTGCCGATCTGCACCGCCTGCGCGCCGCCGTGCGCCCAGGAGGCGTCGAACTGCTGCCCGTTGCTCCACAGCACCCCGGTGTACTGCACCACCAGGGTCTGCCCGGTCTTGACCTGCTTGCCCTCGCCCTTGATCAGCACCGCCTGCTGGAGGTCGGTGGGCGCGGCCTGCCCGGCCGGGATCGTGATTCCGGCCGGCGCCTTCCCGTTGTCCTTGACCTGAGGCAGCGTCGCGGCCGCCTGGGTCATGTTCCCGGTCAGCGTGGAGTCCTGCGGCAGGCTCTCCACGATGTCCAGCACGAACACCACGGTGTCGCCCTTGTTGACGCCCAGCTGGGTGGAGCCCTGCGCGCCGAAGGCCGCCGCCGGCGGGGCCACCACCAGCAGCCGGGTGCCCACCTTCTTGTCGATCACGCTCTGGTCCAGCGCCGGCACCAGCTGCCCGCTGCCGGCCTGGTAGAGCTGCGGCTTGCCGTTGTCGTCGTACGAACTGGGCAGGTCCTTGCCCGTGGTCCAGTCCTTCGCCGTGTAGTTGACGGTCACCCAGTCGCCCTTGTTGACCGTCGACCGCTCCCCCTCGGTCACCGTGTTCACCACGAACTGGCCGCTGGGCTGCTGGCCCTCGGGAATGGTGATGGTGGCCTTGCTGCCGAAACCGCCACCCGAAAGAGTGGGCATCGGCGACGCCTCCCCCACCGGCGCCGGCACCGTCGGCGCGGCGCTCGCCGTGGACGGCGTCGCCGGGCCGACCGCCTTGGGCGAACTGCTGCAGGCGACCGCGAGCAGCAACGGCAGGGTGAGAAGCAAACCGGCGGTGCGGCGCACGGTGGTCCTAACTGTCGGTCGAAGTCGGCTCTCCTGACTCGACGGACAGCGTATGCCCGGCATGCGTCCGGCCCCGGTAGACACCACCGGGGCCGGACGACACCTTGATCACGGTCACATGCCGGCGATCAGCTTCTCCACCCGCTCGTCCACCGAACGGAACGGGTCCTTGCACAGCACCGTGCGCTGCGCCTGGTCGTTCAGCTTCAGGTGCACCCAGTCCACCGTGAAGTCCCTGCGCTGCTCCTGCGCCCGGCGGATGAAGTCCCCGCGCAGCCGGGCCCGGGTGGTCTGCGGCGGGATCGACTTGGCCTCGAAGGTCTTGAGGTCGGTGGTCACCCGCTCCGCTTGGCCCTTGCCCTGGAGCAGGTAGAACAGGCCGCGCCGACGGTGGATGTCGTGGTATGCGAGGTCGATCTGGGCGACCCGCGGGTTGGACATCGTCATCTGGTGCTTCTCGCGGTAGCGCTCGATGAGCTTGTACTTCATGATCCAGTCGATCTCGGTGGCCACCCCGTCCAGCCGCTCGCTGCGCACGGCCTCCAGGGTGCGGCCCCACAGGTCGAGGACCCGGGCGATGGTGCCGGTGTTGATGCCCTTGCGGTCGGCGAACTCCAGGGCCTTGGTGTAGTACTCCTCCTGGATGTCCAGCGCGCTGGCCTCCCGGCCGTTGGCGAGGCGCACCTGATGGGTGCCGGTGAGGTCGTGGCTGACCTCGCGGATCGCCCGGATCGGGTTCTCCAGGGTGAGGTCGCGCATCACCACGCCGGCCTCGATCAGCCGCAGCACCAGGTCGGTGGCGCCGACCTTGAGCAGGGTGGTGGTCTCGGACATGTTGGAGTCGCCGACGATCACGTGCAGCCGGCGGTAGCGCTCGGCGTCCGCGTGCGGCTCGTCCCGGGTGTTGATGATCGGCCGGGAGCGGGTGGTGGCGGAGCTGACGCCCTCCCAGATGTGCTCGGCCCGCTGGCTGACGCAGTACACCGCGCCGCGCGGGGTCTGCAGCACCTTGCCCGCGCCGCAGATCAGCTGGCGGGTCACCAGGAACGGGATGAGCACGTCGGCCAGCCGGGAGAACTCGCCGTGCCGGGCCACCAGGTAGTTCTCGTGGCAGCCGTAGGAGTTGCCGGCCGAGTCGGTGTTGTTCTTGAAGAGGTAGACGTCCCCCGCGATGCCCTCCTCGTGCAGCCGCCGCTCGGCGTCCACCAGGAGCCCTTCGAGGATGCGCTCGCCCGCCTTGTCGTGCGTCACCAGCTCGACCACGTCGTCGCACTCGGGGGTGGCGTACTCGGGGTGGGAGCCGACGTCGAGGTAGAGGCGGGCGCCGTTGCGCAGGAAGACGTTGCTGCTGCGGCCCCAGGAGACGACCCGGCGGAACAGGTACCGCGCGACCTCGTCCGGCGACAGCCGCCGCTGCCCGCGGAACGTACAGGTCACGCCGTACTCGTTCTCCAGCCCGAAAATCCGGCGGTCCATGAGCACTCCTATCTCGTCGGAGCTGTCCGAAACCGCCTCCACGACGACTGGGCCGCCGCAGGGGCACCGGAGCCCCGTACGCCGGCGGTCCGGCCGCCGTACGGGACTCCGCAGGCACTGCTACTCCGGCGTGGTGTCCGCCGGGTTGTCCTCGTCGTCCGACTCGGCGGACTGGTCGCCGTCGAGCAGGCGACCGAGCTGGTTGCCCAGGATCCGCTTGAACTTGCGCTGCTGGAACCGCTGGCGGTCGAGGACCGCGACCTCCAGCTGTTCCGGGGTGAGGGCCCGCGGGCTGCCGCCGTTGGGGTCGCGGGCGAGCGAGTCCACCGCGACCTTCACCGCCTCGGTGAGGCTCATGCCCACGCGGTGGCGCTGGCCCAGGTAGTTGCCGATCGAGTCGGCGTTGCCGCCGACCACGACGTAGTTCTTCTCGTCGACGACCGAGCCGTCCGGGGTGAGCCGGTAGATCTGGTCGTTGTCCGCGGTGCGGCCGACCTCGGCGACGATCAGCTCGACCTCGTACGGCTTCTCACCGACCGAGGAGAAGACGGTGCCCAGGGTCTGGGCGTACACGTTGGCAAGGCCCCGGGCGGTGACGTCGGCCCGGTCGTAGGAGTAGCCGCGCAGGTCGGCGTAGCGGACGCCGCCGATGCGCAGGTTCTCGAACTCGTTGTAGCGGCCGACCGCCGCGAAGGCGATCTTGTCGTAGATCTCGGAGACCTTGTGGAGCGCCCTGGAGGTGTTCTCCGCGACGAAGACGATGCCGTCGGCGTAGGTGAGCACGACCACGCTGCGGCCGCGAGCGATGCCCTTGCGGGCGTACTCCGCGCGGTCCGCCATGGCCTGCTGGGGCGAGACGTAGAACGGTGTCGACACCGGCGGTCGTCCCTTTCCTGTGAGGTGATGGCTAGATCAGCGGGGCCTGCGGGCCGTTGGGCCGGGTCAGGCGCTCGTCGGTGATGGCGACCACGGTCTCGGCGACCTCGGCTTCGGTGAGCCGGCGGAAGCCGTCCTCGGTGATCAGCGAGACGATCGGGAAGATCTTGCGGGCCAGGTCCGGCCCGCCGGTGGCGGAGTCGTCGTCCGCCGCGTCGTAGAGCGCCTGGACGACCAGGGTGACGGCCTGGTCGGCCGTCAGGTCCTCGCGGTAGAGCTTCTTCATCGACCCGCGGGCGAAGACCGAGCCCGAGCCGGTGGCGGCGAAGCCGCGCTCCTCGGAGCGCCCGCCGGTGACGTCGTAGTTGAAGATCCGGCCGCGGCCGCGGTCGAGGTCGTAACCGGCGAAGATCGGCACCACCGCGAGGCCCTGCATCGCCATCCCCAGGTTGCCCCGGATCATGCTGGTGAGGCGGTTGGCCTTGCCCTCCAGGGAGAGCGTGGTGCCCTCGATCTTCTCGTAGTGCTCCAGCTCCAGTTGGAACAGCCGCACCATCTCGACCGCGAGGCCGGCGGTGCCGGCGATGCCGACCGCGCTGTACTCGTCGGCCGGGAACACCTTCTCGATGTCGCGCTGGGCGATGACGTTGCCCATGGTCGCCCGGCGGTCACCGGCGATCACCACACCGCCGTCGAAGACCGCGGCCACGATCGTGGTCCCGTGCGGGGCCTCCACCACGGCCCCCTCGGGGAGCCCGCTGCGACCGGGCACCAGCTCCGGCTTGTGCTCGGCGAGGAAGTCGAGGAACGAGGAGGACCCCGGGGTCAGGAAGGCAGCCGGTAGACGCCCGGTGCCACGAGTGTTGGCTTCCACACGATTCCTTCCAGGTAGCTTGAAGCGCGCAATGCCCGCACCCTACCCGCCGACGATCACTGTCCACGCGTGGAGGGGCCGGTGCCGGGCGGCCGGGCGGACGTTGCCACCCGACCGCCCGGACGGTCGCGACCGTGAATTCCCGAATACCGGGGAGCGGACTATTGCCCACCCTTTTGCACAAAGCCGCGCACGAAATCTTCCGCGTTCGACTCCAGGACTTCGTCGATTTCGTCCAGCACCGCGTCGACGTCGTCGCTCAGCTTTTCCTGGCGTTCCTTGAGGTCATCGGAATTCTCGGTTTCCGCGACCTGCTCCTCGACCTCCTCGGAGGAGCGGTTTGCCCGCTGCTGGCCGCCGCCGGTGTCCTTGCTCGCCATTTCCCTCACCCCGCTCGAATCGTCTGGCACGGTTTGGTCGGTCGGTCGTTGCCGGTTGGCACCGACCCTATACACAAGGTGCGACTGCCGCTCCCGGTTTGCCGGTGGCGCTTCCTGTCCAACACCCGCTGCCACCCCGGATGATTCCCATTCGGCGGACGTTCACCCGTGGTGATCGAAAAGTTACCCGCCGGACAGCACCCGCAGCAGGTCCTCCGCCGTGCGGCAGCGGTCCAGCAGCTCCTTGACGTGGTTGCGGGTGCCGCGCAGCGGCTCCAGCGTGGGCACCCGCTGCAACGAGTCCCGGCCCGGCAGGTCGAAGATCACCGAGTCCCAGGAGGCCGCGGCGACGTGCTCCGCGTACTGCTCCAGGCAGCGGCCGCGGAAGTAGGCCCTGGTGTCCTCCGGGGGCTTGATGACGGCCCGCTCGACCTCCGCCTCGGTCAGCAGCCGCTCGAACCGGCCGCGGGCCACCAGGCGGTTGTAGAGGCCCTTCTCGGCCCGTACGTCGCTGTACTGGAGGTCGACCAGGTGCAGCCGCGGGTTGTCCCACTCCAGGGCGTCCCGGCTGCGGTAGCCCTCCAGGATCTCCCGCTTGGCGATCCAGTCCAGTTCCCTGGAGAGCGACATCGGGTCGCGCTCCAGCCGCCCGAGGACGTCCTCCCAGCGCGTCAGCACGTCCACGGTCTGCTCGTCGGCGTCGGTGCCGAAGCGGTCCTCGACGTACTTGCGGGCCAGCTCGAAGTACTCCAGCTGCAGTTGGACGGCGGTGAGCTTGCGCCCGTTGCGCAGGGTGATCAGGTGTTTCAGCGTCGGGTCGTGGGAGACCCGGTGCAGGGTGCGCACCGGCTGGTCGACGGCGAGGTCGGAGGCGATGAAGGAGTCCTCGATCATCGACAGGACCAGCGAGGTGGTGCCCAGCTTGAGGTAGGTGGAGATCTCGGAGAGGTTGGCGTCCCCGATGATCACGTGCAGCCGGCGGTACTTCTCGGCGTCGGCGTGCGGTTCGTCCCGGGTGTTGATGATCGGCCGCTTGAGGGTGGTCTCCAGGCCGACCTCGACCTCGAAGTAGTCCGCCCGCTGGCTGATCTGGAAGCCGTGCGCCGAGCCGTCCTGGCCGATGCCGACCCGGCCGGCGCCGGTGACCACCTGGCGGGAGACGAAGAACGGGGTGAGGTGGCGGACGATGTCGGCGAACGGTGTCGCCCGCTTCATCAGGTAGTTCTCGTGGGTGCCGTAGGAGGCGCCCTTGTTGTCGGTGTTGTTCTTGTAGAGGTGGATGTTCTGCCCGTTGGGCAGTTCCAGCGCGCGCTGCGCGGCGGCCGCCATGATCCGCTCGCCGGCCTTGTCCCACAGCACGGCGTCGCGCGGGTTGGTCACCTCGGGCGAGCTGTACTCGGGGTGCGCGTGGTCCACGTAGAACCGGGCCCCGTTGGTCAGGATGACGTTGGCGAGACCGATGTCCTCGTCGGTCAGCTGGCTCGCGTCCGCCACCTCGCGCGCCAGGTCGAAGCCCCGGGCGTCGCGCAGCGGGTTCTCCTCCTCGAAGTCCCAGCGGGCCCGCCGCGCCCGGTGCATCGCCGCCGCGTAGGCGTTGACGATCTGGGACGAGGTGAGCATGGCGTTGGCGTTGGGGTGCCCGGGCACGGAGATCCCGTACTCGGTCTCGATGCCCATCACGCGCCGTACGGTCATGCGGCCCTCCTTGCCCGGTGCACCGCCCCCGACGGACGGAACACGCTGACGTACCGCTGAACAACACCGGCGCCGGCGGTCTGCCCGCGGACGGTGGGTCGAGCCTAGAACCCGGCGCCGGCCGGCGGGCCCCGAGACGCGCCGTCCGGCTGCGGGGCCGCGAGGCGCCACAGCCGGACGGTGTGCGTACAGCTCCGGGGACCGCTGCCGGCCCGGACAACCGTGTGTTTTACAGGTACTGCCCCGTGTTGGCGACAGTGTCGATCGAGCGGCCGGACTCGGCGCCCTGCTTGCCGGTGACCAGCGTGCGGATGAAGACGATCCGCTCGCCCTTCTTGCCGGAGATGCGGGCCCAGTCGTCCGGGTTGGTGGTGTTGGGCAGGTCCTCGTTCTCCTTGAACTCGTCCACGCAGGCGGCGAGCAGGTGGGAGACGCGCAGACCGCGCTGACCGTGGTCGAGGAAGTCCTTGATGGCCATCTTCTTCGCGCGGTCGACGATGTTCTGGATCATGGCGCCGGAGTTGAAGTCCTTGAAGAACAGGACCTCCTTGTCACCGTTGGCGTAGGTGACCTCCAGGAAGCGGTTCTCCTCGGTCTCGGAGTACATCCGCTCCACGACCGACTGGATCATCGCCGCCACCGTGGCCTCGACGGAGCCGTCGTGCTCCTTCAGGTCGTCCGGGTGGAACGGCAGCGAGTCCCTGAGGTACTTGGAGAAGATGTCCTTCGCGGCCTCGGCGTCCGGGCGCTCGATCTTGATCTTGACGTCCAGGCGGCCGGGCCGCAGGATCGCCGGGTCGATCATGTCCTCACGGTTCGAGGCACCGATGACGATGACGTTCTCGAGCCCCTCCACGCCGTCGATCTCGGCGAGCAGCTGCGGGACGATGGTGTTCTCCACGTCCGAGCTGACACCGGAACCGCGGGTGCGGAACAGCGACTCCATCTCGTCGAAGAAGACGATGACGGGCGTGCCCTCGCTCGCCTTCTCCCGGGCCCGCTGGAAGACCAGGCGGATCTGCCGCTCGGTCTCGCCCACGTACTTGTTGAGCAGCTCGGGGCCCTTGATGTTGAGGAAGTAGCTCTTCCCCTGGGGGCGGCCGGTGACCTCGGCGACCTTCTTGGCCAGCGAGTTGGCGACCGCCTTGGCGATCAGCGTCTTGCCGCAGCCGGGCGGGCCGTAGAGCAGGACGCCCTTGGGCGGGCGCAGCTCGTACTCCTTGAAGAGGTCGGCGTGCAGGTAGGGCAGCTCGACCGCGTCGCGGATCTGCTCGATCTGGTTGCTCAGGCCGCCGATCTGGCGGTAGTCGATGTCCGGGACCTCCTCGAGGACCAGCTCCTCGACCTCGGACTTCGGCACGACCTCGTACACGTAGCCGGAGCGGGGCTCCAGCAGCAGGGCGTCCCCCGCCCGGACGGTGAGCTCGCGCAGCGGTTCGGCGAGGCGCACCACCCGCTCCTCGTCGGTGTGGCCGAGAACCAGGGCGCGTTCGCCGTCCTCCAGGACCTCCTTGAGGGTGACGATCTCGCCGATGCGCTCGAAGGCCATCGCGTCCACGATGTTGAGGGCCTCGTTGAGCATCACTTCCTGGCCGCGCCGCAGTTCGTCGAGGGCGACGTTCGGGCTGACGTTGACGCGGAGCTTGCGACCGCCGGTGAAGATGTCGGCGGTACCGTCCTCGTTCGCTTCAAGGAAGGTGCCGAACCCGGCGGGGGGCTGTGCCAGCCGGTCCACTTCCTCCTTGAGGGCCACGATCTGGTCGCGGGCCTCGCGCAGGGTGGAAGCGAGTCGTTCGTTCTGGGCGGTCACGCCGGCCAGGTTGGTCTGGAGCTCGACGATCCGCTCTTCGAGGATTCTCGAATTGCGCGGCGAGTCGGCGAGCTTGCGGCGCAGTACGGCGATTTCCTGCTCAAGGTACGAGACCTGAGCGGCCTCGTCGGAACCACGAGCGGGCCTGCCGGTGCTTCGGTTGTAGTCGTCATCGTGGGCTGCCACGGTCCTCACCTCCTCCGGGGAGCTGGACGCTTCCAGACCCTACCTGGGACCAGGGGTCCGTAAACCCCTAGATCAAGAAAGATGGAACGGGCGTGTCCGATCTTCGCCCCAGCGTGCTTCCCCTCTGCTAAGGGGATACCCACCGCGCACCACCCAAAGCGGGCCAGATGTATCGTCGAGCGAAGTGATATCCGATCGCGACCGCAGTGGTTGGGTCCGATCGTTGTACGAATGGCGGGATTGCTCCAGGAATAGGGGCGACCCGGGACAGAAACGGCAGGGGACCATGTCGGTGACCGAGCAGACCGCGGCGGCGACCGAGGAGCTGGAGGTGTGGATCGACCAGGATCTGTGCACCGGCGACGGCATCTGCGCCCAGTACGCGCCCGAGGTCTTCGAGCTGGACATCGACGGACTGGCGTACGTGAAGGGCCCGGACGACGAGTTGCGCCAGCAGCCCGGGGAGACCGCCCCGGTGCCGCTGACGCTCCTTCAGGACGTGGTGGACTCGGCGAAGGAGTGCCCCGGCGACTGCATCCACGTGCGCCGGGTCGCCGACCGGGTCGAGGTCTACGGGCCGGACGCCGAGTAACGCCTAGGCGGAGCCGGCCGGGGCGGCGGTCTGGGAGCGTTCCCAGCCGCCGCCCTTGTGCGTCCAGGTGAGGTCGAGTGAGACGTCGGGCCGGAAGCGCGGCACGTCGTCGCTCGAATACCCCTGCGCGCGGCCGGTGATGGCGCCGTCGGAGCGCACCGCGAGCCGGCTCAGGGTGAGGTTCTCGCGCTCGGTCAGCAGGGTGGCGACCACCACCGGGCGCTCGCCCGGGCCGAAGCCGAGCAGGTAGACGGAGTCCGGCGGGGTGCCGGTGTCGGTGGCGCAGTGCGCGGCGACGACCGTACCGGGGTGTCCGTCGCCCAGCTCGGCGGGCACGCTGAGCACCGTCTTGACCGGGAAGGGGCCGCAGTCCATGGGCAGTTGGGCCTTGGCCGGGTCGGGGGCGGCGCTCGCGGCGAGCGCCTTGGGGGTGCCGCCGGCCGCCAGCGGGGTGCCGGTCGCCGGGGAGGCGGCGAGCACCGCGGCCACCACCGCGCCGCAGCCGGCCAGGGCAACGGCCCAGTGCCAGGGGGCGGTTCGGGCGTGGGCGGGCCCGGTGCGCCCCCGCCGTGTCTGCTGTCCAGCCGTCGCCGTCGTCGTCCCGACCGCGGTCTCCACCAGGCGTCCCCTCCAGAGCTCCAGGAGCTGGTCTGCGTGAGCGAGCATCGTCCCACACCGCGGTGCACGGAAGACGAAAGGGGTGGTGCGAGCTCGACGCTCGCACCACCCCTTCTTCAGGTACGGACTCAGCCCAGGTCGGGCTGCTCGGCCTCGGGATCGCGGGCGGCCTTGCGGGCCGCGGCGCGCTCCTGCAGGGTCGGCTCGGGCGCCCCGCTGTCGTAGTCCTCGCCGTAGGCGCCCTTGGCCGGGCGGCGGCGGCGCAGCGGCGGCTCGACGCCGTCCGCCAGGCGGCGGGCGGTGAGCAGGAAGCCGGTGTGGCCGATCATCCGGTGGTCCGGGCGGACGGCCAGGCCCTCCAAGTGCCAGGTGCGGACCATGGTCTCCCAGGCCTGCGGCTCGGTGAAGGTGCCGTGGTCGCGCAGGGCCTCGACGGTCTTGGACATCTGCGTCGTGGTGGCCACGTAGCAGCAGATGAGGCCGCCGGGGACGAGCGCCTTGGAGGCGACGTCCAGGCACTCCCAGGGGGCGAGCATGTCGAGGATGACGCGGTCGACGTCGGTCTCGACCAAGTTGTCCTGGAGGTCGCCGACGGTCAGCTTCCACGCCGGGTGCGGGCCGCCGAAGTAGCGCTCGACATTGCCCTGGGCGATGTCCGCGAAGTCCTGGCGGCGCTCGTAGGAGGCCAGCATGCCCTGCTCGCCGACAGCGCGCAGCAGGTAGGTGCTGAGCGCCCCGGAGCCGACACCCGCCTCGACCACGCGGGCGCCCGCGAAGATGTCGGCCATCGCCAGGATCTGCCCCGCGTCCTTGGGGTAGATCACGGCGGCGCCGCGGGGCATGGACAGGACGTAGTCGGGGAGCAGGGGGCGCAGCGCGAGGTACGGGACGTTCCCCGTGGTGCGCACGACCGTGCCTTCGGGGGCGCCGATCAGCTCGTCGTGCGGGAACGCACCCTTGTGGGTGTGGAACTGGTTCCCGGCCTGGAGCGTGAACGTGTAGTGGCGACCCTTGGGGTCGGTCAGCTGGACCTGGTCCCCGACCTGGAAGGGCCCGCGTCGGCGGGCGGCACCGGTCGGTTCGGACATGCGGCCAATCCTAAGGGAAGCGGGCCGCCCCGCCTCACCAGGCCCTGGTCACCTGCCCGAGACGGCGGCGGTGAGGCGCTGCTCGATGTCGGTGAGCGCGGCCACGCCGTACACCCGGCCGTCCGCCTCGACCACCAGGTACTCCCCCGCCGGGGTGGCCTGAATGGCCCGCAGCAGGTCCTCGCCGCCGAGGTCGGCGTCCAGCCGCAGCCCGGGTTCGAGGTCGCGGGCGAGCGGGCCGACGGCCACCCAGGGGCGGCGGTGCTCCGGTACGGCGCGTACCGCGGACTCGCGGACGATGGCGATCGGGTCGCCCCGGCCGTCCACCACCACCACCGCGCCGGCCTCGGCCTCGCGGGCCCGGCGCATGGCCTCGCCGAGCGGGGTGTCGGCGGTGACCTCGACGGTGCGGCGGGCGAGGTCGCGCAGCCGCAGCCCGGGCAGCGCCTCCTTGAGGCGGGCGTTGCGCAGGCTGCCGGTGGCACCGTTCCAGATGATCGCGGCCAGCACGGCGGCCAGCACCGCGTCCACCAGGGTGTCGGTGGTGGTGCGCTCGCCGCCGCGGGAGGCGCTGACCAGCGGCAGGCCGATCAGCACCGCGATGGCCAGCGCCCGGCCGATCCAGGCGGCGGCCACCGTGCCGGTCATCGCCCTGCCGGTGACGGCCCAGACCACGGCGCGCAGCATCCGGCCGCCGTCCAGCGGCAGGCCGGGCAGCAGGTTGAAGGCGGCGACCACCAGGTTGGAGACCATCAGGCCGGTCAGCAGCACCCCGGGCACGCTGGACAGTTCGACGGCTCGCAGCGCGAGGTAGAAGACCCCGCCGAGCACCAGGGACAGCAGCGGGCCGACGAAGGCCAGCCAGAACTCGCGCCAGGGACTCTCGGCCTCGTTCTCGATCTCGGAGACGCCGCCGAAGAACTGCAGCTGGATCCGCCGCACCCCGAGCCTGTAGCGCAGCGCGACCAGGGTGTGGGCGAGTTCGTGGACCAGGACGGAGGCGTAGAAGGCGACCGCGAAGAAGAAGGCCAGCAGGTAGCGCACACCGCTGCCGAGTTCGGGCAGGACGTCGCCGAGCTGTCCGCCGAACACCCAGGTGATCAGTGCGGCGATGACGAACCAGGACGGGGTGACGTAGACGGGCACGCCGAAGGGGCGCCCCATCAGGAGGCCGCCGCCGCGCTCCGGGGGCGGCCCGGTGGGGCGCCCGCCGTCCTGCGGCGGCTGCTCGGAGGTCTGCTGCCCCCTGGTGTCGCTCACCGTGATCCCTTCGGTCGTCCGCCCGTCGTGCCCCCGGTGCGCCCACGCTACGTGATCGCGGCCACTCGGTGCCGCGCGCCCCTCTGTCAGGCTTCATACCCACTGGACCGACCCCGGACCGGCCCCCGGCCGCCGATGCACCGAGCGGTGTGGCAGCACGGTGGCAGCGGGATGACAGCAAAGGGCAATAGGGTCGTAGCCATGCAGCAGACCGACACCAGCAGTGCCGCCGGGGCTCCGGCGCGCCCGGCGGCGCCCCCGTCCGGGCTGTCCCCGTCCCGCGCGGGGGACTTCCTCACCTGTCCCCTGCTGTACCGGCTGCGGGTGATCGACCGGCTGCCCGAGCCGCCGAGTTCGGCGGCGACCCGGGGCACGCTGGTGCACGCGGTGCTGGAGCGGCTGTTCGACAGCCCAGCGGCCGAGCGGACGCCGGAGCGGGCGCTGGGCCTGCTGCGGCCGCAGTGGGAGCGGCTGCTGGGCGAGCGCCCGGAGCTGGGTTCGCTGTTCCCCGACGACCCGGACGGCGCGGCGCTGGCCCGCTGGCTGGCGGACGCCGAGAAGCTGGTCGGCCAGTGGTTCCGGCTGGAGGACCCGACCCGGCTGCACCCGGTGGAGCGGGAGCTGTACGTGGAGACCGCCCTGGAGTCGGGGCTGCTGCTGCGCGGCTACATCGACCGGGTGGACGTCGCCCCCACCGGTGAGGTCCGGCTGGTGGACTACAAGACCGGCCGGGCGCCCTCGCGGGACTTCGAGGGCAAGGCGATGTTCCAGATGAAGTTCTACGCGCTGGTGGTGTGGCGCTGGAAGGGCGTGATCCCCAAGCGCCTCCAGCTGGTCTACCTCGGCGGGGGCGGGGACGTGGTCAGCTACGACCCGGACGAGGCCGATCTGCTCGCGGTGGAACGCAAGCTGCAGGCGCTGTGGGAGCGGATCAGCCACGCAGTGGCCACCGGGGACTTCCCGGCCACCCGCAACCGGCTGTGCGACTGGTGCGACCACCAGGCCAGCTGCCCGGAGTTCGGCGGCACCCCGCCGCCGTACCCGCTGCCCGTGCCGGCACAAGCCCGTACGTCGGATGAGAGCGATCCCACGGGGGATCCGATGAGCAAGGAGTCTTAGTGACGATCCGAGTGCTGCTGGTCGACGACCAGCCGCTGCTGCGCACCGGTTTCCGGATGATCCTGGAGGCCGAGTCCGACCTGGTGGTGGTCGGTGAGGCCGGCGACGGTCAGCAGGCGCTGGACCAGGTGCGGGCGCTGCAGCCCGACGTGGTGCTGATGGACATCCGGATGCCGAGAATGGACGGCGTCGAGGCGACCCGCCGGATCGCCGGCCCGGGGCGGGACGGCCCGGCCAAGGTGCTGGTGCTGACCACCTTCGACCTGGACGAGTACGTGGTGGAGGCGCTGCGCGCCGGTGCCAGCGGCTTCCTGCTGAAGGACGTCCCGGCGGAGGAGCTGGTGCAGGCGATCCGGGTGGTCGCGGACGGCGCGGCGATGCTGGCACCGAGCATCACCCGCCGGCTGCTGGACATGTACGCCACCAAGCTGCCCTCGGGCGAGGATGCGCCGCCGCAGGCGCTGAGCGCGCTGACCGAGCGGGAGTTGGAGGTGCTGAAGCTGGTGGCGCGCGGGCTGTCGAACGCGGAGATCGCGGCCGAGCTGTTCGTCAGCGAGACGACCGTGAAGACCCACGTCGGCCACGTGCTGACCAAGCTCCAGCTGCGCGACCGGGTGCAGGCGGCGGTGTACGCCTACGAGAGCGGGCTGGTGCGGCCGGGCACGCTGTAACTGCCCGCAGCGGCAAGGAGAAACGTGACGGCGGCCCGCCCGCTTCCCCCGTCGGTACGAGGGGAAGCGGACGGGCCGCCGTCCGTGCCGGGCTACTTGGCGTTGCGGCTGATCTCCCAGAAGCGGAAGAAGCCGGTGGTGTCGACGGTGGACTCGACGCCGGTGATGTACGAACGGGCCGCGTAGAAGGCCTTGTTCTGGTACAGCGGGACCATCGGCACGTTGTCGGCGACGGTCTGCTGGATCTGCGCGTAGCCGGCCGAGGCGGCGCTGCGGTCGGCCTGCTTGAGGCCGTCCGGGATCAGCTTCTGGCTGATCCTCGGGTCGTCCCACCCGGTGTGGAAGACGCCGCCGTCGACCAGCAGCGGGGAGATGTAGTTGTCCGGATCCGGGTAGTCGGCGTACCAGCCGATGACGTACGCCTGATACTTGCCCTCGGTCCAGCCCTTCTTGTACGCGGTCCAGTCCGCCTCCTGCTGGACCGTCACCTGGAACAGGCCACCGGTCTCCAGCTGCTTCTTGATCGTGTCGGCCTCGAGGCTGCCGACCCGCGAGCGGGACCAGGTGAGGGTGAGCTTGACCGGGGTCTGGACCTTGCTGTCGGTCAGGGCCTTCTTGGCCTTGGCCACGTCCTGGTCGCCCCAGCGGTCGAAGAAGGAGGTGGTGTGGCCGGTGACGCCGGCCGGGACCAGGGCGTACAGCGGCTGGACGGTGCGGGCGAAGACGTCGCGGGCGAGCGCCTTGCGGTCGAGCAGCGCGGCGGCGGCCTGGCGGACGCCGATGTTGCTCAGGACCGGGTCCTTGGTGTTGAAGGCCAGCGAGTGGGTGTCGTTGCTGTCGCCCTCGACCACCTGGAGGTCGGTCTTGCCGCTCTGCTGGTCGGAGCGGATCTGGGCGGCGGTGTTCGGCTCCAGGCTGTTGTCGGTGAGGTCGACGTCGCCCTTGTCCAGCGCGGCCTTGAGGTCCGGGGCCTTGTCGTAGTACTTGACGGTGAACTTGTCGTTCAGCAGCTTGGCGTCGCCGCTGTACTTGTCGTTGGGCACCAGCACGACCTTGCCCAGCTGCTTGCCGTTGTCGCCGGCCATGTTCTCGAACGAGTCGAAGCGGTACGGGCCGGAGCCGACCAGCTTGTCGTTGGGGAGGACCTTGTCGGCCGGGAAGACCTGGTGGTCGACGATGGCGCCGGCCGGGCCGGCCAGCTTGGCCGGCAGGGTGGCGTCGGGGGTCGACAGGTGGAAGACCACCTCGTTGTCGCCCTTGGCCTCGACGCTCTTGATCGAGGCGAGCAGGCCGGCCGGGCCGTTCGGGTCGTTGATCTTCTTGGTCCGCTGGATCGAGAACACCACGTCCTCGGCGGTCAGCGGGTGGCCGTTGGAGAACTTCAGCCCGGGCCGCAGGGTGCAGTGGTACTCGCTGGCCTCGCCGCCGGAGAAGTCGCAGGACTTCGCGGCGTCCGGGGCGGGCGTGCTGGCGGCGGCGGGGAAGGTCAGCAGCGACTGGAAGGTGTTGCGCAGCAGCAGCCAGGCACCGGAGTCGTAGGAGGCCGCGGGGTCCAGTGTGGCGGTCAGCTGGGAGGTTCCCATGGTGATCGACTTGCCGCCGCTGTCCCCCTTGACGGCGTCGGTGACCGATCCGCAACCGGCCACCGTCACGGCGACCAGACCGGCACAGCCGAGTACTGCCAGGCGTTCAGCTGAAGTCTTCACGGGAGCGTCCTTCGGGGGTGTCGCGAACCCGAGTAGCGTGCCATATCGAACACGCACGACCGATACCCGTGCAGATGACGTTTGGGACACGGTGGTTGGGGGCATCACGGCGCGCCCGACGAGTTGTCAGTCAATGCCCGTTTTCTCCCCGGCCGACCGTCCGCAGATGCCGGGCGGGGCCGCTTACCGGCGGGTAGTGGCGAGGCGCAATGAGATGACAATCACATCCAGCGAACGTCGCTCCGCTTGCCCCGGCTACACCCGCGAGGCGACCAGCGAGCGCAGCAGTTCGAGATCGACCTGCTCCAGCGAGGGGAGCACCAGCCGCCCGGGCGCCGCCTCGATCGGCGCCACCGAGGGCACCGCGATCACCGGGCAGCCGGCCGCCTCGCCCGCGCGAACCCCGGTCGGGGTGTCCTCGACGACCACGCAGCGGGCCGGCTCCGCACCCAGCCGCAGCGCCGCCGCCAGGTACGGGTCCGGGAACGGCTTGGTGCGCGGCACCTCGTCCCCGGCGATGGTGAAGGCGAAGCGCTCGGCGCCCAGCGAGCGCAGCACGATGTCGATCACGTGCCGGTGCGAGGCGGACACCAGCGCGGCCGGGACGCCGTGCGCGGCAAGGGTGTTGAGCAGCCGCTCGGCGCCCGGCATCAGCGGCACGCCGCCGGCCAGCAGGTCGACGAAGCGCTGGTTGACCAGCACCCCCAGGTCGGCCGGGGCGATGTCCACCCCGGTGCGGGCGACCAGGTAGTCCATCACCCGGGTCATCGGGCCGCCGACCACGTGCGCCCGGTCCTGCTCGTCCAGCTGGTGGCCCAGCTCGGCGAAGAGCGTGACCTCGGCCTGCCACCAGAAGTCCTCGGTGTCCACCAGCGTCCCGTCCATGTCCAGCAGCACCGCCTGCAGGCCGCGGTCGTCCCCGTGGTCGAGCGCCAGGGCGGTGGTGGAGCTGGTGGTCATGGCGAGTCCTTCCGGCAGTACCCCGCGAAGCGTCCTCGGACGCCCCTCGGGGATGGCACAGGCCGGCCCGCTGGTGAGCGGACCGGCCCGTTCAGGATCATCCAGGATACGCCCGCTTCGCCCGGAAAGAGCGAACGGAGAGGGGCGTACGGATTACCGGGCGTTGAAGTACTTCGCCTCCGGGTGGTGGATCACGATCGCGTCGGTGGACTGCTCCGGGTGCAGCTGGAACTCCTCGGAGAGCACCACGCCGATCCGCTCGGGCTTCAGCAGCTCGGCGATCTTGGCGCGGTCCTCCAGCTCGGGGCAGGCCCCGTAGCCGAGCGAGAAGCGGGCGCCCCGGTACTTGAGCGCGAACATTGCTTTTAGATCAGGCCCAGTCTTGACGTCCTGGGGGTCCTCCCCGTGGAAGCCCAGCTCGTAGCGGACCCGGGCGTGCCAGAACTCGGCGAGCGCCTCGGCCAGCTGCACCGAGAGGCCGTGCAGCTCCAGGTAGTCGCGGTAGGAGTTCCCGGCGAACAGCTCGTTGGCCGCCTCCGAGATCCGGTTGCCCATGGTGACCACCTGCAGGCCGACCACGTCCCGCTCGCCGGACTCCTCCGGGCGGAAGAAGTCCGCCAGGCAGAGCCGGCGGCCGCGGCGCTGGCGGGGGAAGGTGAAGCGGGTCCGCTCGGTGCCGTCCTCGTGGAAGACGATCAGGTCGTCGCCCTTGGAGTTGGCCGGGTAGTAGCCGTAGACCACGGCCGCCTCCAGCCAGCCCTCGGTCTGCAGCCGGTCCAGCCAGGCCCGCAGCCGCGGCCGGCCCTCGGTCTCCACCAGCTCCTCGTAGGACGGGCCGTCACCGTTGCGGGCGGCCTTCAGGCCCCACTGGCCCTTGAACAGCGCGTCCTCGTCCAGCCAGGAGGCGTAGTCGGCGAACGGGATGCCCTTGACGATCCGGTCGCCCCAGAACGGCGGGGTGGGCAGCGTGTTCTCCAGCGTGACGTCGGAGCGGATCTGGCCGAGGTTGACCTCGGGCTCCGGCTCCTCCACCTCGACCCGGGCGTGCCGGCGCTGCTTGAGTTCCGGCAGGGTCGCGCCGGGCACGCCGCGCTTGACCGCGACCAGCGCGTCCATCAGCCGCAGGCCCTCGAAGGCGTCCCGGGCGTAGCGGACCTCGCCCTCGTAGATCTCGTGCAGGTCCTGCTCGACGTAGGCGCGGGTCAGGGCGGCGCCGCCGAGGATCACCGGGTAGCTCGCCGCCAGCTTGCGCTGGTTCAGCTCCTCCAGGTTCTCCTTCATGATCACGGTGGACTTCACCAGCAGGCCGGACATGCCGATCACGTCCGCGTTGTGCTCCTGCGCGGCGTCCAGGATCGCCGAGACCGGCTGCTTGATGCCCAGGTTGACCACGTTGTAGCCGTTGTTGGACAGGATGATGTCGACCAGGTTCTTGCCGATGTCGTGGACGTCGCCCTTGACGGTGGCCAGCACGATGGTGCCCTTGCCCTCGCTGTCGGACTTCTCCATGTGCGGCTCCAGGTGGGCCACCGCGGTCTTCATCACCTCGGCGGACTGGAGCACGAACGGCAGCTGCATCTGGCCGGAGCCGAAGAGCTCGCCGACCACCTTCATGCCGGACAGCAGGGTGTCGTTGATGATCTCCAGCGCCGGGCGCTCGGCCAGCGCCTCGTCCAGGTCGGCCTCCAGGCCGCCCCGCTCGCCGTCGATGATCCGGCGCTGCAGCCGCTCCTCCAGCGGGAGCGCGGCCAGCTCCTGCGCCTTGGAGGCCTTGACCGAGGCGGTGGAGACGTTCTCGAACAGCTCCAGCAGGCGCTGCAGCGGGTCATAGCCGTCCCGGCGGCGGTCGTAGACCAGGTCGAGGGCGGCCTCGCGCTGGTCCTCGGGGATCCGGGAGATCGGCAGGATCTTGGAGGCGTGCACGATCGCCGAGTCCAGGCCGGCCTCCACGCACTCGTGCAGGAAGACCGAGTTGAGCACCACGCGGGCGGCCGGGTTGAGGCCGAAGGAGATGTTCGACAGGCCGAGGGTGGTCTGCACCTTGGGGTGGCGGCGCTTGAGCTCGCGGATCGCCGCGATGGTCTCGATGCCGTCCCGGCGGGACTCCTCCTGGCCGGTGGCCAGGGTGAAGGTGAGGCAGTCGACCAGGATCGAGCCCTCGTCGATGCCGTAGTCGGCGGTCAGCTCGGCGATCAGCCGCTCGGCGATCGCGACCTTCGCATCGGCCGTACGGGCCTGGCCCTGCTCGTCGATGGTCAGCGCGATCAGGCCGGCGCCGTGCTCGCGGGCCAGCGAGGCGATCCTGCCGAAGCGCGAGTCGGGGGCGTTGCCGTCCTCGTAGTTGACCGAGTTGAGCACCGCTCGGCCGCCGAGCGCCTCCAGACCGGCCTTCAGCACGGGCGGCTCGGTGGAGTCCAGCACGATCGGCAGGGTGGAGGCGGTGGCCAGCCGACCGGCGATCTCCTTCATGTCGGCGACGCCGTCGCGGCCGACGTAGTCCACGCACAGGTCCAGCAGGTGCGAGCCGTCCCGGATCTGGTCCCGGGCGATCTCCACGCAGGCCTGCCAGTCGCCGGCCAGCATCGACTCGCGGAACTTCTTCGAGCCGTTGGCGTTGGTGCGCTCGCCGATCGCCAGGTACGAGGTGTCCTGGCGGAACGGCACCGCCTGGTAGAGCGAGGCGGCCGAGGGCTCCGGCTGGGGCTCGCGCCGGGCGATCGGGCGGCCCTGGACCTTCTCGACCACCTGGCGCAGGTGCTCGGGGGTGGTGCCGCAGCAGCCGCCGACCAGCGAGAGGCCGTACTCGCGGGTGAACACGTCGTGCGCCTCGGCCAGTTCGGCCGGGGAGAGCGGGTAGTGGGCGCCGTCCTTGCCCAGCACCGGCAGGCCCGCGTTGGGCATGCAGGACAGGCCGATCTTCGCGTTCTTGGCCAGGTAGCGCAGGTGCTCGCTCATCTCGGCCGGGCCGGTGGCGCAGTTGAGGCCGATGTAGTCGACGCCGAGCGGCTCCAGCGCGGTGAGCGCGGCGCCGATCTCGGAGCCGAGCAGCATGGTGCCGGTGGTCTCCACCGTCACCTGCACCAGCACCGGCAGGTCCAGCCCGGCCTCGGCCAGGGCGCGCTTGGAGCCGAGGATCGCGGCCTTGGTCTGCAGCAGGTCCTGGCTGGTCTCCACCAGCAGCGCGTCGGCGCCGCCGGCGATCAGGCCGGCCGCGTTCTGCTGGAAGCCGTCGCGCAGCGCCTCGTACGGGGCGTGGCCGAGGGTCGGCAGCTTGGTGCCGGGGCCGATCGAACCGAGCACCCAGCGGGTGCGGCCGTCGGCGGCGTGGGCGTCCGCCACCTCGCGGGCGATCCGGGCGCCGGCCTCGGACAGCTCGAAGATCCGCTCCGGGATGTCGTACTCGCCCAGCGCGGCGAAGTTGGCGCCGAAGGTGTTGGTCTCGACGCAGTCCACGCCCACCGCGAAGTAGGCCTCGTGGACGGAGCGGACGATGTCCGGCCGGGTGATGTTGAGGACCTCGTTGCAGCCGTCGAGGTCCTGGAAGTCCTCCAGGGTCGGGTCCTGCGCCTGGAGCATGGTGCCCATCGCACCGTCGGCGACCACCACCCGGGTGGCAAGCGCTTCACGCAGCGCGTTCGCGCGGCTCTGCTGAGTGATGGACGGGTTGGCTGCAGTGGCCATGGGGCGTCTCCCTGGTGCGACGGCTGTCGGCTTTGCGAACCCGCTTGCTCGGGCCCGCACGTCGCCAGGGTATCCGGCACACGGCCCCGCCCGCGGGCCCATTCCGTATCCTGAGCGCTCGACCGCAAGGGGGGAGCAACCGCGTGGCCCGATTCCGGACCGCCGCGCGGCGCGTGGGTCGGGCCGTGACGGCCCCGTTCCGGGCGCTGCGCGCGCGTTGGAGAGGCTGGTCCCGGTGGCGCCGGGCCCTGCTGGCACTGGGGCTGGCGGTGGCCGTCCCGGTCGCCGCGCTGGGCTCGGTGCTCGTCGCGATCCGACTGCACTACACGGGTGAACCCGCCGCCGAGGCCCGCACCCGCGGCCGGGACGCCGTCTGGCTGGGCCACGCCTGGGTGGACGGCCGCAAGACCGACGCGGACGTGGCGGCGCTGGCCCGGCAGCTGGCCGGTACCGGCGTGCGCGACCTGTACGTGCACACCGGGCCGCTGGAGCACGACGGCTCACTGCCGGCGTCCGTCCACCCGCAGGCCCGCTGGTTCACCGAGGCCGCCCACCGGGCGCTGCCGGGGGTGCGGCTGCAGGGCTGGCTGGGCGACGAGGTCAAGCCGGAGCGGGACGCCCTGGACCTGGACGACGCGCCCACCCGGGACCGGATCACCGCCTCCGCCCGCCAGGTGCTGGACCAGGGCTTCGACGGCGTGCACTTCGACATGGAGCCGATCCGCCCCGGCACGGCCGGCTGGCTCGCCCTGCTGGACGAGGTCCGCGCGGTGACGGCCGCGCGCGGCGCCACGCTGTCGGTGGCGGCCCCGCAGATCGACCCGGTCCCCGGCCTGCACACCGCCGGCATCCTGCTCACCGACCACGGCAAGTGGTGGGACCAGGCGTACTTCCGCGAGACCGCCCGCCGGGTCGACCAGATCGCGGTGATGGCCTACGACACCTCGATGCCGACCGAGCCGCTGTTCGGCGGCTACGTCGCCCAGCAGACCGAGCTGGCGCTTCGGGCCACCCCGCCGCAGGTCGACCTGCTGATCGGCCTGCCGTTCTTCTGGGACGACAGGTGGGGCCACCTGGGCCGAGCGGAGACCGTCCCGGCGGCCATCCGGGGCGTCCGGCTGGGCCTCGGCCGCGAGGATCTGCGGCGGGCCGACTTCGGCGTCGCGCTGTACGTGGACTTCGCCGCGACGCCGGAGAACTGGGCGGCGTACCGGCGGGGCTGGGTGGACCCCGGCTAGGGAGCCATCCGGTGCGCCAGGGCGCCCAGGTAGCGGTGGACGGTGGCGTCCTCGCCGGTCAGGTAGTGGGAGACGGCCCGGTGGAGCGGCCTGCGGACCTCGCCGCGCTCGGTGACGGTCAGCGAGCAGCCGGGCCCGGCCGGGGTGAGCTGGTACGTCCAGGTGCCGCCGTAGGGCAGGTCCGGGTCGGCGATGCCGGTCACCAGGCGGTGCGGGGCCTCGCTGGCGACCACCTCGTAGGTGATGTGCCCGTGCCGGTCGTACTCGCGCCAGCGCGGGCGGCCGCCGGCCCCGGCGGGCAGCCGTTCGACGTGGGTGAGGCCCGGGCGCCAGGCCGGGTACAGGTCGATGTCGGTGAGCACGTCCCAGACCGCGCCGGGAGTCTGGGCGAGCTCAAGCCCGCCTTCGGTGACGTGCTCCACCGGCAGCCGGCGCCCGGCCCGGTCCGCCGCCAGCAGCGCGGCCCCGGCCAGCGCCGCCGCTCCCGCACCCGCGCCGATCCACAGCCATCGGTTCATCGGTCGGCCCCTTCCGCCCCGGCCCCCGCCCACCATCATCGCGCCGCCGTGCCCGGGCGTCACTCCTGTGCGCTCCGTCGCCGGTCGGACACCGTGCGCCGCCGTCCGGGCCGGGCGGCGGGGCGTCAGCCGTCACGGAGCGGATAACCGCTGGATCGCGGCGGCCCGCTCCCCCAGACTGTCCCGGTGCCCTGGCCGCCATGCGCATCAAAGCCCGTAGGCTGGGCAGGTAGGGACCATGGAGCGAGCCGTTCCATGGGAGACGAGAGGTTCGAAGGCGGGAGCCGGCCCGTCAGTGCCCCGGCAGGCCAGCCGAGGCGGTGCCGGTCCGACCGCCGACCGGAGGGAGACGCTGGGTGATCGAGCTGGAAGATGTTCCCGAGTTGATCGACCCGGTGATGGTGTGCGCCTTCGAGGGGTGGAACGACGCGGGTGACGCCGCCTCCGCGGCTCTGGCGCATCTGGACGAGACCTGGGGCGGCAAGGTGGTCGCCGCGCTGGACGCGGAGGACTACTACGACTTCCAGGTCAACCGGCCGACGATCTGGCTGGACGGCGGCATCCGCCGGATCACCTGGCCGACCACCAGGCTCTCGGTGGTCCGGGTGACGGAGCCGGTGACCAGGGACGTGGTGCTGGTGCGCGGCATCGAGCCGAGCATGCGCTGGCGCTCGTTCTGCAACGAGCTGCTCGGCTTCGCGCACGAGCTGGGCGTCGAGCTGGTGGTGATCCTGGGCGCGCTGCTCGGCGACACCCCGCACAGCCGCCCGGTGCCGGTCAGTGGGGTCACCTCCGACCCGGAGCTGGCCCGTCGGCTGGACCTGGAGGAGAGCCGCTACGAGGGCCCGACCGGGATCGTCGGGGTGCTGCAGGAGGCCTGCACCCACGCCGGGGTGCCGGCCGTGACGCTGTGGGCCGCGGTGCCGCACTACGTCGCGCAGCCGCCCAACCCCAAGGCCACGCTGGCGCTGCTGAACAAGCTGGAGGACCTGCTGGACCTGCGCATCCCGCCGGGTGAGCTCGGCGAGGACGCCCGGGCCTGGCAGCTCGGCGTGGACCAGCTGGCCGCCGAGGACAGCGAGGTGGCCGAGTACGTCCAGCAGCTGGAGGAGGCGCAGGACACCGCGGAGCTGCCGGAGGCCTCCGGGGACGCGATCGCGCGCGAGTTCGAGCGCTATCTGCGCCGCCGGGAGAACGTCGGGCCGACCGGCGAGAAGCCGGTGTCCGGGCATGCGACGGCGGAGCGGCCGGCCGAGCCGGAGTCGCCGGGCACGACCCGGGAGAGCCAGGAGGGCGCCGAGGAGGAGTAGTCCTCCCCCCCGGTGAACGACGCCGAAGGGGGCGTCAGGACCTCGGTCCTGACGCCCCCTTCGGCGTCGTTGCGGGACTACCGGACTACAGCGCGACGCCGAGCAGGGCGTCCACCGTCCGGCTCACCAGGCCGGGCGCGCCGATGTCGGTGCCGCCCTCGCTCTCCTGCTGCGCGGCCCAGCGGTCGACGGCGGCCAGCGCGGCGGGCGCGTCCAGGTCGTTCGCCAGCGCCGCACGGACCTCGGCGAGCAGCTGCTCGGCCGCCGGGCCGTCCGGCCGGGAGACCGCGGCCCGCCAGCGGGCGAGGCGCTCGACGGCCTCGTCCAGGACGTCCTTGGTCCACTCCCAGTCGGCGCGGTAGTGGTGCGAGAGCAGCGCCAGGCGGATCGCCGCCGGGTCGACGCCGTCGCGGCGCAGGGCCGAGACGAAGACCAGGTTGCCGCGGGACTTGGACATCTTCTTGCCGTCCAGCGCGACCATGCCTGCGTGCACGTACGCCTTGGCGTACGGGTGGGAGCCGGTGGCGACCTGGGCGTGCGAGGCGCCCATCTCGTGGTGCGGGAAGGACAGGTCGCTGCCGCCGCCCTGGATGTCGAAGGTCATGCCCAGGTACTGCAGCGCGATGGCCACGCACTCGATGTGCCAGCCGGGGCGGCCGTGGCCGAGTTCGGTGTCCCAGGCGGGCTCGCCCGGGCGGGCGGCCAGCCAGAGCAGGGCGTCCAGCGGGTTGCGCTTGCCGGGGCGGTCCGGGTCGCCGCCGCGCTCGGCGAAGACCGGGCGCATGGCCTCGCGGGTGAGGCCGGAGACCTGGCCGAAGTGCGGGTCGGCGTCGACCGAGAAGTAGATGTCCTCGTCCACCTTGTAGGCGGCGCCGGAGGCCAGCAGCTTCTGGACGATCGGGACGATCCACGGGATGGACTCGACGGCGCCGATGTAGTGGGCCGGCGGGAGCAGCCGCAGGGCGGTCATGTCCTCGCGGAACAGGGCCGTCTCGCGCTCCGCGAGGGCCACCCAGTCCTGGCCGGTCTCGACCGCGCGCTGCAGCAGCGGGTCGTCCACGTCGGTCACGTTCTGGATGTAGAGGACGTCGTGACCGGCGTCCTTCCAGACCCGCTGCACCAGGTCGAAGGCGTTGTAGGTGGCGGCGTGGCCCATGTGGGTCGCGTCGTAGGGGGTGATGCCGCAGACGTAGATCCGGGCGGTGCCGTCCTGCGGCACGACCTCACGGACCTTGCCCGCTGCGGTGTCGAAGATGTGGAGGGGGAGCCCCTGACCAGGCAGGGCGGGGACCTCGGAGGCGGGCCAGGCATGCATGGGATCGACTTTAACCTTGAGAACATTTGAAAGCCTAACCAGTATCCAAGATCGACTGAATTCGCATCCTGTCGTTGCCTGACCGCTTTCCGACTGATAGTGAGCGTTCCGTTTCGGGCATAAGGCGCGCTCCGGCCCGCGGGCACGGGTGAGCGCCCGGTCGGCCCTGCCGCCGACGGGCGCCCGGCTCCCGGTGGCCAGCAGTGAATCTACGGACCGTCCGGTGCGACGGCGATGGACATGATCCGGGGATCATGGTGATTTCCGTCGACCCGGGCCCGGAACTCCCCCGGGGTCATCCCGGTCTCCCGCCGGAAGAAGCGGCAGAAGTACGCCGGGTCCGCGAAGCCCGCCTCCTTGGCCACCTGACCTGTCGTCAAGGGGCCTACACCGGCGGCCAGGGGATCGCCGGCCAGTCCGTGGAGGGCAGCGGGTGCCTGCCCGAGCCGCGCAGCGCGGCCACCCGGGCGCGGGTGGCGTCCAGTTCGGCGCCGGTCAGATGCGGGGCGAGGCGCTCGGCCAGCTCCCCGTCCAGCTGCCGGGCCAGCCGGGACAACACCTCCAGCGCCTCGGCCGGCAGCCGGTCCCCCGCCCAGCCCCACAGCAGGGTGCGCAGCTTGCCCTCGGTGTTGAAGGTGACGCCGTGGTCGATGCCGTACACCCGGCCGTCGGCGGCGGGGATCAGGTGGCCGCCCTTGCGGTCGGCGTTGTTGAGCACCGCGTCCAGCACCGCGAGCCGGCGCAGCCGCCAGTCGTCGTGGTGCACCAGCAGCGCGGTGCGGCCGTCCTCGACCTCGGCGCGGACGATCGGCAGCCAGCCCTCCTCCGGGCCGTTCGGGTCCTGCAGCGCCAGCAACGGCTCGGCCTGCGGGTCCGGTTCGACCCACAGCTGCACCATGCCGGGCCCATGCGGCCCCTCGCGCAGCACCGTGGGCGGGATCAGCTCCCAGCCGGTCGCCGCGGACAGCTCGTACGCGGCGACCTCGCGGCCGGCCAGGGTGCCGTCCGGGAAGTCCCAGAGCGGTCGCTCGCCGGCCACCGGCTTGTAGATGGCCTGCGCGCTCAGCGAGCCGTGCTCGACGGTGCAGTACAGCGCGGCGTTGGAGGCCTCGGTGAGGCGGCCGTGCACCGTCAGCACGCCCTGGCGCAGCAGCGCGAGGGCGGTCGGCACGTCGGCGGCGAGGGCGGCGGCCGCTCCCGGGTCGGCCTGCGGCGGGGTCTCGGTGTTCAGCGCCGGTAGCCGTTCGCGCGCGGGCACAGGTGGCCCTCCGGGTCCAGCGGCAGGTTGCAGAACGGGCAGGGCTTGCGGCCGGCCGCGACCAGGTCCAGCGCGCGCTTGGCGAACACCCGGGCCATCGCACCGGTCAGCCGCACCCGCAGCATGTCCGGGCCGTTCTCGTCGTCCTGGAAGACCGCCTCCTCGCCGTCCTCCTCCTCGTCCTCCACCAGCGCCTGCGCCTCGACTACCAGGCAGGCGTCCACGCTGTCCCAGGCCAGAGCCATGGTGCCGACCCGGAACTCCTGCTCCAGCGGGAGGTCCAGCGGGGCGGTGTCGAGCAGGTCCTTGGGCGCGGCGGCCGGGATGGCGGCGTCGCCGCCGCTGCGCCGCAGCGCCTCGTCCAGGACCTCCTCGATCCGCTCGGCGAGGGCGGCGACCTGGTTCTTCTCCAGCAGCACGCTGGTGATCCGGCCCCGGGCGCTGGCCTGCAGGTAGAACGCCCGGGCGCCGGGCTGGCCGACGGTGCCGGCCACGAACCGTTCGGGCTGGTCGTAGAAGAAGACCTGACGGGGCACGCTCTAGCTCCGGATCGTGTCGGTCGGTGCGGATCCGCCATGCGGGATCGCGGGGTTGTCCAACGGGGCGAGGTCGTTCAACGGGCGGGTGGTCCAACTGCGGAGCACTCATCAGTCACCCTACGACCTCCGGGGCCCGGCCGGGGAGCCGAGCCGGAGGCCGCGGACGGGGTGGCACCCGCGGGCCCGGGCGGTGTCGCGCGGCTCAGGCCGTTCCGCCGACCACCGCGTCGCCGGCCGGGGTGGCCGGGGCGGCGGAGGGCTTGGGCGCCAGCGAGGAGAGGTCGCCGGTGTCGCCCATCCTGAGCACGAAGGGCCGCTGCGGGGTGTAGCGGATCGCGGTGACCGAGCAGGGCTCGACGCTGATCCGCTGGAAGTGGTCCAGGTGCAGGCCGAGCGCGTCGGCCACCACCGCCTTGATCACGTCCCCGTGCGAGCAGGCGACCCAGACCGCGTCCTCGCCGTGCTCGGCGGCGATCTTCGCGTTCCACTCGCGGACCGCGCCGACCGTGCGGTGGCTCAGCTCGCGCAGCGACTCGCCGCCCGGGAAGGCCGCGGCGGCGGCGTGGTCCTGCACCGTGCGCCAGAGCGGCTCCTTGGCCAGCTCGGCCAGCGGGCGGCCGGTCCACTCGCCGTAGTGGCATTCCCCCAGCCGCTCGTCCTCGGCCGGCGGGCCCAGCTCGGGGCGGACGGCGAGCAGCGGCTCCAGGGTCTGCCGACAGCGCTCCAGCGGGCTGCTGACGGCCTGCACCAGCGGGATCGCGGCCAGCCGGCCGGCCAGTGCGGCGGCCTGCGCGCGCCCGGTGTCGTCCAGGTCCACGCCGGGGGTCCAACCGGCCAGGATTCCGGCGGTGTTCGCGGTCGAGCGGCCGTGGCGGACGAGCAGCAGGGTGGGCATGGGGCTCAGCCTACGGCCTCCGGACGCGGCGGTGGGGTGCGGTTCCCGGCAAGCTCGGCCGCCCACGGCTGAGAAGTCGACGCGGCACGACTGGCTGTCGTGCCGCTCTCGTTCCGACCGGTTACGCGAGCCCGGCCCGCTCCAGCGCCTCGACGCCCGTGCGCAGCGCCTGGATCCGCTCGTCCAGGGTGAAGCCGGACGGGGCCAGGGTGAGCGTGGTGACGCCCGCGTCGGCGTAGGCCTGCATCCGGTCGGCGATCCGGGCGGTGTCGCCGATCAGCGAGGTGGCGTCGATCAGGTCGTGCGGGACGGCGGCCGCGGCGCCCGCGTAGTCCTTGGCCAGGTACTTCTCCTGGATCTCGTCGGCGGCCTGCTCGTAACCCATCCGCCGGGTGAGCTGGTTGTAGAAGTTCTTCTCCTTGCTGCCCATGCCGCCGATGTAGAGCGCGGCGTAGGAACGCTGGGAGTCGACGCCGGCCTTGATGTCCTCGCCGACGGCGATGGTGACGGTCGGGCAGAGGTCGAAGCCGTCCAGGGACTTGCCGGCCTTGGCGCGCCCGGCCTTCAGCGGGTCGAGGGAGAGCGCGGCGTGCTCCGGGGCGAAGAAGATGCCGAGCCAGCCGTCGGCGGTCTCGCCGGTCTGCTCCAGGTTCTTCGGGCCGATCGCGGCGATGTACAGCGGGATGTGCTCGCGCACCGGGTGCACGGTCAGCTTGATCGGCTTGCCCGGGCCGCCGGGCAGCGGCAGGGTCCAGTGCGCGCCCTCGTGCACCAGGCGCTCGCGGGACATCGCCTTGCGGATGATCTCCACGTACTCGCGGGTGCGGGCGAGCGGCTTGTCGAACTTCACGCCGTACCAGCCCTCGGACACCTGCGGGCCGGAGACGCCGAGGCCGAGCCGGAAGCGGCCGCCGGAGAGGGTGTCCAGGGTCGCGGCGGTCATCGCGGTCATCGCCGGGGTGCGGGCCGGGATCTGGAAGATGGCCGAACCGACGTCGATCCGCTCGGTCTTCGCGGCGACGAAGCTCAGCACCGTCGCGGCGTCCGAGCCGTACGCCTCGGCCGCCCAGCAGACCGAGTAGCCGAGCCGGTCCGCCTCCTGGGCCACCGCGATGTTGTCGGCATCCATGCCGAGTCCCCAGTAGCCGAGGTTGATGCCGAGTCGCATGTGCCGAACCTTCCAGTCGGGTGGGCTTGGTGGTCGAGCGTAGTGGTGCCCGTACGGCTCAGGCTACTGACGGGTAGCGGTGGTCTGGGTCACAGCGCCGGTGTTGATCGTTCTGCGGGTCTGCGCCCCTGCCCGGGCACCGGCCGCTACGCTCAGCCGACGTGGGGAGCGCTCTCCCCACCTGCGCGTTTACAGGGCTACCGGGCCACCGGTGCCACCCGGCGAGTGGAGGGCCAGTCCGATGGAAAAGCGTCACCTCGGCCGTACCGGCCTGCAGGTCTCCCGCCTCGGCCTCGGCACCATGACCTGGGGCCGGGACACCGACGAGCACGAAGCCGCCGAGCAGCTCAAGGAGTTCGTCGACGCCGGCGGCAACCTGGTCGACACCGCCGACGTGTACGCCGACGGCGGCGCCGAGTACCTGATCTCCCGCCTCACCGACAGCCTGATCCCGCGCTCCGAACTCGTCATCGCCACCAAGGCGGGCAGCGTCCCCGAGTCCGCCCGCCGCTTCGACTGCTCCCGCGGCCACCTGCTCGCCGCCCTGGACGCCTCGCTGCGCCGGCTCGGCACCGACTACGTCGACCTGTGGCAGGTGCACGCGTTCGACCCGATGACCCCGGTCGAGGAGACCCTCAGCGCTCTCGACATCGCCGTCTCCTCCGGCCGCGCCCGCTACACCGCGGTCTGCGACTTCAGCGGCTGGCAGCTCGCCAAGGCCGCCGCCTGGCAGCGCGCCCGGCACGACCGGATGCCGCTGGCCGGGGCCCAGTTGGAGTACTCGCTGCTCCAGCGCGGCATCGAGCGCGAGGCCCTGCCCGCCGCGCTGGACGCCGGGGTCGGGATCCTGGCGGGCTCGCCGCTCGGGCGCGGGGTGCTCACCGGCAAGTACCGGCACGGCGTCCCCCAGGACTCGCGCGGCGCCTCGGCGTACCTGTCCGGGTTCGTCCAGCCGTACCTCGGGGAGCGCTCCCGGCGGATCGTGGACGCCGTCGCCACCGCCGCCGACGGGCTGGCCAGCAGCCCGCTCGCGGTCGCCCTGGCCTGGGTCCGGGACCGGCCCGGCGTGGCGAGTGCGCTGGTCGGGGCGCGCACGGTGGCACAGCTGCAGGCGGCACTGTCAGTGGAGGCGCTTACGCTTCCGGGTGAGATCCGTGGCGCGCTGGACGACATCTCGTCGCCGGTGCACCGCTACCCGGACCACGGGTGGACCGAGCTGTGACCCCCGGGCCGGGTTGTCGAGCAGAACGTGCAGTGGAGTGACCTTTGGAGCGGACGACGATGAGTGACACGGGGAACGGCGCTCCGGAGGAGACTGCGCTCTCGCCCGCCGACAAGGCGGCGAAGATCGCCGAGCTCGCGGCGCAGATCCGCAGGATCGGGCCGCAGGGTTCGGGGCCGGCAGCCCCGGCGCCCGAGCCCTCGGAGCCCAGGACTTCCGAGCCCGGGGCGTCCGGGCCGGGGGCGTCCGGGACGGCTGAGGCTACGGCTGCTGCGGGTTCGGCGGCTCCTCGGGCCGCCGTCGAGGCCGCCCCGGCCGCGCGGCCCGACGGGCCGCGCGGCGACGCGCTCCAGGAGACCGTCGAGGTGCTGGCCGCCGGCGGCGCCCCGGCCGAGCTGGCGGCCGCCGCCGTCGCACAGTTCGGCGAGGACGCCGCCGAGCGGCTGCGCCAGGACCCGTGGGCGATCCTCGGCCTGCCCGGCGTACGCCCCGAGCACGCGGACCACTTCGCCCGCGGGCTGCTCGGCAACTCGGCCGCCCCGGACGACGCGCGCCGGGCCCAGGCGCTGGTGGTCTGGCTGCTGGAGCAGGCGGCGCTGCGCGGACACTCGGCCCAGGAGCTGGCCGAGGTGGCCGCCGGGCTCGAACGGCTCCGGATGCCCGAGCCGGCCGCCGCGATCCAGGAGGCCGTCGCGGACGGGCGGGTGCTGCCCTTCCAGGAGGAGCTGAGCGGAGCCGAGGCGCACGCGGCGGGCGGCGACGAGGACGAGGCGCCGACGCGGACGCTGCTCGCGCTGGAGGCGCTGGCGATGGCGGAGGACAGCCTCGCCGAGAAGCTGCTCCAGCTGATGGCCACCTTCGTGCCGGGCGAGGACGTCGACGTCGAGGAGGGCTCCGAGGTCGAGGAGGGCGAGGTCGAGGAGGGCTCCGAGGTCGAGGAGGGCGGGGCGGCGGACGGCGCGGCCCCCGCCGAGGCCGTGCCCGTCTCCCCCGGCCCCGCCGCCTGGGAGGCCGCCGCCGAGGCGGCGCCGTCCTCCTCCGCGACCGCCCTGATCCGGGCCGTCGCCGAGAGCGCCCTGGTCCTGCACACCGGCGGTGAGGCGGCCCGCGCCGAGCCGGCCGCGCTGCTGGCCGCCGCCGTGGGACTCGGGCTGCGCGCCTGGGCCGCCACCTGGACCGACCAGGGCAAGGAGTCCTTCGACTCCCTCGTCGAGGCAGAGACCCCGGTGGTCACCCTCGCCGAGCTGCTGTCCGGTGCGGCCGGCCCCGGCCGCTCCTCGGACGGCTCGCTCGCCCTGGACCTCCTGATCGTGCTGGACGCGCCGCTGCTGGACGTCGAACTGGCCGCCACCGTGCTGGAGTCGCTCGCCGACGGCACCCGGCTGGTGCTCAGCGGGGACCCTGGCCAGCTCTGGTCGGCCGGCCCGGGCCGGTTCTTCGCCGACCTGCTGGCCGCCAAGGTCTGCCCGGCGGTCGCGTCCCGCACCCCGGACTTCGGCCCGATCGGCGAGCTGGTCTCGGGGGTCGGCATCGGCGAGCTGCAGCCCGTCGATGCGCCGGACAAGGAGGTGGTCATCCTGACCGCCAAGGACGGCGGCGAGGCCGTCCACCGTGCCGTCCAGTTGCTCACCGACTCCATCCCGCGCGCGCTCGGCATCCCCGCCGAGCAGGTGGTGCTGCTCACCCCGGGCCACGGCGGCCCGGCCGGTACGCGCGCGCTGAACGCCGCCGCCAAGGCCCGGCTGAACCCGGGCCCCGGCCGGTTCGGCGGCTTCGACCCGGGCGACCGGGTGGTCGAGTCCCCCACCCCCGGCGTCACCCGCCCGGCCCGGGTGCTGGACGGCGACGCCGCCGGCCTGCACCTGGAGTACCCGGACGGCTCGCGCCGGACCGTCCCGCCCGCCGAGGTCGGCCGGCTGCGGCACGGCTGGGCGCTGACCGTCCACCAGGCGCTGGGCCGCCGTTGGCCCGCCGCGGTGGTCGTGGTGCCGGAGGCCGCCGGCCCGGCGCTCTCCCGGCAGTGGGTCTACACCGCGTTCGGGCGCGGCGAGCGCCACCTGTCCGTGGTCCACGCGGCGGGCCCGGCGCTCGTCCAGGCCGTCGCCGAGCGCCCGGCGCAGCCGCGCACCACCCGGCTGCGGGCGATCCTCGCGGAGAACGCGGCCTCGGCGTACTGACCCGTGGCCGATCCGACCGGCTGACGCGCGAAGGGCGGGCCCGGTGCTCCCGGGCCCGCCCTTCGCGCGTACGGGCGACGTCAGTCGTCGGGGTCCTCGTCGTCGTAGACCTCGCTCACGTCGAACCGGCAGATCAGCAGCTGCGGGTCGGCGTGCTCGAAGGGCTCCGGCAGCCACTCCCCCGGCTCGGTCGGCTCGGCCGCCGCGACCCAGAGCGTCGAGTCCGCCTCCTCCAGGCCGAACTCCTCGCTGCGGGCGGCGATCTCGTCCGGCTCGTACTCGCCGAACAGCACGCCGATCGCGGCGTTCACGCCGCCGGCGCCGCCCGGGGTCAGCGACTCGTCGAGCCGCTCGGCCTGCGCGCGCAGCCGCTTGGGGTCGACCACGTGGTAGTCGCGGCGGATCAGCACGCTGATCGCCTCGGGCTGCTCCGGGCCGTGGTAGCCGCCCGGTCCCTCGTCGCCGGGGATCTCGAAGGGAGTGACCTCGTCGTAGGCCTCGTACAGGAGTTGGTCGTAGGCGATGGCCGCCGTCGCGAGCTGCTCGTAGGCAGCGGACACGGCGGGATCATCAGCTGCGTTGGGGCTTGACACCGCTTCCAGATGACGGTCGATGGCGGCCTTGACCGCCTCAGCGGCGGCGCGTACCTCGGCAATGGTGGGCTGCGCGGCATCAGACATGGTGCAGACGCTATCTCCCCACGGCGCCGGTACGCACAGCGGTTGTCACCTACACCCGCGATTTCACCGCAACTTCCCCCCTGATGTCCGATTCCGGGGTTTCTGTCCACCGACAGAACCGGCGTGGGGCGGCGCAGAGGGCGCGCGACCGGTCCGGCGGGGCCGTCCGGGTGCGGCTACGCGCGCCGGTATCGGGGAATCCACTCCACAACCACAACAGAACTGATGCACTGTCAGACGAGTGCCCGGGGTGAGGGCCGTCGGGCCGCCGCGGCGGGGCGGGAGGACGGCCGGAAATACCCGGGCCGACTGTCCGGGGCAAGCCGTAGGCTTGCGTGCAGGTGATCCTCAGGAGGAGCGTTTTGACCCCACCGAAGCCGGTCCGGCAGCCGGAGTACGAGTACCAGTCGCTGCGCATGCCGCGCGGGACCACGCGCAACGCGGCACGCCAACTGCTCACCGAGCACGCCGAGTACGGGCACTGGGAGCTCGACCGGCTGAGGCTGTTCCCCGACGGGAGCCGGACTGTCCGGCTGAAGCGGCGGATCATCCGGCAGGTCCGGAGCTGGTGACGGGCGGGGCCCGGTCCGCCCTGGGGGGATGCACGCCGAGCCTTCACGCACCCGCGGCCGCCCGTCGTTCTACGGGCGGCCGCGGGTGCGTCGTTTCGTCGGCGGGTGCTGCCTCGGCGGGTGTGCCGTTTCGCCGACGGGTACCGCTGAGCGGTCGGGGGCTCAGCCCGCGGGAGGACTCAGCGGGCGCCGGCGCGGGCGCGGCGGTAGAGCACGCCACCGCCGATCAGCAGCGCGAGCCCTGCGGCACCGAGCACCTCGACGCCGCCCGCGCCGGTGTGGGCCAGCTGGCTGTCCGCGGCGACGCTCTGCGCGGCGGGAGCGGCCGGGGCGCTGGTACGGGCGGCGGCGGGGACGGCCTGGGTGCTCGGGGCGGCGCTGGTGGACGGGCCGCCGTTGCGCGGGCCGCCCGGGGTGTCGCCGCCGGTCGACGGCGGGGTGGAGGGGGTGCGGCCCTCGGGGCAGTCGTCGGTCGGCTTCGGGGCGGGATGGGCGACGTTGCCGCACTCGTTGCCGAAGGCCGGGTTGCCGGCGCCGACCACGTTCACGGAATTGCCGCAGGCGTTCACCGGGACGTGCACCGGGGCCTGGACGCTGTTGCCGGAGATCACCCCGGGCGAGCCGGCGGTGGTGCCACTGGCGGAGGCACCGGAGGCGGAGGGGCCGTGGCTCGCACCGGTGCCGGAGCTGTCACTGCCCCCGGGCTGACCGGTCTGGCCGGGCTTCGGGGCGGCGTGACCGCCGCCGCCGACGTTGGCGCAACGGTTTCCGTACGCCGGGTTCAGCGCGCCGACCACGTCGACGGTGTTGCCGCAGGCGTTGATCGGCACCTCGACCGGCACCTGCACCGAGTTCCCGGATGCGACACCCGGCGATCCCGCGGCACCTCCCTGCGCCTCGGCGGCCGCGTAGGCGTAGCCGGCGGTGGAGGCCAGCACACTGCCGGTGGCCACGGCAGTGAGGATCCCCTTCTTGGCTACATTCCTCATGATTTCCCCTGACGTTTCGAGACGGCGTGGCGACCTTGACGTGAACCTTATGAAAATCGGAATTTCCGTATATCCGGCAATCACGCAAGGTCTTTGACTGCACAGGAGTTAACGAGGGGCGAACACCGAGGTTGGGCCGAACGAAGCATCTTCACCCGATCGAGCGATCGGAGCGTCGGGGCCTTGCCGAGCCTCATGAACGGGACCGGACGCGGACCCCGGCACGACCCCCGGCCCGGAACGCACAAAGGCCCCCGATGCGGCGCGTCCGCCGCCCGGGGGCCGTGCTGAATCGGGCTCAACGGGCCTCAGCGGCCCGGAGGTTGACTCAGACGTTGGCGCAGTGGTTGCCGAACGCCGGGTTGATCAGACCGATCACGCTGACGGTGTTGCCGCACACGTTGACCGGCACGTGGACCGGAACCTGGACCTGGTTGCCCGCGACGACACCCGGAGAGCCCGCGGCCACACCCTCGGCGCCGGCACCGCCGTGAGCGGACGCGACACCGGCGGCGGCGAGCACCAGGCCACCGGTGGCGGCGGCGACAGCGGCGATCTTCTTGACCTTCATCATTCCTCCTGTATGGACAAGCAACCCGTTCGGCGGGCTGCACAGGAATGAACGACGCTGCGGCAAACGGGGTACGGAACAGATTTCCCATTCACCCGCAACGGTGACGCTTCGCACAGACAAGCGGCGCGGAATCGCGGGCGGAATCGTTTCTGTTGATCTCCTCCGACCCGTCCCACAATCATGCGCTCGGACAATGCGGTCAGCCCGCCCCCGGCAGTCCGGGAGCGGGCCGACCCAGTCGCCTGATCAGCAGGCGCGGCAGAGCGCCGGGGCGCTCAGCAGGCGTCGATGAAGCGGTCCAGCACCCGGACGCCGAACTTTAGCCCGTCCACCGGCACCCGCTCGTCCACGCCGTGGAACATCCCGGCGAAGTCCAGCTCCGGCGGCAGCTGCAGCGGCGCGAAGCCGAAGCAGCGGATGCCGAGGTCCTGGAAGGACTTGGCGTCCGTCCCGCCCGACAGGCAGTACGGCACCGCGCGGGCGATCGGGTCCTCCGCGCGCAGCGCGGCCTGCATCGCCTCGACCAGCGAGCCGTCGAAGCTGGTCTCGATCGCCCGGTCCGAGTGCAGGCTCTCCCGCTTCACGCGCGGGCCGAGCACGCTGTCCAGCTCGGCCAGGAACTCCTCCTCGTAGCCGGGCAGGAAGCGCCCGTCCACGTGCGCGGTGGCCTGACCGGGGATCACGTTCACCTTGTAGCCGGCGCCGAGCATGGTCGGCTGGGCGGTGTTGCGCAGCGTGGTGCCGATCATCTTGGCGATGCCGCCGAGGACGCGCAGCGTCTCGTCCATGTTCTCCGGGTCCAGCTCGACCCCGAGCGCGTCGGACAGCTCGTCCAGGAACGCCCGGACGGTCTTGGTGATCCGCAGCGGGAACTTGTGCCGGCCGAGCCGGGCGACCGCCTCGCACAGCTCGGTGATCGCGTTGTCGTCGTTCTCCATCGAGCCGTGCCCGGCCCGGCCCTCGACCGTCAGGCGCATCCAGTGCATGCCCTTCTCGGCCGTCTCCACCAGGTAGAGCCGCACCTGGTCGTTGACCGTGAAGGAGAAGCCGCCGACCTCGCCGATGCCCTCGGTCACGCCCTCGAACAGCTCCGGATGCTTGTCCACCAGGAAGCGCGCGCCGTAGGTGCCGCCCGCCTCCTCGTCGGCGACGAAGGCCAGCACCAGGTCGCGCGGGGGCTTGCGGCCGGTGCGCAGCCGGTCGCGGACGACCGCGAGGGTCATCGCGTCCATGTCCTTCATGTCGACCGCGCCGCGCCCCCAGACGCAGCCGTCGGCGATCTCACCGCCGAAGGGGTCGTACGTCCAGTCCGCGGCGTTGGCCGGCACCACGTCCGTGTGGCCGTGGATCAGCAGGCCCGGGCGGGACCGGTCCTCGCCCTCGATCCGGATCACCGTCGAGGCCCGGCCCTTGGCCGACTCGAAGATCTGCGGCTCCACGCCGAACTCGGCGAGCTGCTCGGCCACGTACTCGGCCGCCTTGCGCTCGCCCGGGCCGGAGCCGTCCCCGTAGTTGCTGGTGTCGATCCGGATCAGATCGCGACAGATCTCCGCGACCTCCGACTCAGCCGTCACCTTCGGCGCCGCCGACTCGCTCCGCTCGCTCACGGTCACTCCTCGTCTTTGACCCGCACCGACGCACCAGCGCGCCACCCCCAGGCTCTGCACCCGGGCCGTACGAGCACGTCCGCCCATCCTCCCCCAGCCCCCGATCCCGATCCACCCCCCGTACGGCCCCGAAACCCGCTGGTCACGCCCCCGCCACACGCCACCCCTTGCCCCCGCCACCAGCCTGGTGGCCCGGTCCGGAGCCGTTTTGGGAGCCCAAGCCGATCTTTGCTACAGTTACATCTGTCAGCGCGACGGACGAGAGATCGGAAGCCGCGAGGACGACACCCGGTCCGGGTGGCGGAATGGCAGACGCGCTAGCTTGAGGTGCTAGTGCCCTTTATCGGGCGTGGGGGTTCAAGTCCCCCCTCGGACACCAGTTAAGGCCCCAGTTCAGCTGGGGCCTTTCTGCTTTTCCGGGCCGTGGCGCGAGCGACGGCCCGGAGCAGCATCGAGGCCTGGCGGTCAGGCGCGGGCCGGGTCGGCGGGCTTGATGTTCTGGTTCACCCGGAAGACGTTGGCGGGGTCGTACTTCGCCTTCAGTTCGGAGAGGCGCTGGTAGTGGTCGGCGCCGTAGGCCGAGACGATGCGCCGCTCTCCCTCGTCGAGCAGTTCGTTGACGTACACGCCGCCCGAGGTGAAGCGCTGCATGGTGTCGTAGACCTCGCGGCACCAGGCGGTGTTGGCCGCGTCATCCCGCTCCTCGGTCCAGCCGCCGAGCAGGGTCACCAGGAAGCCGGGCTCGCGGTGCGGGTAGGCGGTGGCCTCCGGGGCGACCCGGGCGACCTGGCCGCCGAGGAGCATCATGCCGATCTGGGACAGCTCCGACTTCCGGGTGCGGAACCCGTCGATCAGGCCGGCCAGGGCCTCGGCCGTGACCGTCTCGATCATGAAGGACCGGGTGTAGTAGCGGCGGTGGTGGGCCATGTCCGAGTCGGCGAGCTGCTGGACCTTCGGGTACGGCGTGGTCTCGGAGGTGCGCGGCACCGGCTCGGGCCCGAAGTCGGCCAGCGCGTCGACGAGCGCGTCGGTGTCCTCGGCCGGCGCGGTGTCGACGTAGCGGATGGCGATGCCCGTGTCGCCGTCCTCCAGGTCGAAGAGGCCGACGGCCAGGGCCAGGCGGTCCGGGGCGGTGGCGGCGAAGGCGGACAGGCCGGTGGCGACGGCCGCGTGGTCCCCGGCGCGGCAGGCGACGATGCCGGTGCGGCAGGCGCCCTGCGGGTGGAGCCGGTACTCGAAGGACGTGACGATGCCGAAGTTGCCGCCGCCGCCCCGGATCGCCCAGAACAGGTCGGCGTCGTCCTCGGCACTGGCCCGGCGCACCTCGCCGGTGGCGAGGACGACGTCCGCGGCGACCAGGTTGTCGACGGTGAGCCCTCGGGAGCGGCACAGCCAGCCGATGCCGCCGCCGAGGGTCAGCCCGGCGATGCCGGTGTGCGAGACCTGGCCGCCGGTCACGGCGAGGCCGAAGCGGTAGGTCTCGTCGTCGAGTTCGGCCAGCAGCCGGCCGGGCTCGCAGATCGCGACACCGCGTTGCAGGTCGACCCGGATGCCCTTCAGTCCGCTCAGGTCGACGACCAGGCCGTCGTCGATGGTCGAGTGGCCGGGGTAGCTGTGTCCGCCGCTGCGCACGGCGAGCCGGATGTCGTGCCGGGTCGCGAAGCGGACCGCCTCCACCACGTCGGCGGCGCCGGCGCAGCGCACGATCAGGCCCGGGTGGCGGTTGAGGTAGCCGTTCCACACCAGCCGCGCCCGGGCGTAGCCCTCGTCGTCCTGGGCGAACACCTGGCCGCGCACCGTGGCGCGGAGTGCGTCGACGTGTTCGGGCGCGACGGCTTGTCCCGAACGGTCCTTCAGCGTCATGGGGAGAACTTCCTGTTCGTCAGAAGGGGGCGCGCCGGATTCCCGTCGCAGCGCCCGCACCGTCTTGGTGGACGGGCCGGTGACGTCGGCGGCGTGGGAGCCGAGGATCCGCCCGGCCGCCGCCATCCGCTCCGTCCTGGACAGCGGCAGACCGTGCCGGGTGTTGCTCTGGGCCGAGAGCACGAAGGCGTCGCGCTCCGAGCCCTCGAAGAAGCGGACGGGGATGTCGGGTCTGCCTTCGGCGGCCGCCACGCGCAGCCGGTGCATGCCGTCGATCACCCGCATGCTCGAACGGTGGACGATGATCGGCGGCAGGTCGCGGCCGAGTTCGGCCAGCGTCCTCAGGTGCTCCGGGTCCTCGCCGCCGGCGCGCGGCGAGTCGGCCGGCAGCAGTGCGGCGACCGGGACGGGTACCACCTCGGACAGGGCCAGGGCCCACTCCGGGGACGGCGGGCGGGACACCGGGTTCTCCTCGGCTTCGACGGTTGCGGTCTCCTGCGTCACGGCGAGTCCTCTGACTGCAACACGGGAGCGTGGCCGGGCCGAACGAAGCCGCTGTCCGCGCCGCTCGTCCGGCCTCGGGGACCGTGCCGTCCCGCTCCCTGGGTCTGCTGGGGTGTCTCCTCGTCGAGGCCGGCCAAAGGGGAGGCATGCTTCGCAGTGATCGCAGGAGAGCAACATACCTTTGGGAAGGTATTTTAATGCGGCCGCAATGTGCGGCAGCGAGACCGTTACGTGGAGGGACGGTGGAGCCCGGCGATCAGCGTGCCGCGGCCCCGGCCGTCAGCGCGCCGACCGTCAGCGCAGCACCCCGGCCGTCAACGCGCGGCCGTCAACGCGCGGCCGGAAGGGCCCCGCCGGCCGGCAGCAGCCGGGCCCCGGGCACCCGGTCGACCAGGTCCGGGTCGCCGACCACGACGGGGTGCCCGACCTCGGTCAGCATCGGCAGGTCGGAGACGTGGTCCCCGTAGCCGTAGCAGTCCGCCGGATCGACGTGCGGGTACGCCCGGAGCAGGGCGCGCACGGCCCGGCGCTTCTCCTCGCCGATGACCGGCTCGCCGACCAGCTCGCCGGTGAACACTCCCCCGCGCGCCTCCGGCCGGCTGCACACCACGTGCGCCGCGCCGATGTCCCGCGCGATCGGCTCGACCAGCGCCGGGAAGGATCCGGAGACAAGCACCACCGGATCGCCCGCCGCCCGATGCCGCGTCAGGGCCTCGCGGGTGGCCGCGATGTAGAAGTCGGCGCTCCGGGAGCGCCGCGCGAACCACTCCCGGCCGGCCGCGCGGACCGACTCCTCCCGCTCCCCGGCCCAGACCCGGTAGTAGGCCCGGTTCGCCTGCTCGCGCGGCGTCCCGGCGGCCGCCAGCGCGGCCAGCTCGGCCCGCAACCGGGCGGCCCGCCGGACGCCCGACGCCCCGTACCGGCCGCCGAGGTAGAAGTCCAGGAAGTCGAACATGCTCTTGCAGTCGATCAGCGTCTCGTCGAGGTCGCTGAACGCCAGACGGTCGGACTGGACCACGGAGGGCTCCTCGGGGGCCGGGGTCACCCGCGGGTGACGGGTCGGTCGGGGTCGGTGGCGAGGCTCGGCCGGGCGCGCAGGGCGGGGAACAGGGTGTCGCGCACCTCGCGCCAGCGCTCGGCGAAGTCTGCGCGGCCGTACAGGTTGTCGGAGATGTGCTGGGAGCCGAAGAAGGCCGCGACGGCCACCCGCGCGGCGACGTCCGGGTCCACGTGCCGCGCCAACTGGCCCTGCTGGTGGGCCTCGCGCATCAGCATCGAGATCAGGTTCGTCCAGTCCACGTAGGGCGGCGGCAGCTCGACGTCGACGGCGTCGCGCTCGTTCTGCAGCCTGGTCCCGGCCTGCATGATCGGGTCCTCCAGGAACGCGGCGGTGGCCGCGTTGAACATCTCGATCGCGGTGTCCAGCGGCGAGAGGCCCTTGCCGCGCACCGCCTCCAGCGTCACCGGCCAACGTGAGTACAACTCGTCCACCACGGCGATGGCAAGGGCCTGCTTGTTGGGGAAGTGGAAGTAGACGGCACCCTTGGTCATGGCCACCTCGTCCGCCACGTCCTTGATGCTGGTCTGCTGGTACCCGCGCTCGGCGAAGATCCGCGCGGCGCAGTGCAGGATCTGCTCCCGGGTGCGCTCGGCGCGCTCCTGGCGCAGCAGCGGCCCGGCCGTGCCAGAACGCTGGATCTTGGGGGTCGGCCACAGCGACTCCACGGCAACACCCTTGGTCTGACTCACTGTTCGACCTTTCTCTCTACCGAGCACTTCTGGCTATATACCTTCTCCCAGGTATATTTTCGGCCCGGGATCAACGGTCACCTGACATGACCCTCGCCCGCAGATGGGGTGGCACCACCTTAGGGAACGGCACACCAACGGGGAGACCTGCTCGCATGTCCATCATCACCGCACCGCCAAAGTACCTGCCGTCGGACCAGGCAGCACCGCTGCCGTCCGGCCCCAGGCTCTCATTCAGTCACCGCCTTCCGGCCGACTCCGTCCACAAGACCTCCGCCGCGGAAGTCCTGCTCACCGACGCGGTCCGCGCCGGCGACGGCCGCTTCACCGTCGGCGCCGTGTGGCTCCGCGACCGATTCCTCCACCACAGCGGGGACGGCCGGTCGCCGGATCCGCTGCTGCTGGCCGAGACGGTCCGCCAGGCCCTGATATGCCTCTCGCACCGCTTCCACGGCGTACCGCAGGGGCACCCGTTCGTCCTCGACCGGCTCGACCTGGAGCTGGCGGACGGCGCCGCGCCGCTGCGCCCCGGCGCCCCGGCGCACGTGACCCTGGACGTCACCTGCGCCCGGACGGTGACCACGCCGCGCCGCACCGGCCTCGCGCTGGAGGCGACGGCGTCCGTCGACGGCGTCCTGATCGGCCGGGCGGGCATCCGCTGGGAGGTCCTGCACCCCGCGTTCTACCAGGTGGTGCGCTACCGCGAGGCCCGCCCGGAGGCGGGCGGGGCGCCCGAGCACCCCGAGGCTCCCCTCGGCCCGCTGCGGCGGCTCGCTCCGGGCGAGGTCGGGTACCCGGGCGACGAGCACGTCCTGCTCGCCCGGGACTCCTCCGGCGCCCGCGGCGGGTTCTGGCTCGACCCGAACCCGGGCCACCCGGTGCTCTTCGACCACCTGTCCGACCACGTCCCGGGCATGGTGCTGCTGGAGGCCTTCCGGCAGGCCGGCCGCGCCCTGGGCGCTCCGCTGCACCCCGCCGGGCTCTCGGCGACCTTCGCCGCCTTCGCCGAGCCGGACGTGCCGGTGGCCATCACCGTGACGCCCGGGCCGGACGGGCCGGACGGGATGGACGGGACGGACGGTACGGACGGGATGGACAGGACGGACGGGCCGGACGGGACGGACGGGCCGGACGGGACGGACGGTACGGCCCGGATGCGGACGGCCGAGGTCACCGCCGCCCAGCGCGGCGTCGTCCTCGCCACGGCCCGGCTCGCCTACCCGGCGAACCGTCAGGAGACCTCGTGACGGAGCCCATCGTGAGCGCAGCCGCCCTGCCCGCGGCCCTGCCCGCCCCCGCGATCGAGCGGGTGGTGGACGCGGCGCGGCGCGACCTGGCCGGCGTGGAGGACCGGCGCCGGCTCGGCCCGGAGGCGGTCCGGGCCGTCGCGGCCGCCGGGTTCCCCCGACACTTCGTCCCCCGTGACCTCGGCGGCACGGCGGGCACCTTCGCCGAACTGCTCGGCGCGGCGGCCGAGATCGCGCGGACCTGCCCGTCGACCGCCTGGTGCGCCACCCTGTTCGCCGCGCACGGCCGGCTCGCCGCCTACCTCCCCGAGGAGGGGCGGAAGGAACTGTGGGGGGCCTCGCCCGACGTGCTGATCTCCACCTCGATCATGCCGCCGCAGGGCGAGGCGGTCCGGGACGGGGACGGCTGGCGGATCCGGGGCCGCTGGGATACGGCCAGTGGGGTCGACCACGCGGACTGGCTGCTGCTGGCCTCCCGGACCGGCTCCGCGGACCGCCCGGAGCACCGGATCTTCGCCGTCCCCCGGGCGGACTGGACCGTCCTGGACACCTGGCGGAGCCTGGGCATGCGCGGGACGGGCAGCAACGCGGTGGAGATGGCCGGGGCGTTCGTCCCGGACCGGCTCTCCTGCACCCTTGCGGACCTGCAACGGCCGCTGGGACCGGACGCGGCCCGCTGCCACCGGGTGCCGGTCCACCTGGCCGGGGCGCTGATGTTCGCGGCGCCGGTCCTGGGGGCGGCCGAGGGCGCGCTCGACGCCTGGCGCTCGGCCGTGGCACCGCACCTGCACGCCCTCTCCCCCGGCCGGCGGGCGGAGGCCGAGCTGGCGCTGGGCGAGGGCTCGGCCCGGATCGCCGCGGCCCGGCTGCTGCTGGAACGGGTCGCCGAGCGGGCCGACCGGGCCGAGGTGACCCCGCTGCTGGTGGCGGAGAACCGGCGGGACGCCGCGATGGCCGCGGCCTGGTGCGCCGAGGCGGTCGACCGGCTCTTCCGCACGGCCGGGTCGCAGGTGCAGCGGGAGGACTCCGCCCTCCAGCGCTACTGGCGCGACGTCACCACCGCGGCCTCGCACGGTGTCCTCGGCCCGGCGGCGGCCGCCGCCGACTACGCTGCGGCCGTGCTCGGCGCATAGCCGCCCGAGCCACCGAGCCACCGGGGGGACGCTTCGCACCGTCCGTCCCGCGCCAGGGGTCGACCGCCCTTCAGATCGGCGGTCGGCCCCTGGTGTTCCGCCGTCGACAACATACCTTCGCATAGGTATGTTTCTGCGGCATGGACACAGTTGCGAGGCTGCCGCGGTGGTGAAGCAGGCCAGGGCATGGCAGACCCGGGAACGCGTACTGGACGCCGCGGCGGCGGAGTTCGCCGCCCACGGTTTCGCCGCCACCAAGGTCGAGGCCGTGGTGGCCCGGACCGGCATGACGAAGGGCGCGCTCCATGCGCATTTCGGATCCAAGCACCAGCTCGCCGTCGCGCTCGTCGACGAGAGCTCCCGGCACTGGGAGCTGATCCGCGAGCCCCTCCGCGAGGTACCCAGCCCCTCCCCCGGGTCGGCACTCACCGAACTCATCCGCAGCCTGGCGCGTCCTGCACACCGTCCTTCGACTGGGCCGACCAGGGCTTCTTCCCATCCCCGGGGACGGGCTGCCGCGTCGCCGACCGGCCGTCCGCTGTGCAACCGGGGCACCGGCCCCGAGGGCACCTTCGTGGGCCACCCCTCGGCCGGGAACCGCCCGTCCGTCCCGCGCTTCCACGGCGTGGACGCGCTGGCCGGCTGGGCCGGGGTGGTCGGCGCGGTGCACGCCGCGGGCGGCCGCATCGTGCCCCAGCTGTGGCACGTCGGCCAGGACCCGCTGCTGTGGGCCAGGTCGCTGGAGGAGGCCCGCCGCACCGCGCCGAAGGGCGTCGAGCTGTTCGAACCGCCGGGCGGGCTGATCAACCCCGCGGGCCTGGAACCGGGCCGCCCGGCCGGGCGGGCGATGTCCGAGTCCGACATCGCCGAGGTGGTCGAGGCCTTCGCCTGCGGGGCGGCCGACGCCCAGCGCCTCGGCTTCGACGGCATCGAGCTGCACGCGGCCCACGGCTACCTGTTCGACCAGTTCTTCTGGGACGTCACCAACCGCCGCACCGACGGCTACGGCGGCGACCCGGCTGGCCGGACCCGGTTCGCCGCCGAGGTGGTCCGGGCCTGCCGCTTGGCGACCGGCCCGGACTTCCCGGTCATCCTGCGCCTCTCGCAGTGGAAGGTGGCGCACTACCAGGCCCGGCTCGCGGACGACCCGCGGGCGCTGGAGACCTTCCTGGCACCGCTGGTGGACGCGGGGGTCGACCTCTTCCACTGCTCCACCCGGCGGTTCTGGCAGCCGGAGTTCGAGGGCTCCCCACTCAACCTGGCGGGCTGGGTGAAGGAGGTGACCGGACGCCCCACCATCACGGTCGGCTCGGTCGGCCTGCGCGACAGCGACTACCTGGGCTACGTCGAGGGCAAGGGCGCGGAGGTCGACGACGTCGGCCTGGTGGCCGAGCGCCTCGCCCGGGGCGAGTTCGACCTGGTCGCGGTGGGCCGGGCGCTGGTGGCCAATCCGGACTGGGCGGAGTTGGTCCGCACAGGGCGGACGGACCGGCTGCGCCCGTTCGACGCCGCCGAGTTGGCCGAGCTCGACTGAGCCCGACCTCGTCGCCGCGCCCGACGGGGCCGGTCAGCCGGCCTCCCGGTCGGCCGCGGCGATGAGGGCGTCCAGCAGACCGGGGAAGGCCTGCTCCAGGTCGTCGCGGCGCAGGGTGTTCATCTTGGACGTGCCGACGTAGTACTGCCGGATCAGCCCGGACTGCCGCAGCACCCGGAAGTGGTGGGTGCCGGTCGACCGGGTGACCGAGATGTCGAAGGTGCCGCAGGCAGTGTCGCCCTCGGTGCGGGCGATCTGCCGGACGATGCTGCGCCGCACCGGGTCGGCGAAGGCCTCCAGGATGCGCTGCAGGGTGATGTCCGCGGCGTCGGGGTGGTCCCCGATGCGGTCGACGGCGGCCTGTGCGGTCACGGTGCACCTCTCTGGTTCGCGGCGTCCTCATCGTACGACCACGATCGTACGACGGCCACTTTATGACGACCGAAATCAAATTTGACAGCTATCGTCATATGCCCTTCAGTTGGGATCCCGCCCCACTCGCCAACTCGACCATCGTCAGGGTGAGTTGCCCACTCCCCGGGCAGCCGCCATCCGCAAGAGAAGGAACCAGTGATGACTACCGCCGAGACCCGCCCGGCGCAGACCGGCGCCGCCCCCGCCGCCGCCCCACCGGACTCCTCCAGCGGCCTGAAGATCGCCGCGCTGGCCACCGGATTCGTGATGGCCACCCTGGACGTCACCATCGTCAACGTCGCGGGCGCGACCCTGCAGGAGAAGCTGGGGGCCACGCTCACCCAGCTCACCTGGGTCGTGGACGGCTACATCCTGACCTTCGCCTCCCTGCTGATGCTGGCCGGCGGCCTGGCCAACTGGCTCGGCGCCAAGAAGGTCTACATGGGCGGCATGGGCCTGTTCCTGCTGGCCTCGCTCGGCTGCGCGCTGGCGACCACGCCCGAACTGCTGATCGCCGCCCGGATGTTGCAGGGCGCCGGCGCCGCGCTGTTCATGCCGAGCTCGCTGTCCCTGCTGGTGTTCTCGTTCCCGGAGAAGCGCCGGCGCACCAAGATGCTCGGCCTGTGGTCCGCGATCGTCGCCACCTCCTCGGGCATCGGGCCCACCCTCGGCGGCCTCATGGTCGGCTCGCTCGGCTGGCAGAGCGTCTTCCTGCTGAACCTGCCGATCGGCGTGATCGGCATGCTGATGACGCGGCGGTTCATCGCGGCACCGGAGGCGCGCGGTGACCGGCCGGCGCCGTTCGGCCACCTGGTCTGGATCGTCGCGCTCGCCGCGCTCAGCTTCGCGCTGATCGAGGGACCCCAACTCGGCTGGGGCGCAACCCCGGTGCTGCTCTCCTACGCCGTGGCGCTGGTCGCCGCCGCCGTGCTGGTGCGGCGCGAGCGCAGCAGCGACAAGCTCGTGATGCCGTGGACGCTCTTCCGCCGCCCCGGCTTCTCGGGCGCCAACCTGGTCGGCTTCTTCTTCAACTTCGCGCTCTTCGGCACCATCTTCATGCTCGGGCTGTTCTTCCAACACGCCCAGGGCGCCAGCCCGTTCGTCGCCGGGCTGGAGCTGATCCCGATCACCATCCTGTCGCCGGTGGCCAACGTGGTGTACTCGAAGATCTCGGGGCGCTACGCCAACGGCCCGCTGCTGACGGTCTTCCTGCTGGTCGCCGGGGTCTGCTCGCTCGGTCTGACCGCGATCTCCGCGTCGACTCCGTACTGGATCATCGCCGTCGGCATCGGCGTGGCCTGCCTCGGCTCGGGCATCATCTCCCCCGGCATGACGGCGGCGATGGTGGACTCGGCCGGCCCGGAGCACGCCAACGTCGCCGGGTCCGTCCTGAACGCCAACCGCCAGATCGGCTCGCTGGTGGGCATCGCCGTTGTCGGCGTGGTGCTGAACGCCACCCCCGACTGGAGCCGGGGCGCCTCGGTGTCGTTCGTCCTGGTCGGCGTCTCCTACCTGCTCGGCGCGGTGTGCGCCTGGCGGCTGGTCGCCCGCTCGGAGCGCCGCCCCGAGGCCGCGGCCGCGACCGCGCCGGCCCGCACCTGACCTGACCCGACCTGACCGACCCCGCGATCCGGGAGTCCGTCACCCCGTGTTCCCGCGCCTCCTCACCCCGAAGGGCGGGGCGGGAACGCTGAACGGCCCCTCCGGCCGGACCACGAGTCCGGTGGGAGGGGCCGTTCGGCATGATGCGGCGCGGTTCCGCCGGGTCGGGTCAGGGCCGGCGGGTGTCGCCGATGGCGCTCTCGATGCCCTGGACCATCCGCCACAGCGGGGCCCGGCGGCTGGCGACCAGGACCACCACGTCGTCGGCCGCGTCCTCGCCCTCCGGGGTGGACTCGGCGGGGCGGTCGCTCCAGGTGGAGGTGACGAAGGCCATCGCCGCGTCCACCTCGGCCACCCAGTCGCTCTCGCCGCCCGAGCGCAGCCAGGTGCGCAGGGCGTGGTTGTGGGCGGCGACGACGGCGGCGGCGATCACGTCGGCGCGCAGCGGGCCGTCCGGGCGGTCGGAGAAGCGGCCGCGCAGGTAGGCGGCGAGGGTGTGCTCGTAGCGCCAGACCACCGACAGCTCGTACGCCCGCAGGCCGGGCACCTTGCGGGTGAGGCGGTAGCGCTGGACGGAGAAGGAGGGCTGCTCGGCGTACATCCGCAGGACCAGGCGGGCGGCGTCGCAGGCGTGCTTGACCGGGTCCTCCTCGCCGGTGCCGGACTCCAGGAACTCCGTCATCTCGGCGAGGCTGCGCTCGTGGTCGGGGAAGACCACGTCCTCCTTGGCCGGGAAGTAGCGGAAGAAGGAGCGCCGGCCGACACCGGCGAGCGAGACGATGTCGTCGACCGTCGTCTGCTCGAAGCCGCGCTCCAGGAAGAGCTCGAAGGCCGCGGCCACCAGCGCCTCGCGCATCGCCGGCTTCGAGGGCCCGTCGTTCATGGGCACGTCCTGCTCTTCCTTCTCGCTCATTCTCCGGAACTTAGCATCGGCGCAAGGTGTCGGCCCCGACGGCCAGTGGGCTTGCCCGCCCGGCCGTCGGGGCACCTCGGAGCGCCGTTACGGCAGGTTGCGGGCCATGACGATCCGCTGGACCTGGTTGGTGCCCTCGTAGATCTGGGTGATCTTCGCGTCCCGCATCATCCGCTCCACCGG
>NZ_JBITZP010000031.1:0-93968 GCF_044546945.1 Kitasatospora sp. NPDC053057 | reverse complement strand
ATTTTGGGTCAAATCTTTTTTTATTGCGTTTTTTAAACCTTCTATTCTTCTCAACAAACCGCTTCCGGGGTGGGTTTCTCTAATCAATTCGGGGGTCCCCCCGGGGGGGGGGGGGGGGGCGCGCGCCGCACGCCTCAGCGGGGGCCCGTGACTACTCCTTGCGGAGCATCGCGTCGACCACCCGGGCGGCGGCCTTGCCGTCGTCCAGGTCGCAGTACGCCTCGCGGAACGCGGCCGCCTTGTCCGCGTGCTCGGCCGCGACCTCGTCCACCCGGGCGAGCGCGTCGACCAGGTCCTCGGAGGTGGACAGCAGCGGGCCGGGCGCCTCGGCCTCGAAGTTCAGGCTGAATCCGCGCAGGTTGTCCCGGTAGTGCTCCAGGTCGTGGGTGAAGAAGAGCATCGGCTTGCCGGTGGTGGCGAAGTCGAAGACGCTCGACGAGTAGTCGGTGACCAGCACGTCGGTGATCAGCAGCAGCTCCGCCATGTCGGGGTAGCTGCCGACGTCCCAGATGTAGCCGTTGCCGGCGCCCGGGATCTGGCCGCACATCATGTTGTGCCGGCGCACCAGCAGCACCTGGTCGTCGCCGAGCGCCGCCTTGGCCGCCGCCAGGTCGATCCGCAGGTCGATCTGGTAGCCGCCGTTCGGCCGGCGCCGGTCCTCGCGCCAGGTCGGCGCGTACAGCACGACCTTCTTGCCCTCGGGCAGGCCGAGCCGTTCGCGAACCTGTTCGGCGGTCTTCTCCCGGTCGGCCGCGAACAAAAGGTCGTTACGGGGCGAACCGCTCTCCAGGATCTCGCCCTGGTAATCGAAGGCGCGCCGCAGGACGGGGGCGGACCAGCTGTTGCCGGCCACCAGCAGGCTCCAGTTCGGGACCTCGCGGGACAGGCCCTTGAGGTAGTTCGAGTCGGTGAACCAGACCTTCTCGAAGTCGAAGCCGATCTGCTTCAGCGGGCTGCCCTGCCAGGTCTGGACGACCACCTGGCCGGGCCGGCGGACGAAGAAGTCGGGCAGGTGGGTGCTGGTGACGATGTACTTGGCGGTCGCCAGCGCCTCGAACCACTCCGGGCTCCAGAGCCGGATCGCCCGCGCGGTGCGCGGCAGGTCGGCCTGCATGTCGTCGCTGCCCCAGAGGTGCTCCAGCGGCAGGCCGCGGCGGACCAGCTCCTCATGGATCGCCTTGGGCGAGTCGGCGTACGCGCTGCCGTGCCCGGCGTTGTACAGCACCGTGTCGCGCACCGGCAGGCGGCGGGCGGCCGGGTAGTCGACGGTGCGCAGCCGGCGCTGGCGGAAGCCGGACCGCTCCTCGGGCAGCAGGGCCGCGTGCGACTCCAGCGACAGCCCGTCGTGGTAGCGGCGCTCCAGCGCGATCCGCTTGCCGCGGGACTCCACCTCCACCGGCAGCGAGCCGAAGCAGTCCGGGGAGATCTGCACGTGGCTGTCCGGCAGGGAGGCGGCGGCCACGCCGACCGGACGGAAGAAGACGTTCCAGGTGCCCTGGGCGAGCGGCACCCGGCCGGCGAAGGAGGCGGTCGGCACGGCGGGCAGCGCGGTGCGGAACCGGCCGTCCGAGATCTCCACCGGGTAGACGTGCTCCTCCTCGCGCCAGTTGTGCCGGACCACCAGCTCCCAGCGGTGCGAGCCGGGCAGCGGGAACGAGCCGCTCAGCAGGAAGCCGTCGGCGCCGCGCGCCGACACCTCGTCCACCAGCGGCTGCAGCAGCTGGTCGGAGAGCTGCAGGTGGCCGCTCGGGGAGGGCTTGGTGTAGATCGCCCGGCGCTGCTCGACCGGCGCCTGCGGGTCCAGCGGGACGTGCAGCTGCTCGGGCGCGTTGCGGTCGTCCCAGACCAGCGGCAGGACGCTGCCGTCGGTGAGCAGCAGCGCGGTGCTCCAGCGGTCCCGGACGCGCTCGGCGGCCACCGGGTCCAGCTCGGCCCAGGCTTCGCGGACGGCGGTCAGCTCGGCCACCTCGACGGAGGAGGTGAACGGCTGCAGGGTGCCGGCCGGCGTGCCCAGCTCCAGCGGGAAGGTCAGCTCGCGGTCCGACTCGAGGTGGGTGAGCCGCAGCCGGGCCCCGGCGAGGCTCGCCCCGGAGCGGGCCGCGCCGGAGACCTCGACCCGGCCGCCGTGCGCGGCCAGGCCGGTCACCCGGGCCTTGACGGTCTCCACCTGGAGGTAGACGAAGCTGTCCCGGATCCACGGCACGATCCGCACGTCCGGCTCGACCCAGTGCTGCGGGATCGATGCGGCGGAGTCGCTCCAGCCGGCCGAGACCCGGCCCTTGTAGACGCCGCCCTTGCCCGCACCGGCCACCAGGACGCGCCAGTGCCCGTCCTTCCACTGGCCGCGGTGCTTGAGCTTCTTCGGGTCGAAGGCGACGCTGAAGCCGGACCAGTCGCAGGTGTACAGGTCGTGGTTGCAGCTCGCGGTGGCCTCGGGGCTGTACTGGGCCTTCATCGGCACCGCGATCACCCGGCGGCCCTTGGCCTCGCGCAGCACCAGGGTGCGGACCATGTCGTGCTTGTTCGCCGCGCCGAGCTGCTCCGGGTAGGCGTGGCCGGTCAGCTCCAGCTTCCCGCCGACCCAGGCGCTCTGGTACAGCCGGCTGCGCATGACCAGCGAGTTGTCCAGCTTGAGCACGCCGGCCGGCACGCTCTTGCGCCCGCCGCGCAGGAACGGGTAGTCCGCGTACGGCCGCAGCAGGCCGCGGGCCTGCACGCCGCCGCTGCTCTCGCCCTCGTACTTGATCTGCTCGACCAGCTCGTCGATCCGGTTCTGCAGGGTCAGGTGGTACTTCAGCCGCAGCGGCGCGCGCAGCTTGCGGACCTGCTCCTGGCCGATCGACCGGAGCAGCCGGCTGACGTGCTGGACGTAGGCGTCCCGGTAGTCCTTGTCGCCGTCCACGACGGACCAGAAGAACATCGGGATCTCCTCGACGAGGGTGTTCTCGTCGTAGGAGTGCAGGTACTCGGCGAAGCGCGGCTCGGTCTGCTTCTTCAGCCAGGCACGGACCAGCTCGACCGAGGCGACCCGGTCGATCAGGCCCTTGGGGTTGGTGCGCATCTGGGTGATCGACATCTCGCCGACCTCGCGCTCGCGCCAGTGGTAGATCGGCTCGGAGAGCACGTCCACGCTCTTGGCGAGGTAGTGGTGCGGCACGCTGACCGGCGCGTCCTCGTACAGGATGCCCTCGGGGTAGAGGATGCCCGCCGCGTCGAAGAAGGAGCGCCGGTACACCTTGTTCCACGCGGTGCGGTCGGTGACCAGCGCCGGGAGCTCGGTGATGTGGGTCTTGAGCCGGGTCTCCTTGAACGGCTTCGCGTGCCCGCCGGACTGGTAGTAGCCCACCGCGCGGAACCGCAGCACGTTGCCGGTGCAGAAGTCCGAGCCGGTCTCCTCCAGCGTGTTGATCATCAGCTCGTACGCGCTCGGCGGCATCGAGTCGTCGCTGTCCACGAAGCACAGGAACTCGGAGTCCGGGTCGATGTGCCGGATGCCGGTGTTGCGGGCCGCGCCGAGGCCCTTGTTCACCTGCCGGACCAGCCGGAACCGCGGGTCCTTGGCCGCGTACGCCTCGGCGAGCGCCGCGCTGTCGTCCTTCGAACCGTCGTCGACCATGACGCACTCGAAGTCCGTGAAGGTCTGGGCGGCGATCGAGTCGAGGCATTCGACGAGATAGCGCTCGACGTTGTAGATCGGAACGACGATGGAGAGGCGGGGAGCCATCGGCTACGCAGGCCTTTCTCGGGAGGAGCGTGGCAGCCCGCAAGGGGTCTGGCCGCACTTGGATCGGTGCGTACGTGCGTCCCGATCCTACCTTCCGGGGCCCGGCCCTCCCCGGGCCCACTACGCTGGCCCCGTGCCCCGCTTCAGCGTCATCGTCCCCGTGTACCAGGTCCAGGACTACCTCGCCGAGTGCCTCGAATCGGTCCTCGACCAGGGCGGACCCGACTTCGAACTGATCGCGGTGGACGACCGCTCACCCGACGGCTGCGGCGCCATGCTGGACGCGGCGGCCGCCGCCGACCCACGGATCCGGGTGCTCCACCTGCCGGAGAACGTCGGCCTCGGCCGGGCCCGCAACGCCGGCCTGGAGATCGCCACCGGTGACTACGTCGTCTTCCTCGACAGCGACGACACCCTCACCCCCGACCTGCTGAAGGCCGTCGACGAGCGGCTCGCCGCCACCGGGGACCCGGACGTCCTGGTCTACGACTACGCCCGCACCTACGCCGACGGCCGGATCACCCGGGCCGCCGCCGCTCACGTCTTCGGCGCCGCCTCCCCGGACGTCTTCGACCTCGCCGCCCGCCCCGACCTGCTCGACCTGCTCCAGGTCGTCTGGAACAAGGCCTACCGCCGCGGGTTCATCGCCGAACAGCGGCTGGAGTTCCCGGCCGGCTACTACGAGGACACCCCCTGGACGTACCCGGCGCTGCTCGCCGCCGCGAGCATCACCCTGCTCGACCGGGTCGGCGTGCACTACCGCCAGCGCCAGGAGGGCGGCAACATCCTGGCCACCGCCAGCCGCAAGCACTTCGACGTGTTCGCCCAGTACGACCTGGTGTTCGCCTTCCTCGACCGCCGCCCCGACCTCGACGCCTGGCGCCCGGTCGTCTTCGGGAAGATGCTGCACCACCTCAACACCGTGGTCGCCAAGCCCGGCCGGGTCCCGGCCGGCGACCGCCGCGAGTACTTCCGCCGCGCCGCCGCGCACTGCGCCCGGCTGCGCCCGGCCGGCTACCGCCCGCCGGCCGGCGTGGACGGCGTGCGCACCGAGCTGCTCGGCCACGGGCGCTACGCCGCGTACCAGGCCGTCCGCGCCCTCGCCAAGGCCCGCCGGTTCGTCAACCGGTAACCCCGTCCCGGACATCCGGCCCACGCCTGACGGCCGTTCGGGGGACGGGCCGGTATAACCGGTCGGGTGGACTTCCTGACCCGCCTTCCGGTCCTGGGCCCGCTCGTGGCCCGGGTGCTGCGCAGCCGCCCGTACCGCGTGTACGAGTACTTCTCCGCCGCCCGCGGCAACCGGCTGGCCGGAGCCGTCACCTTCTTCGGCTTCCTCGCCCTGTTCCCGCTGCTCACGGTGGGACTGGCGATCGCCGTCGCGACGCTGAACGGCAGCCAGGTGGACGACCTGCAGCACCGCATCTCCGACCAGCTGCCCGGCCTGTCGGACGCGCTCAACCTGCCCTCCCTGGTGGCCAACGCGGGTGCCCTCGGACTGGCCAGCGGGGCCCTGCTGCTGGTCTCCGGCCTCGGCTGGGTGAACACCATGCGCACCTCGATCCGGGACCTCTGGCAGCTGCCCGAGGAGAAGGGCAACCCGGTGCTGCGCAAGGCCTGGGACGTCGTGGTGCTGGCCGGCCTCGGCCTGGTGTCGCTGTTCTCGATGGCCGCCTCCGCCGCCGGCACCACGCTCGCCGGGCGGATCGCCGACGCGATCGGCCTCGGCAGCGGCTACCTGCTGACCGGGGTCGGCGTGCTGATCGCCATAGCGTGCGACATGCTGCTCTTCGCCTACCTGCTGGCGCCCTTCCCCGGCATCACGGGCCAGCGCCGCCGGGACCTCGTGCGCGGCGCGCTGATCGGCGCGGTCGGCTTCGAACTGCTGAAGCTGCTGCTCGCCTCCTACCTCGGCTCGGTCGCCGGGCGCAGCCTGTACGGCGCCTTCGCCACCCCGGTGGCGCTGCTGCTGTGGATCAACTTCGTCAGCCGGCTGCTGATGTACTGCGTGGCCTGGACGGCGACCGCCGACCCGGAGGCCGCCCGCGAGCGGACCAGGGCACACGGCCGGGCCCTGCTGGCCGCGGCCGACGAGTCGGAGGCGTGACCCGCCCGCTCGCCTCCGGGCCGGGGGATCAGCCGTGGAAGCGGTTCCAGGTGCGGTCCGACGTCCGGCGCCGGAAGAGCACCACGGCGGCCGTCCCGACCACGGCCCCGGCCGCCACGGCCGACCAGCCGCCCACCAGGCCGAGCCAGTCGTCCCCGGCCTTCGCGGCGGCCGGCGGGGTCGCGGTGGCGGAGGCGTGCGGCGGCGGGGCGGGGGCGCCGGTGGTGCCGCTCGCCTGACCGGTGGGCTCCTGACCGGTGGGCTCCTGGCCGTCGGCCGACTTCTCGTCGACCAGCCGGCCGACCGGCCGGACCTTGCCCGCCGCGGCGAAGCCCCAGTCCAGCAGCTCGGCCGTCTCGTCGTACACCCGCTGGTAGCTGGCCGGGTGCATCACCGTCACCAGCAGGGTGCGCCCGTTCCGCTCGGCGGCGCCGACGAAGGTCGAGCCCGCGTTGGTGGTGGTGCCGTTCTTCACCCCGATCAGTCCGGGGTACTTGCCCAGCAGCCGGTCGGTGTTGGCGATCCCGAAGCTGCCGCGCTTGCCGGTGTTCTTGTCGACGGCGCCCGGGAACATCGCGTCGCGGGTCGCGCAGTACATCCGGAAGTCCGGGTTGCGCAGGCCGGAGCGGGCGAACAGCGACAGGTCGTAGGCCGAGGACACCTGGCCGTCCATGTCGTAGCCGTCCGGGGAGATCACCCTGGTGTCCCGGGCCTGCAGGGCTTCGGCCCGGGCCTGCATCTCGTCGACGGTCGGCTGGATGCCGCCGTTCATGAACGACAGGACGTGCACGGCGTCGTTGCCCGAGCTCAGGAACACCCCGCGCCACAGGTCCTCGACCCGGTAGTCCAGGTTCTCCTTGATGCCGACCAGGCTGCTGCCGGCGCCGATGTTCTGGATCTCCCGGTCGGCGACCCGGTGCACCGCGTTGCGGTCGAACTTGGGCAGCACGGTGTCCGCGAAGAGGATCTTCAGGGTGCTCGCCGGGGGCAGCCGCAGGTGCGGGTTGTAGGCCGCCAGGACTTCTCCTGAGGCGGCGTCGGAGACTATCCAGGACTGGCCGGTGAGGTCCGTCGGCAGGGCCGGGGCACCCGCCAGCGGGTTGACCTGGACCCCGGGGAGACCGAGCCGCTCACCGCCGACAGCGGTCGACGGGGGCGGCACCTGCGGGGCCGCGACCGCCGCCGGGGCGGCGAGCAGAACCGGGAGGGCCGCGGCGACCGCGGCGCACAGCTGCGCGAGGGTGTGACGGGATGTAGGCACCAACTGACCGTACCCACTGCGGCGCCGTGGCGTCCGCCACGCCGGACGGGTCCCCCGCATGAGGGGCCCGCCCTAGGCCGATCGGCGGCCCGCGCATACTGGGGAGGCACACCGCCTCCACACCCCGCCGAGGACCACCCCATGAAGCTCAGCCGCCGCACCTCCTGGTTCCTGACCGCCTTCGGCGTCTGGTCGATCATGATCTGGACGACTTTCGTCAAGAATCTGTGGAAGGACTCCAGCGGCCAGGCCTTCGTGAACGGCGACCACTCCCAGCCCACCGCCTTCTTCTGGATTCACCTGCTGCTGGCGATCACGTCCTTCGTGCTCGGAATCGCGGTCGGCGCCGTCGGCGTCCGCGGCCTGCGGGCCACCCGCCGCGGCCCGGCCACGGACTGACAATCGCGTTGCCGCGGTCAGTCCCCACTGGCAAGATCCTCACGGTTCTCATGCGCGTACCGGACGCGCTGATCACAAGGGGTGGGGATTTCGATGGAGCACGTACACCTGCGCAGACTCGGCGGGGTCGCCGCGGTGACCATGGCCGCCGGTCTGCTCGCCACGCCGACGGCGGCCATGGCCGACACCACGCCGGCCGTCCTCGGCACAGCGCAGGGGGCTGGCTACCAGACCACCGCCTGCGACTCGACCGCTGACCCGACCTGGATCGGGCTGACCGTGAACGGCCCGACGATCAACGCCAAGATCACCGGGGAGGCTGCCAAGTTCAGCGTCTGGGACGTGACCACGGGCGCCGAGGACCCGGTGTTCACCGGCCAGGCCCAGACGTACGGCCAGCCGTCTGCCGCGCTCACCGTCCCCGGCCTGGTGGACGGGCACAGCTACGCCTGGCACGCCTGGGCCCAGCAGGGCACCCAGACCTCCGCCCCGTCGGCGGACTGCCACTTCACGGTGGACACCACGAGCCCGACCGCCACGGTCTCCTCGACCGACTTCCCGGCGAGCGGCACCGCCACCAAGTTCGCGGGCCAGACGGGCACCTTCGTCCTCAAGGGCGCCGACCCGGTCCCCGCAGGTGGCGAGGCCTCCGGTGTTGCCTGCTTCCAGTACGGCTGGACCTACGCCGGGAGCGACTGCAACTCGCCGGGCGCCGTCGAGCCGGACGCCGACGGTACGGCGAAGATCGACCTCAAGGTCCCGCAGTGGGGTACCAACAACCTCGTGGTCAACGTGATCGACAGTGCGGGCAACGTCGGCCGGACGACCTACACCTTCTCCGCGCCGTCGAACCCCAACCCGCCGAAGACCCTCGGCGACGTGGACGGCGACGGCGTCCCGGACGTCCTGCTGCCGGACTCGGCCGGCAACCTGCAGATCATCAGCAGCGGTTCGGGCGACACCACCCCGACCGCGACGGTCCGGGCCGCCGTGTCGCCGAACCAGAGCTCCTGGTCCAACGTCCAGGTGGCACACCGCGGTTGGGACGCCAACGCGCACGCGCCGATGGACGACATGGTGCTGCACCCGAGCGGCTCGCCGGCGCTGTACTTCTACAGCAACCAGGACTACGCCTCGTTCACCCGCGGCTTCTCGACGATCTCCCGGCCGACCGCCTGCCAGGACGCCGCCGGCACCGCCACCGCCTGCCCGACCGGCTTCGCCACCGACTGGCACAAGGCCGACCAGGTCGCGATGATCGGTTCGCTGGACACCCGGATGGTCTCGTCCGTCATGACCGTCGAGGACGGCAACCTCTGGCTGTTCGCCAACCCCGGCTTCTCCTACCGGCTGCGGACCGCCCGCCAGCTCACCACCAACGGCGCCTGGGCCGGCTACGACCTGATCGCCCCGGGCCCGGACTCGGGCGGCAACCTCACCCTCTGGGCGCGCGAGCGGGCCACCGGCGACCTGCACGCGTACCCGGTCGTGAAGAAGGCCGACGGCAGCTACGACTTCTCCGCGCTCGCGGACCCGAAGGCGAACGTCGTCGCGAGCGGCTTCACCGTGGCCAGGTACCCGACGCTCGGCAGCTCGGGCGACGTGGACGGCGACGGCCGGCCCGACCTGTGGGCCGTCACGGCCGACCGGCACCTGGTGTACTTCAGCGGCTGGAGCGAGCCGACCGACGCCGGCGCCCTGCAGTGACATGAGCGAAGGCCCCGTCCGATCACCCGATCGGACGGGGCCTTCGGCCTGTCAGGCGGGGATCAGAAGCGGCGGGTGACCAGCGCCCGCTTCACTTCCTGGATCGCCTTGGTGACCTCGATGCCACGCGGGCAGGCCTCCGAGCAGTTGAAGGTGGTGCGGCAGCGCCACACGCCCTCACGGTCGTTGAGGATCTCCAGGCGCTGCTCGGCACCCTCGTCGCGCGAGTCGAAGATGAAGCGGTGCGCGTTGACGATGGCGGCCGGGCCGAAGTACTGGCCGTCGTTCCAGAACACCGGGCAGGACGACGTGCACGCGGCGCACAGGATGCACTTGGTGGTGTCGTCGAAGCGCTCGCGGTCCTCGGCGGACTGCAGGCGCTCGCGCGTCGGGTCGTTCCCCTTGGTGATGAGGAACGGCATGACGTCCTTGTACGCCTGGAAGAACGGGTCCATGTCCACGACCAGGTCCTTGAGGACCGTCAGGCCCTTGATGGCCTCGATCGTGATCGGCTTCTCCGGGTCGACGTCCTTGATCAGGGTCTTGCACGCCAGCCGGTTGCGGCCGTTGATCCGCATGGCGTCGGAGCCGCAGATGCCGTGCGCGCAGGAACGGCGGTAGGTGAGGGTGCCGTCCTGCTCCCACTTGATCTTGTTGAGCGCGTCCAGGACGCGCTCCTTCGGGTCCAGCGTCAGCTGGTAGTCCACCCACACCGGGTCCGGGTGCTCCTCCGGGTTGAACCGGCGGATCCGGAAGGTGACGGTGATCAGCTGGACGCCACCGGCCTCGGCCGCGTCCAGAGCCGCCGAGTGCTTCTCCACGGTCGGAGTGCTCATCAGTACTTACGCTCCATCGGCTGGTAGCGGGTCGTGACGACCGGCTTGTAGTCGAGGCGGATGGAGGTGGTGCCGTCGGCCGCGACCTCCTGGTACGCCATGGTGTGCTGCATGAACTTCACGTCGTCACGGGTCGGGAAGTCCTCGCGGTAGTGGCCGCCGCGGGACTCCTCGCGGGCCAGCGCGGAGACGGCCAGCACCTCGGCCAGGTCGAGCAGGTTGCCCAGCTCGATGGCCTCCAGCAGGTCCGTGTTGTACCGGAAGCCCTTGTCCTGGATGGAGACGTGCTTGAAGCGCTCCCGCAGCGCGGCGATGTCCTCGACCGCCTGCTTCAGGGTGGCGCCGGTGCGGTACACCATCGCGTTGGTGTCCATGGTCTCCTGCAGCTCCTTGCGGATCTGCCCCACGGACTCGGTGCCGGTCGACTCGCGCAGCTTGTCGACCATGCCCTGGACCAGCTCTTCCGGGTTCTCCGGCAGCGGGACGAACTCGTTCGCGTTGGCGTAGTCGGCGGCGGCGATGCCCGCGCGACGGCCGAACACGTTGATGTCCAGCAGGGAGTTGGTGCCCAGGCGGTTGGCGCCGTGCACGGACACGCAGGCGACCTCGCCGGCCGCGTACAGGCCCGGGACGATGTCGGTGTTGTTGCGCAGGACCTCACCCTCGACGTTGGTCGGGATGCCGCCCATGGCGTAGTGCGCGGTGGGCTGGATCGGGATCGGGTCCGTGTAGGGCTCGATGCCGAGGTAGGTGCGCGCGAACTCGGTGATGTCCGGCAGCTTGGCGTCCAGCTGCTCCGGCGGCAGGTGGGTCAGGTCCAGGTAGACGTGGTCGCCGTCCGGACCGCAGCCGCGGCCCTCGCGGATCTCGGTGTAGATCGCGCGGGAGCAGACGTCACGGGACGCGAGGTCCTTCATGACCGGGGCGTAGCGCTCCATGAAGCGCTCGCCGTCCTTGTTGCGCAGGATGCCGCCCTCGCCGCGGGCACCCTCGGTGAGCAGGATGCCCATGCGCCAGATGCCCGTCGGGTGGAACTGGAAGAACTCCATGTCCTCCAGCGGCAGGCCGCGGCGGTAGGCCACGGCCTGGCCGTCACCGGTGAGGGTGTGGGCGTTCGAGGAGACCTTGAACATCTTGCCGGTGCCGCCGGAGGCGAACACGACGGCCTTGGCCTGGAAGACGTGGATCTCGCCGGTGGCCAGCTCGTAGGCGACGACGCCGGCCGTCTTGCCCTCGTTGATCAGCAGGTCGAGGACGTAGAACTCGTTGAAGAACTCGACGCCGTGCTTGACGCAGTTCTGGAACAGCGTCTGGAGGATCATGTGGCCGGTGCGGTCGGCCGCGTAGCACGACCGGCGGACCGGGGCCTCGCCGTGGTTGCGGGAGTGACCGCCGAAGCGGCGCTGGTCGATCCGGCCCTGCTCGGTGCGGGAGAAGGGCAGGCCCATCTTCTCCAGGTCGAGGACGGCGTCGATGGCCTCCTTGCACATGATCTCGGCGGCGTCCTGGTCGACCAGGTAGTCACCACCCTTGACCGTGTCGAAGGTGTGCCACTCCCAGTTGTCCTCCTCGACGTTGGCCAGGGCGGCGCACATGCCGCCCTGGGCCGCGCCGGTGTGGGACCGGGTCGGGTAGAGCTTGGTCAGGACGGCGGTGCGGCTGCGCTGCGTCGACTCGATGGCCGCGCGCATGCCGGCGCCGCCGGCGCCGACGATGACGGTGTCGTACTGGTGAATCTGCATGGGGGGTTAACTCGCCTCTGGCCTCTGCCGATGGTCGATGGTGCTCGCGGCTCAGATGTTGGGGTCGAAGGTGAAGATCACCAGGGTGCCGAGCAGCACGGTGAAGACCGTGGCGGTACCCATGAGCCCCTTGAGCCAGAGCCGGGTCGAGTCCTTCTCGGCGTAGTCGTTGATGACCTGACGCATGCCGTTGGCGCCGTGGAGCATGGCGAGCCAGAGCATGAGGAGGTCCCAGCCCTGCCAGAACGGCGAGGCCCAGCGGCCGGCCACGAAGGCGAAGCCGATCTTGGAGACGCCCCCGTCCATGATCAGCATGATGAACAGGTGGCCGAGGATCAGGGCGACCAGGACGACACCGGACAGGCGCATGAAGAGCCAGGCCAGCATCTCGAAGTTGGTGCGGGTGCGGCGCGGGGTCTTCGCGGTCCGCTTGCGCGGCGGCTCGATGACGAAGGCGTCGGCGGGGTTGCCGGTGCCGAGGCCCTTGCCGGTGTGCGCCTGCTTTGAGGGGACGACGATCGCGTCGGAGTATTCCGTGGTCATCAGTCAGCTCACTTCCCGAACCAGGAGATCAGCGTGTGCTGCAGGATGCCGTAGAAGGAGCCGGCCATCAGGACGACCCAGACTCCGACGACGGTCCAGAGCATCTGCTTCTGGTACTTCGGGCCCTTGGACCAGAAGTCCACCGCGACGACGCGCAGGCCGTTGAGCGCGTGGAACAGGATGGCGGCCACCAGGCCGTACTCCATCAGGTTCACGAGCGGAGTCTTGTACGTCTTAATGACGCTGTCGTAGGACTCCGGCGACACTCGCACCAGGGCGGTGTCCAGGACGTGGGCGAACAGGAAGAAGAAGATGAGGACGCCGGTGACTCGATGAGCCACCCAGCTCCACATGCCTTCCCGGCCGCGGTACAGCGTTCCAGCCGGCACGGAAAAACCCTCCGGAAGCGATTGGGGGCTCGGCCGGCTTCGGTGTCGGTCAGCCCGGCCGGGTACGGTCCACCGGCCGCGAGCATCCTATCGACGCCTTGTCGGGAACCGCCTCCGGGGCCCCTATGTGTGATCAATCAGGCACTTCTGGCCTAGCGGGGCGGGAACCAAACCTGCCGTGGTCACATTGGGTGAATGGCTCGTCGCGCTACGGTAGCGGCTGCCGGTGCCCGCCCATGCCGACGCCGCCGGACGAACGGGTCGTCCGGCGGCGCGGGGAGTTGCGGGGCTCAGTGCGCCCCGGCCTCCGAATGGGTGGCGACCAGGTGCTCCAGCCGGGTGAGGGCGATCCGCCGGAGCTCGTCCGCCGCGATCAGCCGCTCCTCGTCCGGGTCGCTGGCCAGCCGGGTGCGGATGGAGGAGAGCACGGTGTCGAGCATCTCCTCCGGGTCGACGCGGTCCAGGCAGACCACGAAGACGTGGCCGAACCGGGCCTCGTACGCGGCGTGGGCCGCCCGCAGCGCGGTGTGCGCGGCCTGGCTGCCCGGCGCGCGCATGCCGAGCAGCGGCTGCGGCATCCAGCTCTCGTCGGCCAGGGCCTCGGCGAGGTCGGCCGGGCGCAGGTCGTAGGAGGCCTCGCTGGCGGCGGCCAGCAGGGCCTCTATGTCGGGATAGGGGCGGTGTGCGGTGAGCCGCAGGGCCCAGCGGTGGCTGCCGCAGCAGGCCAGCAGGGCCTCCTCGGCGGCACCGGCGTCCGCTTCGTTGAAGCGGTGCAACCCGAGGAGGGTCGGCTCGGTGCTGGCGTCGGGCCGCTGTGACGGGATGTCGCTGGCCAGCGGGTCCTCCTCGTGAGGGCGGGAAGGGGCCGGTGGGGTGGTGTGGCAGCTGAAGTATGGGGCTGCGGAGGGGCGTTCGTCGCCGTTCTGGCAGCTCCTCAAAGGTAGTTGAGCGGTCATCAGTTGGGGAGGGCGCGCGCGGAATTCATCCGGACGAGCTATCAAGTTGTGACGTTGACACCTGTGCGTCATCGCCCTCCCCGCCTTCGTCTGCTGAACCGCCGCCCGCGGCTCAGGTGCAGCGGGTCCCCTCGGCCGGCATCGTGCCGTCGGTGAGGTAGGCGTCCATGGCCTGGTCGATGCAGGTGTTGCCCTTGCCGAAGGCGCCGTGGCCCTCGCCGACCCGGGTGAGCAGGGTCGCCTTGGCGAAGCCCTTGGCCAGCTGCTCGGCCGAGGAGTACGGGGTGGCCGGGTCGCCGGTGGTGCCGACCACCAGGATCGGTGCGGCGCCCTCGGCCCGGATGGTGTGGGGCTTCTCCTGGGTCTTGAACGGCCAGTAGGCGCAGCCGGGCTCCAGGTAGTCGTCCACCGTGACGCCCTTGGACAGCAGCGGCGCCTCGGCGAGCAGCCGGTCGACCGCCTGCTGGGCGTGCTCGGGGGTCGGCGCGGGGCGGGCGGCGTCGGCGCAGCTGATCGCGCCGTTGGCCTCGTCCATCGGGCTGTAGTGGCCGTTCTCGTCGCGACCGTTGTAGTCGTCGGCGGCGGCCATCAGGTAGTCGCCCTTGTCGCGCATCATCGCCCAGCCGAGGCTGTTGCGCAGGTACCGCCAGGCGGTCTTCTCGTCGCCGTAGAGCAGCGAGATGACGCCCGTCCAGGCCAGGTCGCGGCCGAGCGTGCGGCCGTCCTTGGTGGTCAGCGGGTGGTCGTGGAGGCCGTCCAGGAAGGCGGCGGCCTTCTTGGCGGCCTTGTCCTTGTCCTTGCCGAGCGGGCACTCGTCGGCGTGGTTCTCCACGCAGTCGGCGGCGAAGCGCTCGAAGGACTTCTCGAAGCCGACCTGCTGGTCGACGCCGTGGTCCATGGTGTCCTGGGCCGGGTCGACGGCGCCGTCCAGGATCAGCCGGCCGGTGTTCTGCGGGAACTCCTCGGCGTACAGCGCGCCGAGGTAGGTGCCGTAGGAGATGCCGAGGTAGTTGAGCTTCCGGTCGCCGACGACGGCGCGCAGCACGTCCAGGTCGCGGGCGGTGTTGCGGGTGCCGACGAAGGGCAGCAGCTTGCCGGACTTGGCCTGGCAGGCGGCGGCGTGGTCGGTGGACTGCTTGACGTGCGCGGCCTTGCGCTCGGCGCGGTCGTCCGGCGCGTCCGTCTGGTTGACGGCGTCGAGCTGCTTGTCGTCGTAGCAGACCACCGGGGAGCTGTCGCCGGTGCCGCGCGGGTCGAAGCCGATCACGTCGAAGCGGGTGTGCAGGGTGCCGTCGAAGTCCTTGGCGCCGTACTTGACCATCTCGACGCCGGAGGCGCCGGGGCCGCCCGGGTTGACCATCAGCGAGCCGATCCGCTGGTCCTTGGCGGTCGCCGGGTACTTGATCAGCGCGAGGTCGATCGCGTCGGCGGCGGGGTCGGCGTAGTCGAGCGGGACGTGCAGCTTGCCGCACCGCATGCCGGAGATGTCGATCTTCGCCTGTTCGGCCTTGGGGTCGGCCGGGCAGTCCGCCCAGGTGATCTGCTGGCCGTAGAACGGCTTGAGCGCCGGGTCGGCCTCGCCCTTGGGCTTCGGGGTCGGGGTCGGGCTGGCGGTGGGGCTCGCCGCGGCGGGTGCGGCGGTGCCGGAGGCCTTGTCCTGGGCCGTCGTGGCGGAGTCGTTGCAGGCGGACGTGAACAGGAGGGTGCCTGCCGCCATAGCGGTCAGCAGGACCCGTGGGCGGGCGGCCCGGAAGATCGTCATCGCACGTGTGTACCACCCGTGGACGACATGTGTTCGAGCGGGGTTCCCCGGGCCGCCCGTCGCAGGTCAGCCGCGGTGGACCTTGTGGTTGGCGGCCTGCGCCCGCGGGCGGACCACCAGCAGGTCGATGTTGACGTGCGAGGGCCGGGTGACCGCCCACGCCACGGTGTCCGCGATGTCCGCCGAGGTCAGCGGCTCGGCCACGCCCGCGTACACGGCGGCGGCCTTGTCCTCGTCGCCGCGGAAGCGGGTGATCGCGAAGCCCTCCGACTTCACCATGCCGGGGGCGATCTCGATCACCCGGATCGGCTCCCCGCACAGCTCCAGCCGCAGCGTCGCCGCGATGGTGTGGGCGGCGTGCTTGGCCGCGACGTACCCGCCGCCGCCCTCGTACGCGGCCAGCGCGGCGGTCGAGGAGAGCACCAGGACCGTGCCGTCGCCGGTGGCGCGCAGGGCGGGCAGCAGCGCCTGCGTCACGTGCAGCACGCCGAGCACGTTCACCTCGTACATGGCCCGCCAGTCGGCCGGGTCGCCGTGCTCGACGCTCTCGGCGCCGATCGCGCCGCCCGCGTTGTTCACCAGGACGTCCACCCGGCCGACCTCGGCCGCGAAGGCGTCCACGGCGGCCCGGTCGGTGACGTCCAGGGTGTAGGCCCGTCCGCCGATCTCCTTGGCCAGTGCCTCGATCCGCTCGGTCCGGCGGGCGGTCAGCACCACCTCGAAGCCCTCGTCGGCCAGCCGGCGGGCGGTCGCCGCCCCGATTCCGCTGCTGGCACCGGTGACCACGGCCACCTTCTGCTCGGTCATTGCCACTCCCTGGGGCTCATCCGGTCGTTCACCCGATCATCTCAACCGCGTCCGCGCGCCCGCCGCCCGGCCGCGCCCTACGTTGGAAGGGCTGACCCCGCGCCCCCGCCGACCCCGTGGAGGACCGATGCCGCGCCCCGCCGAATCCGCCCGCCTTTCGGAATCGGGCTTCCCGATCGATCCGCTGTACGGCCCCGAGGCGCTGGCCGGCTGGGACCCGGACACCCGGCTGGGCCGGCCGGGGGAGTACCCGTACACCAGGGGCGTCTACCCGACGATGTACACCGGTCGGCCGTGGACGATGCGCCAGTACGCGGGCTTCGGCACCGCCGCCGAGTCCAACGCCCGCTACCGCCGGCTGATCGCGGGCGGGGGCACCGGCCTCTCGGTGGCCTTCGACCTGCCCACCCAGATGGGCTACGACTCGGACGCCCCGCTCGCCGCCGGGGAGGTCGGCAAGGTGGGCGTGGCCGTGGACGGCGTCGAGGACATGGCGGTGCTCTTCGACGGCATCCCGCTCGGCGAGGTGTCCACCTCGATGACCATCAACGCGCCCGCCGCCCTGCTCCTGCTGCTCTACCAACTGGTCGGCGAGGCCCAGGGGGTGGCGCCCTCGGCGCTCACCGGCACGGTGCAGAACGACGTGCTGAAGGAGTACATCGCCCGCGGCACCTACATCTTCCCGCCGCAGCCCTCGCTGCGGCTGGTCGCCGACGTGTTCCGGTACTGCCGGGCCGAGATCCCGCGCTGGAACACCATCTCGATCTCCGGCTACCACATGGCCGAGGCCGGGGCCGATCCCGCGCAGGAGATCGCCTTCACCCTGGCCAACGGGATCGCCTACGTCCGGACCGCGCTCGCCGCCGGGATGGCCGTGGACGAGTTCGCGCCCCGGCTCTCCTTCTTCTTCGTGGCCCGCAGCACGCTCCTGGAGGAGGTCGCCAAGTTCCGCGCCGCCCGCCGGATCTGGGCCAGGATCATGCGGGAGGAGTTCGGCGCGCGGGACCCCCGCTCGCAGATGCTGCGCTTCCACACCCAGACCGCCGGGGTGCAGCTGACCGCCCAGCAGCCGGAGGTGAACCTGGTCCGGGTCTCGGTGCAGGCGCTCGCCGCGGTGCTCGGCGGCACCCAGTCGCTGCACACCAACAGCTTCGACGAGGCGATCGCGCTGCCGACCGAGAAGGCCGCCCGGCTGGCCCTGCGCACCCAGCAGGTGCTCGCCCACGAGACCGACGTGACCGCCACCGTCGACCCCTTCGCCGGCTCCTACGCGGTCGAGTCGCTGACCGACGCGGTGGAGGCCGCCGCGCTGGCGCTGATGGCCCGGGTCGAGGAGCGGGGCGGCGCGGTGGCCGCGATCGAGCAGGGCTTCCAGAAGGGCGAGATCGAGCGCACCGCCTACCGCATCCAGCAGGAGACCGACTCCGGCGAGCGCACCGTGGTCGGCGTCAACCGCTTCCGGCTGGACGAGGAGGAGCCGTACCAGCCGCTGCGGGTGGACCCGGCGATCGAGCGGCAGCAGGCCGAGCGGCTGGCCCGGCTGCGGGCCGGGCGCTCCGCCACGGCCGTCGGCCGGGCGCTGGACGCGCTGCGCCGCACCGCGGAGGGGCCGGAGAACGTGCTGTACCCGATGAAGGAGGCGCTGGCCGCTCGGGCCACCGTCGGCGAGGTCTGCGACGCGCTGCGCGGGGTGTGGGGCACGTACGTTCCGGTGGAGCGCTTCTGACCGCTTCCGGATGTTCCTGATCGCCTGTCAAGCGTCACCGGTCGTCAAGCCGGCGGCGGCCGTGACCACCGGCCCGGGTGATCGTTGCACAGGGCAAGCAATCCGGGGAAGGCGGCTGAAACGAGATGTCATACCCACCTGTCCGGACGGTATGCGCCCATCCGGGGACTAATTTTCCGGAAGTCGGGCCAAATCCCCCCAGCGGGCCTAGTCTTGGGGAGATGAACCGTCCTGAGCCCGCTCAGCCGGGCACCACTCTCGCCGCCGCACGCCCCGCCGCCGAACTGCGCGCCCGGGTCCGGGGGCTGGAGCCCGAGCTGATCGCCTTCCGCCGTGATCTGCACCGGCACCCGGAGCTGGGCCGCCAGGAGTTCCGCACCACCAACCTGCTGCGCGACCGGCTGGTGGCGGCGGGCCTGGAACCGCGGGTGCTGCCCGGCGGCACCGGTCTGCTGGTCGACATCGTGCCCGCCGGCACCGCCCCGGGCGCCGAGTTCCTGGCCTTCCGCGCCGACATCGACGCGCTGCCGATCGACGACGCCAAGACCGACGTGCCGTACCGCTCGACCGTCCCCGGCCGGGCCCACGCCTGCGGCCACGACGTGCACACCTCGGTGCTGCTCGGCCTCGCCCTGGTGCTGGCCGAGGCCGTCCGCAGCGGCGAGCTGCGCCGCCCGGTCCGGCTGGTGTTCCAGCCGGCCGAGGAGGTCATGCCGGGCGGTGCGCTGGACGTCATCAACGCGGGCGGGATGGACGGCGTCGGCCGGATCTTCGCGGTGCACTGCGACCCGAAGGTGGAGGTCGGCCGGATCGCCCTGCGGGCCGGGGCGATCACCTCGGCCTGCGACCGGCTGGTGCTGCACCTGGACGGCCCCGGCGGGCACACCGCCCGCCCGCACCTGACCACCGATCTGGTGACCGCGATCGCCCGGATGGCCGCCGACCTCCCGGGTGCGCTGGCCCGCCGGATGGACCCGCGCTGGGGCGTCAGCCTGGTCTGGGGCCGGATCGCCTCCGGCTCCGCGCCCAACGTCATCCCCCAGCACGCCGAACTGGAGGGGACCGTCCGCTGCCTGGAGCTGGACGGCTGGCGCGAGGCGCCGGACCTGCTGCACGAGCTGATCGCCAAGCTCGCCGAGACCTACCGGGCCAAGTGGACGCTGGACTACCACCGCGGGGTGCCGCCGGTGGTCAACGAGGCGGTCTCGGTGGCGCAGCTGGAGGCGGCGATGACCGCCCGGTTCGGCCAGGGCGGCGCCCAGGTGGTGGAGGGCACCGAACAGAGTCTGGGCGGTGAGGACTTCTCCTGGTACCTGGAGCACGCCCCGGGCGCGCTGGCCCGCCTCGGCGTCCGCGCCCCCGGCGACACCACCGTCCGCGACCTGCACCAGGGCCGGTTCGACGTGGACGAGCGGGCGATCGGCGTGGGTGTGGAACTGTTCGCGGCGCTGGCCCTGGAGGGCGACCGAATCTGACCATTCCTGGGGGTATGTGGTCGACCCGTGACCGGGTCGTTGAGATCCGGGGCGACGGAACGGTCCGTAAACTGGGCCGGACCAAGTCTCGGATCACCGTCCGCGCAGGGGAAAAGAGCCTTCGGAAGGCCTTCAGACCACGGTTTGATAACAACCCGAATGCTCTGGCAGCCCGTAATACAACCGTGTTCTACGCGCGTTACGGTGGCGTCCGACCACGCTAAACGGGTGCGTGTGAGAAGGAGATACTCCCTTGCGCCGTTCAATGAAGCTCGCCGCGGTTGTGCTCTCGGGTTCCCTGGGCATGGCCTCGCTCGCCGCTTGCGGCGCAAAGAGCACTGACACCAACGCCTCCTCCGGGTCGTCGTCCGACGCCCTCAAGGTCGGCATGGCCTACGACATCGGCGGCCGTGGCGACCAGTCCTTCAACGACTCCGCCGCGCGTGGTCTGGACAAGGCCAAGGCCGATCTGGGCGTCAACATCAACGAGGCCGAGGCCAAGCCGGGCGAGGCGGAGGCCGACAAGGAGACCCGCCTCAAGAACCTGATCGACGCCGGTTACAAGACGATCATCGCGGTCGGCTTCGTCTACCAGCCGGCCGTCGACAAGGTCGCCAAGGACAACCCGAACGTCAAGTTCGCGATCATCGACTCGAACGACAAGGACCAGCCGGCCAACGTCACGTCGCTGGTCTTCGCCGAGCAGGAGGGTTCGTACCTCGCCGGCGTCGCCGCCGCGAACAAGTCGAAGGGCCACCACATCGGTTTCATCGGTGGTGTGCAGTCCGAGCTGATCAAGAAGTTCGAGGCCGGTTACAAGGCGGGCGCCAAGTCCGTCGACCCGAACATCCAGATCGAGACCACCTACCTCACCACCCCGCCGGACTTCACCGGCTTCAACTCGCCCGACAAGGGCAAGGAAGCCGCCCAGGGCCAGCTCGACAAGGGCGCGGACGTCATCTACTCCGCCGCCGGCTCCTCCGGCAACGGCTCCATCGAGGCCGTCGCCAACGCGGGCAAGCTCGCCATCGGCGTCGACTCCGACCAGGCCAACCAGCCGGCCCTGGCGAAGTTCAAGGGCAGCATCCTGACCTCGATGGTCAAGAACGTCGACACCGCGGTGTACTCGTACATCGACTCGGTCAAGAAGGGCACGCCGTTCACCGGCATCAAGCTCTTCGACCTGAAGGCCAACGGTGTCTCGCTCGCCACCACCGGCGGCAAGATCGACGACATCCAGGACAAGCTGAAGGCCGCCACCGACGCCATCACCAGCGGCGCCACCACCATCCCGACCGCGCCGACCTCCTGAGGTCAGCGCGTCTCGGACGCGACCTGCGCCTGCCGCCTGCCCGGTAGCGCGACGATCGACACAGTTCACGGGAGGGGCCCGGCAGGGTGCGCTCAACGCGTACCCCCGGGCCCCGTTCCGTCCCTCCGTTTCCCCACTTGGCCCTCCGAGCGCAACGACGCGCCTCCAGACCACCAGGAGATCGCCATCACCGCATCAGACCCCGTCCCCCTGCGCAAGGACGGCACCCCCAGCGCGGGGACGGCGACAGCGGCCGTCGAACTGCGCGGCATCACCAAGCGCTTCCCCGGCGTCGTGGCCAACCACGACATCAACCTCACCGTCCGCACCGGCACCGTGCACGCCCTGATGGGTGAGAACGGCGCCGGCAAGTCGACGCTGATGAAGATCCTCTACGGCATGCAGCGGCCGGACGAGGGCACCATCGCGATCAACGGCGAGCAGTGCGAGTTCCACACCCCGGGTGACGCCATCGCCCGCGGCATCGGCATGGTGCACCAGCACTTCATGCTCGCCGACAACCTCACCGTGCTGGAGAACGTCGTCCTCGGCGGCGAGAAGCTCCACGGCATCGGTGCCAAGGCGAAGGCGAAGATCAAGGAGATCTCCGACCAGTACGGCCTGGGCGTGCGCCCGGACGCCCTGGTCGAGGACCTCGGCGTCGCCGACCGCCAGCGCGTCGAGATCCTCAAGGTGCTGTACCGCGGCGCCAAGATCCTGATCCTCGACGAGCCCACGGCGGTGCTCGTGCCGCAGGAGGTCGACGCGCTGTTCGACAACCTGCGCGAGCTCAAGTCCGAGGGCGTCACGGTCATCTTCATCTCGCACAAGCTGCACGAGGTGCTGGCCGTGGCCGACGCGATCAGCGTCATCCGGCGCGGCACCACGGTCGGCGACGCCGACCCGAAGGCGGTCACCGCCCGGCAGCTGGCCGAGATGATGGTCGGCGCCGAGCTGCCCTCCCCGGAGAGCCGCGAGTCGACCGTCACCACCACCGAGATGCTCAAGGTGGAGGACCTGCGGATCGCCAAGACCGACGCCGAGGGCATCGAGCGCGTCGTCCTGGACGACATCTCCCTGAGCATCCACAAGGGCGAGATCCTCGGCATCGCCGGTGTCGAGGGCAACGGCCAGGCCGAACTGGTCGAGGCCATCATGGGCATGCTGCCGCTGGACGGCGGCACCGTCACCCTGGACGGCAAGGACCTCTCGGGCACCCTGACCCGGGCCCGCCGCGAGGCCGGCATCGGCTACATCCCCGAGGACCGCCACAAGCACGGCCTGCTGCTGGAGGCCCCGCTCTGGGAGAACCGCATCCTCGGCCACGTCACCGAGGAGCCCAACTCCAGCGGCGCGCTGCTCAAGCCGGCCGCCGCCCGGACGGACACCCTGCGGATCGTCGAGCAGTACGACGTCCGCACCCCCGGCATCGAGGTCACCGCGGCCTCGCTCTCCGGCGGCAACCAGCAGAAGCTGATCATCGGCCGCGAGATGAGCCACCAGCCCAAGCTGCTGATCGCCGCCCACCCGACCCGCGGTGTGGACGTCGGCGCGCAGGCGCAGATCTGGGAGCACATCCGGTCCGCCCAGCGCGAGGGCCTGGCCGTCCTGCTGATCTCGGCCGACCTGGACGAGCTGATCGGCCTCTCCGACACCATCCGGGTCATCTACCGCGGCCGCCTGGTCGCCGACGCCGACCCGGCCACCGTCACCGCCGAGGACCTCGGCACCGCGATGACCGGTGCCGCGGCCGGCCACATCGAGTCCGAGCCGGAGGCCGTCGAGCAGTTCCACGAGACGCTCGTGGAGGGCACCGAGGCCGAGGCCACCGACCCGTCCGACACCGCCGACGACCCGCAGGCGGGGGAGTAACCCATGACCAGTCCCAACCCCGCCGCCAAGCGTGGCCTGACGCAGCGGATCAGCGGTGAGCGGATCGTGCTCGCACTGGCGGCGCCGGTGCTCGCGGTCGTGCTGTCCGTCGCGATCTGCTCGATCCTGCTGGCGACCTCGGGCAAGAACCCGTTCGACGCGTGGAACGTGATGATCACGTACGCCACCAAGTCGGACGGCCAGGTGGCGATCCTCAACCGCGCCACCACCTACTACCTGGCCGCCGCGGCCGCCGCGTTCGGGTTCCGGATGAACCTGTTCAACATCGGCGTCGAGGGCCAGTACCGGATCGCGGCGCTGTTCGCGGCCTTCGTCGGCGCCCAGGTCGACCTGCCGTCGTTCATCCAGATCCCGCTGCTGCTGATCACCGCCATGATCGTCGGCGGTCTGTACGCGAGCATCGCCGGTCTGCTGAAGGTCTACCGCGGTGTCAGCGAGGTCATCTCGACCATCATGCTGAACTCGATCTCGGTCGCGATCGTCGGTCTGCTGCTCGTCCCGGGCATCTTCGCGCCCAAGGTCAGCGGCACCAGCAACTCGATCCAGACCGACCCGGTCTCGGACTCCAGCCACTTCTTCAGCATCCCGACCGCGGGTGGCGACCTCTGGGGCTTCATCTTCATCGCCGCCCTGGTCGGCGTGGTCTTCCAGTTCACCCTGACCCGCACCCGCTTCGGCTTCGACCTGCGCGCCACCGGCCGCTCGGAGTCCGCCGCGACCGCGTCCGGCGTGAACGTCAAGAAGATGGTCGTCATCTCGATGGTGGTCTCCGGCGCGATCGCCGGTCTGATCGGCCTGCCCGAGCTGCTGCAGAACTCGTACTACTACGGGCAGAGCTTCCAGAGCGGCCTCGGCTTCCTGGGCATCGCGATCGCCCTGCTCGGCCGGAACAGCCCGATCGGCATGGCCTTCGCCGCGCTGCTCTTCGCGTTCCTGGACTCCACCGGCTCGCAGCTGCCGCTGCAGGGTGGCTTCCCGTTCGAGATCGTCGCGGTCATGCAGGGCACCATCGTCATCTGCGTCGTCGTCGCGTACGAGCTGGTGCGCCGCTACGGCCTGAAGCGCCAGCAGCAGAAGGTCGGCGCCCAGCTCGCCGCCCAGGCCGCGGCCACTGAGAAGAAGGAGGTGTCCGCATGAGCACCGCGACTGCTGCTCGTCCGAAGGCGCCGGGCGCGCCCGCGAAGAAGCGCAAGCTGTCCTGGCCGGTGGTCCTGCTCCTGATCGCGGGCGCCCTGATCCTGGTCTCCGCCGTGGGCATGGCCACCGGCAACCACTCGCTGACCTCCTCCGGTCAGATCACCGCCGCGCTCAGCGCCGCCGTGCCGATCGGCATGGCCGGTCTGGGCGGTCTCTGGTCCGAGCGGGCCGGCGTGGTCAACATCGGCCTCGAAGGCATGATGGTCGCCGGTACCTTCTGCGGCGCCTGGGCGGGCTACCTGGTCAACCCGTGGGTCGGTCTGCTGGCCGGCATGCTCGGCGGTGCGCTCGGTGGTCTGCTGCACGCGATCATCACCGTCACCTTCGGCGTCGACCACATCGTGTCCGGTGTCGGCATCAACCTGCTGATCCCCGGCATCTGCGCGTACGTCAACCGGATCTACTACAAGGACTACCTCTCGGCCGGTGCCGGGGCGAACCAGTCCCCGCCGGCGGATCCGCTGCCGTACCTCACCGTTCCGGGGCTGTCCTCGGGCCTGAAGAGCATCGAGAACCACCACTGGTTCCTGGTCTCGGACGTCGCCGGCGTGCTCGGCGGTCTGGTCACCAACCTCTCGGTGGTCGTGGTGCTGGCCGCCGTGCTGATCGTGGTCAGCTACTTCCTGCTGTGGCGCACGGTGTTCGGCCTGCGGCTGCGCTCCTGCGGTGAGAACCCGACCGCGGCCGAGTCGCTGGGCGTCAACGTCTACAAGTACAAGTACATGGCGGTCATCGCCTCCGGCGCCTTCGCGGGCCTCGGCGGTGCGTACCTCTCGCTGGTCGCCGCGCACTTCTACAAGGACGGCCAGACCCTGGGCCGCGGCTTCATCGGCCTCGCGGCGATGATCTTCGGCAACTGGATGCCCGGCGGTCTCGCCATGGGCGCCGGCCTGTTCGGCTTCACCGACAGCCTCCAGCTGCGCGACCCGGAGTCGGTCCACGTGCTGATCCTGATCGTCGCGATCGCGATGGCACTGCTCGCCCTGTGGCAGCTGTACCGCCGCAAGTTCACCGCGACGGTGATCTCCCTCGTGGTGGCCGGCGGGCTGGGTGCCTGGTACGCGCTGACCGACCAGGTGCAGCGTCCGCTGATCGTCGCCACGCCGTACGTGATCACCCTGGTGGTGCTCTCGCTGGCATCGCAGCGACTGCGGATGCCCAAGGCCGACGGCCAGATCTACCGCAAGGGCCAGGGCAAGTGACGGCCCCCGTGATCGACTGGGCGCGGCTGCGCGAGGCGGCGCGCGAGGCGATGAGCCACGCGTACGCCCCGTACAGCAAGTTCCCGGTCGGCGCGGCCGCGTTGGTGGACGACGGCCGGCTGGTCAGCGGCTGCAACGTGGAGAACGCCTCGTACGGGCTCGGGCTGTGCGCCGAGTGCGGGCTGGTGTCCGCGCTGCACGCCTCCGGCGGCGGCCGGCTGGTCGCCTTCACCTGCGTCGACGGCGCGGGCGAGCTGCTGATGCCGTGCGGGCGCTGCCGCCAGCTGCTGTACGAGCACGGCGGCCCGGAGCTGCTGGTCGAGCTGGCCTCCGGCGTGAAGCCGATGAGCGAGGTCCTGCCCGACGCGTTCGGGCCGGAGCGGCTCTAGCATCTCTTTCTGTTACGCGCGTAGAGTGTCGCGAGTGGGCCGGAACCCGGTCATCTCGCGACACTCTTCGCTTTTGTCGCATCTGTTTGACGCATCTGAACCCCTCTTGGAGCACGCATGGACGCCATCTCCGTCATCAGGACCAAGCGCGACCGCGGAGAGCTGAGCGACGCTCAGATCGACTGGGTCATCGACGCCTACACCCGTGGCGAGGTCGCCGACGAGCAGATGTCCGCGCTGGCCATGGCGATCCTGCTGAACGGCATGAAGCCGCACGAGATCAGCCGCTGGACCGAGGCGATGATCCGCTCGGGCGTCCGGATGGACTTCTCCTCGCTGCCGCTGCCCACCAGCGACAAGCACTCCACCGGCGGCGTCGGCGACAAGATCACCCTCCCGCTCGCCCCGCTGGTCGCCGCCTGCGGCGCCGCCGTCCCGCAGCTGTCCGGCCGCGGCCTCGGCCACACCGGCGGCACCCTGGACAAGCTGGAGTCCATCCCCGGCTGGCGCGCCCTGCTCTCCAACGACGAGATGATGGACGTGCTGCGCGACTCGGGCGCGGTCATCTGCGCGGCCGGCGACGGCCTCGCGCCCGCCGACAAGAAGCTGTACGCGCTGCGCGACGTCACCGGCACCGTCGAGGCCATCCCGCTGATCGCCTCCTCGATCATGTCCAAGAAGATCGCCGAGGGCACCGGCGCGCTGGTGCTGGACGTCAAGGTCGGCTCCGGTGCCTTCATGAAGAACCTCGACGACGCCCGCGAGCTCGCCCGCACCATGGTCGGCCTGGGCACCACCGCCGGGGTCAACACCGTCGCCCTGCTCACCGACATGTCCACTCCGCTCGGCCTCACCGCGGGCAACGCGCTGGAGGTCCGCGAGTCCGTCGAGGTCCTGGCCGGCGGCGGCCCGGCCGACGTCGTCGAGCTCACCCTCGCGCTCGCCCGCGAGATGCTCGCCGCGGCCGGGGTGCACGGCAAGGACCCGGCCGACGCCCTCCGCGACGGCTCCGCGATGGACCACTGGCGCCGCATGATCGCCGCCCAGGGCGGCGACGTCGACGCCCCGCTCCCGGTCGCCCGCGAGCAGCACGTCATCCCCGCGCCCGCCTCCGGCGTGCTCACCGCGCTGGACGCCTACGCCATCGGCGTCTGCGCCTGGCGCCTGGGCGCCGGCCGCGCCCGCAAGGAGGACCCGGTCCAGGCCGGCGCCGGCGTCGAGATGCACGCCAAGCCCGGCGACACCGTGGTGGCCGGCCAGCCCCTGCTGACCCTCCACACCGACACCCCGGAGCGCTACGACTACGCCATCGAGGCGCTGGCGGGCGGCATCGAGGTCTCCCCGGCGGGCACGGCCTTCACCCCGAACCCGATCGTCCTCGACCGCATCGCCTGATCCGGTCGGTGTCCTGCGGACGTGCGCTCAGGCGTACGTCCGCAGGACGCTGGTGTCGAGGGTCCAGGGGCCGACCGTGATCGTGTCGCCGAATTTGAACTTCTCCCGGGAGTCGTAGCCGGGGCCGTCGTGGATGATTCCGGTGCCCTTGCGGGGGTCGACCAGGAGATACATCGGGATGCCCATGGCCGAGTAGTCGCGGACCTTGCCGTGGTAGTCGTTCTCAGGGTTGGACTTGGACACGATCTCCACGACGAGAAGGATTTCGTGAGGGAGGAAGGCCGGCTTGTCGTCGTCCAGATCCGCCTCGGGGAACACCATCAGATCCGGGTTTCGGAGCCGGCCGAGGCCGACGTCCTCCAAGTCCGCGCCGCCGTGGGCGATGTAGCCGGGATGCGTCTGGGGCAGCTGGGCGTTGAGCTGCCGGGCCAGGCGGATGACGGCGAGTTCGTGGCGCTTCACCGGCGACATCATCATGACGATCTCGCCGTCGGCGATCTCGATCTTCCCTATTCCCGGCACCTGCGGCAGCTGATCCGCGATCTCCCGCAGCCGGGCGTACACAGCAGGATCGATGCTCATATCCCGGAGTGTATCGGCGGAGACTGTCAAGCGTCCGCGACCGCTCGCCTCGTGGTATGCGCCTGACGGGTGGCGTAGAGGGTGACCGCTGCGGCCAGGGTCATGGCGGTGAGGCCGACGGTGGCGGCGCCGGGCCAGCCGGTGGAGTGGTAGGCGTCGGCGCCGAGGGTGCCGCCGAGGCTGTTGCCGAGGTAGTAGGCGATCAGGTAGAGGGCGGAGGCCTGGGCGCGGCCCTCGGTGGCGGTGCGGCCGACGGCGGCGGAGGCGGTGGCGTGGCCGGCGAAGAAGCCGGCGGTGATCAGGACCAGGCCGAGCAGCGCGCAGAGCAGTGAGTCGGCGAGCGAGAGCAGCAGGCCGGCCGCGGTGACGCCGATGGCGACGTAGAGGGCGCCGCGGCGGCCGAGGCGGGCGGAGAGTCGCCCGGCCGCGGCGGAGGTGCCGGTGCCGACCAGGTAGACCACGAAGATCGAGGCGGCGATCGACTCCGGCAGGTGGAACGGGGCGGCGATCAGCCGGTAGCCGACGGTGTTGTAGACGGCGCCGAACACCGCCATGAACAGCATCCCGAGCGCGTACAGCCGCACCAGCAGCGGGTTGCGCAGGTGCCGGCCGACCGTACGGGCGAGTGCGCGGGCGTCCACCGGGGCCGGGGTGAAGTGCCGGGCGGCGGGGATCAGCAGCCGGAAGGCGAGCGCGGCGAGCAGGGCGAGGGCGGCGGAGGCGGCCAGGCCCCAGCGCCAGCCGAGGGCCGCGGCGGTCCAGCCGGAGAGCAGTCGGCCGCCCATGCCGCCGATGCTGTTGCCGGCCACGTACAAGCCCATCGCGGAGGCCAGCGCGCTGGGGTGGACCTCCTCCGCGAGGTAGGCCATCGCGGTGGCGGGCAGGCCGGCGAGCGCGGCGCCCTGGAGGACGCGCAGTGCGACGAGGGTGGTGAGGTCGGGCGCGAAGGGCAGGGCGACGGCGAGCGCGGAGGCGGCGAGGGTGGAGGCCGTCATCACCGCGGTGCGGCCGTACCGGTCGGACAGTGCGCTGGCGGGGAGCAGCCCGAGGGCGAGGCCGAGGGTGGCGGCGGAGGCCGTCCAGCTGGCCTGCCCGGGGGTGAGGTCGAGGTCGGCCGAGAGGACCGGCAGCAGGCCCTGGGTGGAGTAGAGCAGGACGAAGGTCGCGACTCCGGCGGCGAACAGGGCGAGGTTGGCGCGGCGGAAGTCGCGCTGGCCGGGGCGGTGGCGGTCGTCGTGGCCGAGCGCGGGGGCGCCGGGGGTACGGGCGGTGGAGGCATCCGGGGTGGGCACGGATGCCCTGGTATCGGCGGGCTGCATGACGTCGACGGTAGGCCCGGCGCGGTTGATGCGTCCAATGCATGAAGAGTGGATGATCGATGCACTGACGTATGAGTCGAGGTGAGGCGCGGATGACCGTGGCGGATGTGTCGGACGGAGCGGAGCAGCGGTACCGGGCGGCCGAGTTGGGGCCGGACGAGCCGGCCGTGCTGCTGGCGCCCCGGCTGGCGCAGTTCGCCGCGGTGGCCCGGCTGGAGCACGTGACGCAGGCGGCGGCGTTGCTCGGGGTGCCGCAGCCGACGCTGTCGCGCGCGGTGGCCCGGCTGGAGGAGGAGCTGGGGGTGGACCTGCTGGCCCGTCAGGGCCGGACGGTCCGGCTGACCAGAGCCGGCCGGCTGCTGCTGGCCTCGGTGGAGCGGGCGTTGGCGGAACTGGAGCGCGGTGCGGAGGCGGCCCGGGCGGAGGCGGACCCGGCGGCGGGGCGGGTGGCCTTCGGGTTCCTGCACACGATGGGGCCGGACGCCGTCCCGGCGCTGCTGCGCGGGTTCCGGGCGGCGCATCCGCAGGTGCGGTTCCAGCTGGTGCAGGACTACGGCATGGCGATGCTGGAGCGGCTGCGGGCGGGCGAGTTGGACCTGTGCCTGGTGGCGCCGCTGCCGGACGACCCGGCCTTCACCGCCCGCCCGCTGGACGAGCAGCGGCTGCACCTGGTCGTCCCGGCGGACCACCGGCTGGCCCGGCGGCGGCGGATCCGGCTGACGGAGGTGGCCGAGGAGCCGTTCGTCGGCCTGGAGCAGGGGTACGGGCTGCGCATGATCACGGACGGTTTCTGCGCCCAGGCCGGGTTCGTGCCCCGGCTGGCCTTCGAGGGGGAGGAGACCGAGACCCTGCGCGGGCTGGTGGCGGCCGGGCTGGGGGTGGCGCTGCTGCCGCCGGCCCTGGTGCCGCGGCCGGGGGTGGTGGAGCTGGAGGTGACCGCGCCGCGGACCCGGCGGGCGATCGGCCTGGCCTGGGCGACGGGGCGGCCGCTGACCCCGCCGGTGGCGGCTTTCCGGGACTTCGTGCTGTCCCGGCGGGGGCGGCTGCTGCACCACGACTGATTTGGCGGATCGTATGGACCGGGAGGAGGAATTCCGGGCGGACTTTGGACCATCCGGCGGTGTCCGCGGTGGTCGGTCTACGCGCGTAGGGGCTATATTTCCGCAATGGAGAAGCAGATCCCCGTCACCACCGCGGGCACCGGCCCGCGCATTCCCACCCCCGACCAGATCCGCCGCGCGCCGAAGGTCCTGCTGCACGACCACCTCGACGGCGGACTGCGCCCGGAGACCGTGGTCGAGCTCGCCGCCGCGACCGGCTACGAAGGTCTCCCCACCACCGACGTCAAGGAACTCGGCGAGTGGTTCCGCGAGGCCGCCGACTCCGGCTCGCTGGTCCGCTACCTGGAGACCTTCGCCCACACCTGCGCCGTCATGCAGACCCGCGAGGCCCTGATCAAGGTCGCCGCCGACTGCGCCGAGGACCTGGCCGCCGACGGCGTCGTGTACGCCGAGGTCCGCTACGCCCCCGAGCAGCACCTGGAGGGCGGCCTGACCCTGGACGAGGTCGTCGAGGCCGTCCAGGAGGGCTTCCGCCTCGGCGAGGCCAACGCCCGCGCGGCCGGCAACCGGATCCGCATCGGCACCCTGATCACCGCGATGCGGCACGCCGCCCGCTCCCAGGAGATCGCCGAGCTGGCCAACCGCCACCGCGACCAGGGCGTCGTCGGCTTCGACATCGCGGGCGCCGAGGCCGGCTACCCCCCCACCCGCCACCAGGCCGCCTTCGACTACCTCAAGGGCGAGAACAACCACTTCACCATCCACGCGGGCGAGGCCTTCGGCCTGCCGTCGATCTGGGAGGCCCTGCAGTGCTGCGGCGCAGACCGGCTCGGCCACGGCGTGCGGATCGTGGACGACATCACGGTGAACGAGGACGGCAGCGTCGAGCTGGGCCGGCTGGCCGCGTACGTGCGCGACAAGCGCATCCCGCTGGAGATGTGCCCGACCTCCAACCTCCAGACGGCGGCGGCCACTTCGTACGCCGAGCACCCGATCGGGCTGCTCAGCCGGCTGAAGTTCCGGGTCACCGTGAACACCGACAACCGGCTGATGAGCGGCACCAGCATGAGCCAGGAGTTCGGGCACCTGGTGGACGCCTTCGGTTACACGCTGGGCGACATGGAGTGGTTCACGGTGAACGCGATGAAGTCCGCGTTCCTGCCCTTCGACGAGCGACTGGCGATGATCAGCGACGTGATCAAGCCGGGCTACGCCGAGCTCAAGGCGGAGTGGCTGTTCAGCGCGGGTACCGGCGGCAACTGAGCCGGCGCGCCACTGCGGTCGGGTGAACGCCGCTTCCCTGTAGGGAAGTTGGCGTTCATCTGACTAGTCACTCGGGTGAGTGAACGCCCTTTGGATCTCGCGCGACCCTGTCACTACGGTGTGCCAGTCATTGCTGACAGGTCGTGGCGACGGTCGCCCGTCCGCCGGACCGCGCGACGTCGGCCACCGACTGAGGACTCAAGGGGACGAACCATGAAGCAGGCTCTCAAGGCCGCCGGCACCGCGGCGCTCGGCATCGCCATCGCGGCGGTCGGCGCCGGCACCGCCTCCGCGGCGGCCGGCCAGGCGGCCGGCGGCCTCGGGCTGCCCACCGGCGCGGTCACGAACCCCGCGGTGACCGGTGCGGTCACCGACACCGCCACCAAGCTGCCCGGCGGCGACAAGGTCGCCGGCACGCTCGGCACCCTGGCCCCGACCGCCGGTCAGGCCGCGCCCGCCGCCGACGCCGCCCCGATCGCCGGCGTCACCCAGCAGCGCGCCGCCGTCCCGTCCATCCCCGGCCTGGACAAGACCCCGATCGGCGGGCTGACCGGCTCCCTGCCCGGCCTGGGCGGCTGATCCCGGCCACTGGCACGACGACGGGCCGCCCGCCCCCGGGGTTTCCGGGAGCGGGCGGCCCGTCGTCGTGCCCCGCCCGTACGGCCTCACGGCTCCTGGGGGAGCAGCACCCACAGCGCGAGGTAGATCAGGAACTGCGGGCCGGGCAGCAGGCAGGACAGCAGGAAGATCAGCCGGACGGTGAACGGCGCCACGCCGAAGCGCTCGGCGATCCCGGCGCAGACGCCGGCGATGACGCGGTTGTGGCGGGGACGGGCGAGGCGCGCGTTCATGGGGACTCCTTGGCTTGCCGCCTGGCCGGGCGGTCCGGCGGGCGTACTTCCATGCTCCGCCGCGGACGGCCCGGATTCCTCCGCCCACCAGGCGATTCCCGACCCCGGCGGGTCACCGGGGAGGAGTAGGCCCGTGTCGGGGTCCGTCTCGGGGATGCCCCGGAGGCCGGCGGGGTGCCCGGCGGTCCCGAGGCCCCGAGGGCCCGTTCGTAAAGCCGTCCGACCCGGGGGATATGATTCCGCGGTCGCTGCTGGTGGGGGGCATTCGGCGGCGCCTGTACGGCCTCAATAGGCCCCTCACGCCTGCGATTTCGCACTCTTATCGGGTTACGCCCGAATTCCTCCGTGAGGTTCCCTTGCGCAATCAGCCCCGCAGAATCCTCGCTGCGGCCGCCACCGCCGCCCTGGTCTCCGGTGTCGCCCTGGCCTCGGCCCCGGCCGCCCTCGCGGCCCCGGCGGCCACCGGTACGACCCAGGGCACCCAGGCCTCCTCGCCGGTCACCGTCGCCCTCGTCGGCCTGCCCGACACGGTCAAGGCGGGCGGCGCGCCGATCGAGTTCTCCGCGACCCTCAGGAACACCGCCGACCACCAGATCGACGTGCTGGGATCGGTCTTCACGATCGCGGACACGGGCATCGGCAGCAAGCCGAGCCAGTTCAAGCTGGAGTACCAGGCCCCCGGCGGTACGCAGTGGAAGGACGCCACGCCGAGCGGCGGGATCGCCGGTGGTCTCTGGGACATCGACCGGACCGCCGGGCCGCACCTGGCGCCCGGCGCCGAGGTCGCCTACCGTCTGCGGCTCACCGTCACCGCCGACGCCCCGGCCGGCCGGGTGGCGCCGGGCTTCAACTCCGTGGCCTCGGACCCCACCCTGCCGCCGGAGCAGCGCACCTCGTTCGCGATGAGCGGCTCCCCGAGCCTGGTGATCGCCCCGGCGGTCACGCCGACCACTCCGGCGACCACGCCCGCTGCCACGGCGGACGTGCGGCTCGACGGGGTGCCCGCCGTCTTCACGGCGGGCGCGGAGGCGAGGCCGCTCAAGCTGGTCCTCACCAACAACAGCGGCAAGGACCTCCGGCTGGTGCCCGCGGTCGTGTTCCAGGGGCAGGACATCCTCCCCTCGGGGACGGTCGAGTTCGAGTTCCAGGCACCGAACGGGGACTGGCTGGCGGGCGCCCCCGGAGGCGACTCGGACCACCCGTCCTGGCTCTACCTGGGCCTGCGGACCGGCAGCAAGGACGCCGACGTCATCACCCTGCCGAAGGGCGGGACCAGGACGATCAACGCCCGACTGGCCTTCACCAAGGACGCCCCGGCCCTCGCCGAGTCCCTGGTCGCCATCGCGGGCACGCTGCCCGGCGCCGGCGAGAGCGCGGCCGAAGCGTCCAGCCCGAAGGCCGACTTCAACATCGCGGGCCCGGCGGGCTCCGTCGGCACCCCGGCCCCCACCACGCCCGCCACCGGTACGGCTCCGGCCGCCACCGATCCGTCCACCGCCCCGTCCACCGCCCCCGCCGCCGTCCCGGCCGCGCAGGTCACCACCGGCGCGCCGAGCCCGGCGGCCGACGCCGTGAAGGCCGCCGCTGCGGCGCCGGCCGCCGTGACCGCCACCCGGCTGGCCTCCACCGGCGGCGGCTCCTCCGCCGCCCCGATGGCGATCACCGGCGCGACCGCGATCGCCCTCGGCATCGGCACCCTGGTCGTGGCCCGCCGCCGCAACGGCGCCCAGGGCGCCCGCAACTGACCCGGTACGGCGAAGGCCCGCCCGTCACCGCTGCGCAGCGGTGACGGGCGGGCCTTCGGCCTTCGTGCGGCGGGATCAGCCGGCCGGCTGCTGCGGCGGCTGCGGCTGTGCGTACGGGTTGTCCGCCACCGGCTGGACCGGCGCACCCGGCTGGTGGGGCACGGCATCCTGCGGCGGCACGGGCTGGCCGGGCTGCGGAGCCACCGGGGCGTTCGGGTTGAACGCGGCCTGCTGGGCAGCGCCGGGGACGTACGGCGCGTTCGGGTTGTACGGCGCGTTCGGGTTGTACGCCCCGACCGGCGGGGTCGGCCGGTTCTTCGCGTTGCTGCGCTCGACGATGGCCTTCACGGAGGCGACGATCATGCCGACCGGAAGGATGAACGCCTTGAAGAAGATGAAGTACTCGCCGCCCTCGAAGACGAACGCGAGGTAATAGGCGTACCCCAGGAATCCGAGGCCGAAGAGCACGTTGAAGATCCGCAGGCCGACCTTCATGCCGCCGAGGGGCAGTACCCCGAGGACCAGCATGATGAGGCCGCTGAGCGCCAGCAGGACGACGTACCAGGAGAACAGCGGCTCGGCGCTGAAGTCGAGATTGTTCAAGGGGGGTTTCCTGTGGGAGGAGAAAAACGACGGGAACCGTCCGGGGACGAAAGCGCACAGTACTGGAGGCGACCGACATCCGTCGTCGCCTTTTCATCACGGTGTCGTTGCGTTGCGTCGGAGCTGCGCCGAAACGGTAATTGACGAGGTGGGAAATGACTGATTATGAGGTGCTGCGGGTCTTTTGCGGGCCGGACGGGCGGCACGGGAACGAGCTCGGGGTGGTGCGCGACGGTGCCGCCGTGCCGGGGCGGGCGGCGCGGCAGGACGTCGCGCGTGAACTCGGGTTCAGCGAGACGGTGTTCGTCGACGATCCGGGGCGCGGGGAGATCGACATCTACACCCCGAGCGTGCGCCTGCCGTTCGCCGGCCACCCGTGCGTGGGGGCCGCCTGGCTGCTCGGGGTGGAGCAACTGGTCACCGCCGCCGGGGTGGTGGCCGTCCGGCACGAGGGCGGGCTGACCCGGATCGAGGCCCGGCCGGAGTGGGCTCCGGGGCGGACCCTGCGGCAGTACGGCTCGGTGGCCGAGGTGGAGGCGCTGGAGGTGCCGCCGCCGGGGGAGTGGATCTACGCCTGGGCCTGGCAGGACGAGGCGGCCGGTACGGTCCGGGCGCGGGCCTTCCCCGGTCGCGGTGACGGGATCGACGAGGACGAGGCGACCGGCGCGGCCGCCCTGTTGCTGGCGGCGCGGCTCGGGCGGGCGCTGACCATCACCCAGGGCCGGGGTTCGCAGCTGATGGCGGGCCCGCGTCCGGGCGGGCTGGTCGAGGTCGGCGGCCGGGTGGTGCCCGCCGGGGCTCAGCCCGCCCTGCCCCGAGCCGAAGGGCGCGCCGACGTCGAAAGGGAGAAGCGAGAGGGCGACGCAGGAGCGACGGAGCGCCGACCGTCAGCGTCGGATCAGGAGCGCCCGGAGGCGAGCGGGCGAGTAGGCGGCGTCGGCTCCGCGTAGGCGCGCGGCCGGGCCGCGGGTGCGACCGCCACCGTCGGGGTGACGGTGGCGGTCACCGGCGCGGCGGCCAGGACGGATACCCGCGGCGCCCGCGGCTTCGACCGGTGGGTCCGCAGCAGGTGGCGCAGGCCGGGGACGAGGGCGAGGTGGGCGATCACCACGCCGAGCACGGCGAACAGTATGTGGTCCACGTTGAGCACGTGTCCGGGCGTCCAGGAGGAGAGGAACTCCAGGCCGGTCGCCAGCAGGGCGGAGGCGCCCGTGGTGCGCAGGAAGGACGGCAGCCAGGGGGCCCGGACCCGGCCGCCGGCCAGCGGGAGCAGGACGCCGAGCGGGGCCAGCAGCAGGAACTCGCCGACCACCTGCCAGGTGGTGGAGGAGCGGAGCGAGGCCAGCGGCGTCAGGTTGGCGTCGTACACCCAGGCCACCGGCAGCGGTCTGAGCACCAGCCAGAGCACCAGTGTCAGGTGGAGGGCCAGGCCCGCCAGCCCGGCCAGCCGGAGGGGACGGTGGACGCCTTGCGGAGCACGCACCCCAACCCCGCTCGGCGCGCCCTCCGGGCGGACGACGGGAGTTCGAAGGCGGGCCCCAGTGCCATCTCGCTGCACGGGGGGAAGGACGTGAGCCGGTGGCGCGGCGGTTCCACCTCGGGCGTGAACATTCCAGGACACGCCCCCGTTCCCCCCTCCGCTAGCGGCACGGAGCGGCCGTCGGCACCGCGCTGAACACGTTGTCCGGCGGCGGCGAGCCCGGCGCCACCGGGGTCGGCGAGGGGCTCGGACTGACGCCGGCCTTGGCCGCGCCGCGGGCCGAGGTGGCGGTCGGGGCCGGGCCGGTCGGGGTGGCCAGGGCGGTCGGTATGTGCGGGGCGGTCGGGCAGGCCGTCCGGCTGGCGGGCGCGCCGGCGTCGACCGGTACGGCGGTCGGCCGGATGCCGCAGCCGGAGGCCAGTACGAGCAGGAACAGCACGCCGGCGGTGCGGCGCAGGGTGGTGCGGGTGGGGGAGGTCACGTGGCGTCCTTGTGCTCGGCGCCGCCGGTGGGGCCGCCTTCGGCCCCGCCCGCGGACGGCGGCGGTGGCGGGGTCAGCGGCAGGGTGAGGGTGAACACCGCGCCGACCTCCCCGTTCGCCGCCGTGATCGTCCCCCCGTGGATCTGTGCGTTGGCCATCGCGATGGACAGCCCCAGGCCGCTGCCCTCGGAGCGGGCCCGCCCCCGGTCGGCCTTGTAGAAGCGGTCGAAGACGTGCGGCAGCACGTCCTCGGGGATGCCGGGGCCGCTGTCGGAGACCTCGACCACGACCGAGTCGTCGGTCTGCCGGACCTTGACCCGCACCGGCGAGCCGCCGTGCTTGAGGGCGTTGCCGATCAGGTTGGCGAAGACCACGTCGAGCCGGCGCGGGTCGACCACGGCCAGGATGCCGCGCGGGGCGTCCAGTTCGACCGCGTCGTACCAGGCCCGGCCGTCGATGCAGGACATGATCAGGTCGGCGATGTCCACCTCGTCGGCGACCAGCTTGGCGGTGCCCGCGTCGAAGCGGGTGACCTCCATCAGGTTCTCCACCAGGTCGGACAACCGCCGGGTCTCGCTGACCACGAGCCGGACGGCCGGCTCGATCATCGGGTCCAGCGACTCGGCCTCGTCCTCCAGGATGTCGGTCACCGCGGTCATCGCGGTCAGCGGGGTGCGCAGCTCGTGCGACATGTCGGCGACGAACCGCCGGCTCTGCGCCTCGCGCGCGCTCAGCTCCTCGACCTGCTCGTGCAGCGACTCCGCGGCCCGGTTGAACGTCCGCGCCAGGTCGGCGAGTTCGTCCGAGCCCTCGACCTCCAGCCGGGTGTCCAGGTGCCCCTCGCCGAGCCGCTTGGCGGCCTCGCCGAGCCGCTTGACCGGCCGCAGCACGGTCGCCGAGGCGGCCTGGGCGAGCAACGCCGAGCCGATCAGCGCGAGCAGCGTCGCGATGGCCAGCGACCAGCCCAGCGTGTTGAGGTCGGCCCGCTCGTTCTCCAGCGACTTGAACATGTACGCCGTCGGACCGTTCGGGAGCACCTTGGTGCCGCCGATCACGAACGGGCGGCCCTCCAGGTTCTGCCGCTGCCAGTACAGGTGGTACGGGTACGGGTTGCTCTCGGTGACCTCGCGCGGCTTGGCGACGGTGGACTGCAGCGCCGCCGGGACGTCCGCCAGCGTGAAGTGCGTCGGGTCGGAGGAGGCCGGGCACTCCGGGTGCGCCGGGTCCACCACGACCACGTCGTAGGTCAGGCCGGAACTCGCCACGGTGGAGGCCAGCGCGGAGAGCTCCGGACAACTGGCGTTCAGCGGCAGGTCGGAGACGTTGCGGCTGAGCGAGACCCGGAAGTCGTTCAGCGCGGTGTCCTGGGCGCGCTTGAGCACCGCGTCGCGGTTCAGCCAGTACGCGATGCCGGAGGCCGAGACGGCGGCGAGCAGCGCGACGGCCGCGAACACCGCGATCAGCCGCACCCGCAGGGAGCGCAGCCGCCGCCACGGGCCGGACGAGAACCGTCGGGCAGTCTGCTGATGGTCAGTCACAAGAGCCTGTCGTGATACGGGAGTTCAGAATGGGAAGGGTCAGGCGGGCGGGTCCAGCCGGTAGCCGACGCCGCGTACGGTGCGGATCAGCGTCGGTGCGGACGGCACGTCCTCGACCTTGGCCCGCAACCGCTGCACGCAGGCGTCCACCAGGCGGGAGTCGCCGAGGTAGTCGTGCTCCCAGACCAGCCGCAGCAGCTGCTGGCGGGAGAGCGCCTGGCCGGGGCGGCGGCTGAGCTCCAGCAGCAGCCGCAGCTCGGTCGGGGTGAGCTGGAGGTCCTGGCCGTCCTTGGTGACGGTCATCGCGGCCCGGTCGATCACCACGCTGCCGTACGCGGAGGAGTCCGAGCTCTCGCGCTCGCCGCGCCGCAGCACCGCCCGGATCCTGGCGTCCAGCACGCGCGGCTGCACCGGCTTCACCACGTAGTCGTCCGCACCGGACTCCAGCCCCACCACCACGTCGATGTCGTCCGAGCGCGCGGTGAGCAGGATGATCGGCAGCTGGTCGGTGCGGCGGATCCGACGGCAGACCTCGAAGCCGTCGATCCCGGGCAGCATCACGTCCAGGACGATCAGGTCGGGCCGCTGCTCCTTGAAGAGCCTCAGGCCGTCCTCGCCGGAGGCGGCGGTGGCCACGCGGTGGCCCTGGCGGGTGAGGGCGAGTTCGAGGCCGGTACGGATGGCGTCGTCGTCCTCGATCAGTAGGAGGAAAGGCACGGGCCCCATTTTGGCTTACGGGAAGCGCCGATTCACCCCCCGGACCGGTCACTGCCCGTATGGGAACCGGAAGGACGGCCGCCGGCGTCCGGTACGGAGGGAGGCGGACCGGGACGAAAGGCCCGCCCCTGTGACACCCCTGTGACAGTCGGCGGACAGCGCCATCACAACCGGCGGGCAGGATTTTCCATGTCGCCGCAGGACAGCGGGCCGCAAGGGCCGGCTGGAGGGCGGCAACAGGAACCGCTCGTACCGATCCAAGGGGGCGCACGATGAACGCCATGCTTCAGACCCGGACCAACCCGGCTGTCCGCACCGCGCGTTCGTCAGCGACCACGCACCGGACCCGGTACGAGATCAGGACCGACGAGAACTCCGGTGCCGTGACCGTACGGGGGTGCGCGCACAGCACCGGTGGAAATCCTGTCGCCCGTCGGGTGAGCGGCGGCGGCAGGACGGGGGAGCTGTACGGGATCGGCCGACTGGGGAGTGCGGTCGACTCCGCCAACACCCTCACGCTGCGGGGGATCCTCCCCGTCCGCGTCGAGGGCAAGGACAACCGGGGGAACAACGGCCTGCGGGCGGTCGGTTCGGGGGAGCCGACCGGTCGCGAGGCCGCCGGTGCGACGCTGTTGCGGCTGAACCCCGCACCGGCCCGCACCACCGAGGCGGGACAGGGAGACGCGCAGGGGGAGCACCCGGCCGTCGCGGAGGACCACATCACGGAGTTCACCGCGTACGTGCGCGAGCGCCGCGCCTCCCTGTACGCCACGGCGTACCACCTCACCGGTGACCGCTACGAGGCCGAGGACCTGCTGCAGAGCGCGCTCTTCAGCACCTACCGCGCCTGGGGCCGGATCACCGACAAGGCCGCGGTCGGGGGCTACCTCCGCCGCACCATGACCAACCTGCACATCTCCGCCTGGCGGCGCCGCAAGGTCAACGAGTACCCGACCGAGGAGCTGCCGGAGACGGCCGGCGACACCGACGCGATGGGCGGCACCGAGCTGCGCACCGTGCTCTGGCAGGCGCTGGCGAAGCTGCCGGAGAACCAGCGGACCATGCTGGTGCTGCGGTACTACGAGGGCAAGACCGACCCGGAGATCGCCGACGTGCTGGGGATCAGCGTCGGCACGGTCAAGAGCAGCATCTGGCGCGCCCTGCGCCGGCTGCGTGACGACGAGCACCTGAACAAGTCGGGCGACACCGTCCGGGCGTTCGGCGAGCTGGTCGCGTAGGACCAGGGGGAAGAGGACTCCCGTCGGGGGACGGGTAGCGGACGGTTACGGTTCGGGGGCGCCGGCTCGGGGGAGCGGTGCCTGTGGGGAGCCGAGGCCGTTCGGCAGGCGACGGCCCGGTGCGGGGGAGACGCACCGGGCCCGTCGTCGTTTTTTCCGTCGTCTCCGTCGTTCTCCGTCGTCGTGCCGTCGCGGTTCAGACCGCGGAGAGCTCCCGCTGCCCGGCCGCCGCGCGGACCCGCCGCCCGGCCTCCGGCCCGGCGCACGGGTACGAGCCGAGCTCGACCTGCCGGCCGACGATGGCCCGCTCGGCCCGCATCAGCCGGAAGCCCCGGCGCAGCAGCACCGGCAGCGACTTGCGGCCCTCGCGGACGTCCCGGCGCAGCCGGCGCCACGCCGTGGTGAGCGCGCCGTTGCGCAGGCACAGGGCGTCCCCGAGCAGGCCCTCGGCCGCGCACTCGGCGACGATCTCGGCGGCGAAGATGCCCTCGGCGATGAACGCGGTCGCGCCGCCCAGGTCCAGCGGGCGGGTGGAGACCCGGCCGTTGTCCGGGATCGAGTACACCGGCACCTCGGCGCGCCCGTGCTCGTACAGGGCGCGGATGGCGGCGACGGCCTGGTCGCGGTGCCAGGCGAGCGGGGAGTCCCAGTCCACGGCGCCGTCGGGCAGCCGGGGCAGGGTGGGGTCGTCCCCGTCCTTGTAGAAGTCGTCCAGCTGGAGCACCGGCAGACCGCTGCGCTCGGCCAGCGAGGACTTCCCCGATCCGGAGGGCCCGGAGAGCAGGATCACCCGGGCATGGGCTGTCGGCGCGGGATTCATGGGGGAGTCACTCACGGGACACCAGTCTGACGCATCCCGGCCGGTTGCCGAAACCGTCCGGCTCACACCTTCTGCGCTCACCGGGAAAGTCGACGGACCCGCGCCAGGGGGGGAGAGGCGCGGGTCCGTCCAATGACCGCCCGGGCCCTGGGGGGGAGAGGGCACTGGGGACGGTCAGTCTGTGGAGTTGTGACGCGGTGGAGCGAGGGAGGGTCAGATCCCCATCGGGTGCCAGACCGTCTTCGTCTCCAGGAACGAGAGTAGCCGGTCCGTACCGGGCGCACTGGTCCAGTCCTGGGCGAACGGGTCCAGCTCCGGACGGACCACCCGCTTCAGGGTATCGGCGGCGGCGGCCTCCAGGGCGGGCGCCGCGCCGGGACCGTCGGCGGCGATGGCTCCGGTGAGGTCCAGCGCGTTGACGTCCTGGTGCGAGGCCAGGGTGGGGGCGATGTCCGCGGTGCGGCCCGAGATGATGTTGACCACGCCGCCCGGGACGTCCGAGGTGGCGAGCACCTCGCCCAGCGACAGCGCGGGCAGCGGGGCGTCCGCGGCGGCCGCGACCACGACCGTGTTGCCGGTGGCGATCGCCGGGGCGATCACCGAGACCAGGCCGAGCAGCGAGTGCCCGTAGCCGGCCTGCGGGGCGACGATCCCGACCACGCCGGTCGGCTCCGGGGTGGAGAGGTTGAAGTACGGCCCGGCGACCGGGTTGGCGCCGCCCGCGATCTGGGCGACCTTGTCCGTCCAGCCCGCGTACCAGACCCAGCGGTCGATCGCGGCGTTCACCAGCGCGGCGGCCTTCTTCGGGCCGATGCCCTCGGAGAGCGACACCTCGGCGGCGAACTGCTCGCGCCGGCCCTGCAGCATCTCGGCCACCCGGTACAGCACCTGGCCGCGGTTGTACGCGGTGGTGCCGGCCCAGCCCTTGACCGCCGCGCGGGCGGCCAGGACGGCGTCGCGGGTGTCCTTGCGGGTGCCCAGCGGGGCGTTGGCGAGCCACTCGCCGTTGGAGTCGGTCACCTCGTACACCCGCCCGCTCTCGGAGCGCGGGAACTTCCCGCCGACGTACAGCTTGTAGGTCTTGAGGACGTCAAGACGCGCGAAGGTCGTGTCAGACATCGAGGTAGGCCTCCAGACCGTGGCGGCCACCCTCGCGGCCGTAACCCGACTCCTTGTAGCCGCCGAACGGCGAGGTCGGGTCGAACTTGTTGAAGGTGTTGGCCCAGACCACGCCGGCCTTGAGCCTGTTGGCCATCCAGAGGATGCGAGAGCCCTTCTCCGTCCAGATGCCGGCGGAGAGGCCGTACGGGGTGTTGTTGGCCTTCGCGACCGCCTCGTCGGGCGTGCGGAAGGTCAGCACCGAGAGCACCGGGCCGAAGATCTCCTCCTGGGCGATCCGGTGGGCCTGGCTGACGCCGGTGAACAGGGTCGGCTTGAACCAGAAGCCGGTGCCCGGGAGTTCGCACTCCGGCGACCAGCGGTCCGCGCCCTCGGCCTCGCCGGCGTCGGTCAGCTCGGTGATCCGGGCCAGCTGGGCGGCCGAGTTGATCGCGCCGATGTCGGTGTTCTTGTCCAGCGGGTCGCCGACCCGCAGGGTGGCCATCCGGCGCTTCAGGGCATCCAGCACCTCGTCCTGGACCGACTCCTGGACCAGCAGGCGCGAGCCCGCGCAGCAGACGTGGCCCTGGTTGAAGAAGATGCCGTTGACGATGCCCTCGACCGCCTGGTCGATCGGCGCGTCGTCGAAGACGATGTTGGCGGCCTTGCCGCCCAGCTCCAGCGACAGCTTCTTGCGGCTGCCGGCCAGCTGCTTGGCGATCGCCCGGCCGACCGGGGTGGAGCCGGTGAAGGCGACCTTGTTGACGTCCGGGTGCGCGGTGAGCGCGGCGCCGGTGCGGCCGTCGCCGGTGACGATGTTGACGACGCCCTTCGGCAGACCGGCCTGGCGGCAGATCTCGGCGAAGCGCAGGGCCGTCAGCGGGGTGGTCTCGGCCGGCTTCAGGACGACCGTGTTGCCGGTCGCCAGCGCGGGCGCGATCTTCCACGCCAGCATCATCAGCGGGAAGTTCCACGGGATGACCTGGCCGGCCACGCCCAGCGGGCGCGGGTTGGCGCCGAAGCCCGCGTAGTCCAGCTTGTCCGCCCAGCCGGCGTAGTAGAAGAACCACGCGGCGACGGTCGGGATGTCGAAGTCGCGGGTCTCGCGGATCGGCTTGCCGTTGTCCATCGACTCCAGCACGGCCAGCTCGCGGCTGCGCTCCTGGATGATCCGGGCGATCCGGAACAGGTACTTGGCGCGCTCGCTGCCGGGCAGCGCCGACCAGTCGGCGAAGGCCTTGCGGGCGGCGGCGACGGCGCGCTCCACGTCCTCGTCGGTGCCCTGGGCGAACTCGGCGAGCACCTGCTCGGTGGCCGGGTTGACCGTCTTCAGGGCCTCGCTGCCGGAGGAGTCGACGAACTCGCCGCCGATGAAGTGGCCGTAGGAGGTGGCGATGTCGCCCGCGGCGGCGGGGGACTCCGGGGCCGGGGCGTAGGCGAAGAGGCCTCCGGCCGGCTTGGCCGCGGGCTCCTCGATGTTCTTCTTCTTGGCCATGGTGATCAGTCCACCGTCACGTAGTCGGGGCCGGAGTAGCGGCCGGTGGCGAGCTTCTGGCGCTGCATCAGCAGGTCGTTGAGCAGGCTGGAGGCGCCGAAGCGGAACCAGTGCGGGGTCAGCCAGTCGTCGCCGAGCGTCTCGTTGACCATCACCAGGTACTTCATGGCGTCCTTGGTGGTCTTGATGCCGCCGGCGGGCTTCACGCCGACCTGGACGCCGGTGGCCGCGCGGAAGTCGCGGACGGCCTCCAGCATCAGCAGGGTGACCGGCGGGGTCGCGTTGACGGTGACCTTGCCGGTGGAGGTCTTGATGAAGTCGGCACCGGCCAGCATCGCCAGCCAGGAGACCCGGCGGACGTTGTCGTAGGTCTGCAGTTCGCCGGTCTCGAAGATCACCTTGAGGTGGGCGGAGGTGCCGTCCGGGCGCTTGCACGCCTCCTTGACGGCGACGATCTCGTTGAAGACGTCGAAGTAGCGGCCGGAGAGGAAGGCACCGCGGTCGATCACCATGTCGATCTCGTCGGCGCCCGCGGCCACCGCGTCGGCGGTGTCGGCGAGCTTGACCGGGAGGGCGGCGCGGCCGGCCGGGAAGGCGGTGGCGACCGAGGCGACCTGGATGTCGGTGCCGCGCAGGGCGTCCTTCGCGGTGGCGACCATGTCCGGGTAGACGCAGATGGCGGCCACGCGCGGGGCGGTCGGGTCGGTCGGGTCGGGGGTCCTGCCCTTGGCGCACAGGGCGCGCACCTTGCCGACCGTGTCCGCGCCCTCCAGCGTGGTCAGGTCGATCATGGAGATCGCCAGGTCGATGGCATAGGCCTTCGCCGTGGTCTTGATCGAGCGGGTACCGAGGGAGGCGGCGCGGGCTTCGAGGCCGACCTGGTCGACGCCGGGCAGGCCGTGCAGGAAGCGGCGGAGCGAGGCCTCGGACGCCGCAACGTCCGCGAGGCCGCTGCCCGCAACGCCGGGGGCATTGGCTGCAACAGTGGACATAGTCACCAGACCAGCATATCTACGCGCGTAGTCGACCGCTAGGGCGACCACCTTTCCGGCCGCCTTTCGTGGCCGGACCGAGACCTCGGCCACGCGGAACCCCGGCCCGCCATTCGTGGCCGGACCGAGACCCGCCGGTGAGGGGCGGATGGGGCAGAATCGACGCCATGACCGAATCCGACGGCAAGCCCCACCAGGGCCCGGCCGCCCCCGGCGGGGAACCCGAGTACGCGGACCGCGTGTACCGCTCCGTCCCCGGCGTGATCTCCGGCGTGCTCCTGCTCGCCGTCGCCGCCTGGCTGATCGGCGACGCGGTGGTGACCGGCACCGGGAAGACCCCGTACGTCGCCCTCGCGGCGGTGCCGGTGTTCGCCTTCCCGGTGATCGCCTACACGCTGCGCCCCGCGGTGTTCGCGGGCCGCGACCGCCTGGTCGTCCGCAACCCGTGGCGCACCATCACCGCCCCCTGGGGCTCGGTCGCCGCGCTGCGCGCCGGGTACTCCGTCGAGCTGCTGGCCGGCGGGAAGAAGTACCAGGTGTGGGCCGTCCCGGTCTCGCTGCGCCAGCGCAAGCGCGCCACCCGGGCCCAGAGCCGCGGCAACGCCGAGCACGCCTCCCGGACGGGGCTGGGGCTGGGACTCGCCGGCCGGACCAACCCGGTCGTCCAGGGCTCCCCCGACCCCACCCGCGCCTGGTCCGACCAGGTGACGGACGTCCTCCAGGAGATGGCCGAGCGCAACGGCACCCGCCCCGACGCCGCCGGGCCCGTGGTCGTCCGCTGGTGCTGGTGGGTCATCGCCCCCGCCCTGGTGGGCCTCGTCGCCCTGATCACGGTGATCGCCGTCTGAACCCGGATGCGCGAGGGCCCGCCGGTACGGAACCGGCGGGCCCTTTCACGTACGGCGTCAGATGCCCGCGGCCTCGGCGAGGTCGCGCTTGACGGCCGCCAGCAGCTCGGCGGCGCGCTCGCGGGCGGCGGCCAGGTCGGCGGCAGTGGCGACCGGGAGGACGACCTCCAGGTAGCACTTGAGCTTGGGCTCGGTGCCGGACGGGCGGACCACGATCCGGGCCGAGCGGACCGGGTCGCCGGCCAGGTAGTAGCGCAGGCCGTCGGTGGGTGGCAGGTCGGCGGAGCCGGCCGAGAGGTCGTCGGCGCGGGTGACGGCCAGGCCGGCCAGGACGGTCGGCGGCTGCTCGCGCAGGCGGCGCATCGCGTCGGCGATCAGCGAGAGGTCCTGCACCCGGACGGACAGCTGGTCGGTGGCGTGCAGGCCGTGCTCCAGCGCCAGGTCGTCCAGCAGGTCGCTCAGCGTGCGGCCGGACTTCTTGAGGGTCGCGGCGAGCTCGGCGACCAGCAGGGCGGCGGTGATGCCGTCCTTGTCCCGGACGCCCTGCGGGTCGACGCAGTAGCCGAGCGCCTCCTCGTAGCCGTAGCGCAGGCCCTCGGCGCGGGCGATCCACTTGAAGCCGGTCAGCGTCTCGGCGTACGCCAGGCCCGCGGCCTCGGCGATCCGGCCGAGCAGGGTGGCGGAGACGATGGTGGTGGCGAAGGTGCCCTCGGCCTTCTTGGCGACCAGGGCGGAGCCGAGCAGCGCGCCGACCTCGTCGCCGCGCAGCATCCGCCAGCCGGCGGAGCCGTTGCCGCTGCCCGCCGCGTTGCCGTTGACCGGGACGGCCACCGCGCAGCGGTCGGCGTCCGGGTCGTTGGCGATCACGATGTCCGGGCCGACCGCGGCGGCGGTGCGGAAGGCGAGGTCCATCGCCCCCGGCTCCTCCGGGTTGGGGAAGGCCACGGTCGGGAAGTCCGGGTCGGGCTCGGCCTGCTCGGCGACCACGGTCGGCGCCGCGAAGCCGGCCCGGCGGAAGGCGGCGACCAGGGTGTCGCGGCCGACGCCGTGCATCGGGGTGTAGACCACGTCCAGCTCGCGCGGGCTGTGCTCGTCGACGATGGAGACGGCCCGGGTCAGGTAGGCCTCGATGACGTCCTCGCCGAGCACCTCCCAGCCCTCCTCGGCGCGCGGGACGTCGTCCAGCGAGCCGATCGCGTCGATGTGGGCGGCGATCCCGGCGTCGGCCGGCGGGACGATCTGCGAGCCGTCGCCCAGGTAGACCTTGTAGCCGTTGTCCTGCGGCGGGTTGTGGCTGGCGGTGACGGTCACTCCGGCGGCCGCACCCAGGTGGCGGATCGCGAAGGCCAGCACCGGGGTCGGCAGCGGGCGGGGCAGCAGCGCGGCGCGCAGGCCCGCCCCGACCACCACGGCGGCGGTGTCGCGGGCGAAGTCGTACGACTTGTGCCGGGCGTCGTAGCCGATCACGACCAGGTCGCCGAGGCCCTGCTCCTTCACGTACGCGACCAGGCCGGCGGCGGCCCGGATCACCACGGCGCGGTTCATCCGCATCGGGCCGGCGCCGAGCTCGCCGCGCAGGCCCGCGGTGCCGAACTGGAGGCGGTCGGAGAAGCGCTCGGCGAGCTCGGACCAGGCGAGCGTGCAGTTCTCCTCGGCCTCCGGGCCCTCGGCCCGGGCCAGCAGGGCGGTCAGCTCCTCGCGGGTCTGCGGGTCGGGGTCCTCGGCCAGCCAGGTACGGGCCCGGGCGAGGAGGTCGGTGGTGGGTGCCTGCGTCATGGCTTCCAGAGCTCCATCGGGAAGTGCATCGGTGGGTCGGCCGGGGGCCGGAGGGTTACACGCGAAGAGAGGAAGAGGGGGCACATGCGGACGGGGCCCGCGGGAAGGCGTGATCAGCGGATCACGCCGCCCGAGGGCCCCGTCACTCATGATTCTGCGCCCGGCAGGCGTCAGATCCGCTCCAGGACCTTCGCCAGCAGCTCGCCCATGCGCTCGGCGGAGGCCTTGCCGGCCTCCAGGACCTCTTCGTGGTTGAGCGGCTCGCCGGTCATGCCGGCGGCCAGGTTGGTGACCAGGGAGATGCCGAGCACCTCGGCGCCGGCCTCGCGGGCGGCGATGGCCTCCAGGGTGGTGGACATGCCGACCAGCTCGCCGCCGATCACCCGGGCCATGTTGACCTCGGCCGGGGTCTCGTAGTGCGGGCCGCGGAACTGGACGTAGACGGCCTCGTCCAGGGACGGGTCGACCTCGTGGCACAGGGCGCGCAGGCGCTTGGAGTACAGGTCGGTGAGGTCGACGAAGTTGGCGCCGACGATCGGGGAGTCCGCGGTCAGGTTGATGTGGTCGCGGATCAGCACCGGCTGGCCGGGCGTCCAGCCCTCGCGCAGGCCGCCACAGCCGTTGGTGAGGACGACGATGCCGCAGCCGGCCGCGGCGGCGGTGCGCACGCCGTGGACGACGGTGGCCACGCCGTGGCCCTCGTAGTAGTGGTTGCGGCCGAGGAAGATCAGGGCGCGCTTGTCGCCGATCTTCACCGAGCGGATCTTGCCGGCGTGGCCGGCCACGGCGGGGGCGGGGAAGCCCGGGAGCTCGGTGACCGGGAACTCGGCCACGGTCTCGCCCAGGGCGTCGGCGGCCGGCACCCAGCCGGAGCCCATCACCAGGGCGACGTCGTGCCGCTCGGCACCGGTCAGCTCGCGCAGGCGCTCGGCGGCGGCCTGGGCGGCGGCGTAGGGGTCGGTGGAGACGACCGACTGAGGAGAAGCGTTCACGGGAACGAGGATAGACGGCTTTCGGCTACGCGCGTAGAAGATCCGCGTACGGCATGCCGGATCGTTACGCGGTTGACCCGAAAGCACAGCTCGGTGGCGCTTTCGGGTGACCGGGTCTGTCGATACGTACAGAAGGGAGGGCCGGCCGTCAGCAGGGGCGGCGGCGCAGGTCCAGCACGTAGTCGTCCGGGGCGCCGGCGCTCTCGGCGGCGTCGGCGATCAGACCGAGGTAGCGGGCCGCGGGCAGGCCGCCCTCGTAGTCGTTGAGCACGTACGTCCAGACCGGGATGTCGCCGTCCAGGGTCTGCGCGCGCAGCCTGATCTTGCGGTAGATGCCGAGCTGGACGCCCTCCCAGCGGTCCAGGCCCTCCTCGTCCATCGGCGCGATGTCGTAGAGGGAGACGAAGACCTGGTCCTTCCCGTCCTCGACGACGGTGGCCAACGAGCCCTCCCAGCCGAGCTGCTCGCCGCCGAAGGTGAGCCGCCAGCCGTCCAGCCACCCCGTGCCGCGGAGCGGGGAGTGCGGGGCTCGGCGGGTCATCTGCCGGGCATCGAGGTTGGTGGCATACGCGGCGTAAAGGGGCATGGGTGCCAGCGTAGCCCGGTCGGCCCACGGTCTGGGGTGACTGGATGAACGTACCGAGCGCGGACCCCGTTGTGGCGCCGCATCCGCCGTGCGGGACAATGGGGTACGTGACTCGGATCGTGATCATCGGTGGCGGACCCGGCGGCTACGAGGCGGCCCTGGTGGCCGCTCAGCTCGGCGCGGAGGTGACCGTCGTCGACCGCGACGGTCTGGGCGGATCGGCGGTGCTCACGGACTGCGTGCCGTCGAAGACCCTGATCGCGACCGCGGAGGTGATGACCACCTTCGACAGCTCGTACGAGGAGCTGGGCATCACGGTCGACCGGGACGGCGCCGCCGCGGACCGGGAGACCAAGGTCATCGGCGTGGACCTGGGCAAGGTCAACCGCCGTGTGAAGCGCCTCGCGATCGCGCAGTCCCACGACATCACCCAGTCCGTCACCCGCGCCGGGGTCACCGTGCTGCGCGGCCGCGGCCGGCTCGGCGCCGGCGGGCAGGCCGTGGACGGCTCCCGCGAGGTGCTGGTGGACGCCCCCGACGGCACCGTGCACTCGCTGCGCGCCGACGCGGTGCTGATCGCCACCGGCGCCCACCCGCGCGAGGTGCCGGACGCCCAGCCGGACGGCGAGCGGATCCTCACCTGGACTCAGGTGTACGACCTGGACGAGCTGCCGCGCGAGCTGATCGTGGTCGGCTCCGGTGTCACCGGCGCCGAGTTCGCCGGCGCGTACCAGGCGCTCGGCTCCAAGGTCACTCTGGTGTCCAGCCGCGACCGGGTGCTGCCGGGTGAGGACCCGGACGCCGCCGAGGTGCTGGAGGACGTCTTCCGCCGCCGCGGCATGAACGTGATGAGCCGCTCGCGGGCCGAGAGCGCCAAGCGGATCGGCGACCGGGTCGAGGTCACCCTCTCCGACGGCAAGGTGATCGAGGGCACCCACTGCCTGATGGCGGTCGGCTCGATCCCCAACACCGCGGACATGGGCCTGGAGGAGGCCGGGGTCAAGCTCAACGACTGGGGCCAGATCCAGGTCGACCGGGTCTCCCGCACCAGCGCCCCGGGCGTGTACGCGGCCGGCGACTGCACCGGCGTCTTCATGCTCGCCTCGGTGGCGGCCATGCAGGGCCGGATCGCGATGTACCACGCGCTCGGTGACGCGGTGCAGCCGCTGAACCTGAAGACCGTGGCCTCCAACGTCTTCACCGACCCGGAGATCGCCACCGTCGGCTACACCGCGGCCGACGTGGAGTGCGGGAAGATGGACGCCGTCGTGGTCAAGCTGCCGCTGCGCGGCAACCCGCGGGCGAAGATGCAGGGCATCCGGGACGGCTTCGTGAAGCTGTTCTGCCGTCCGGGCACCGGCATCGTGGTCGGCGGCGTGGTCGTCGCCCCGCGGGCCAGCGAGCTGATCCACCCGATCGCGCTCGCGGTGGACGCCAATCTGACGGTCGAACAGGTGGCCAGCGCCTTCACCGTCTACCCGTCGGTCTCCGGCTCGACCGCCGAGGCCGCCCGGCAGCTGCACATCCGCAAGCGGTCCGACGGCGAATCCTGAGCTCAAGGCGCACAGTTGAGGGCGGCTGCCGATCGGCGGCCGCCCTTCGCGCGGGCATGACCATCACCCGGACGGCAGGCGCAGTTCCGGGTTGTTGACGGCGCGTATTGTACGGTCATGCGCCGCTCTTGCGTGAGCAATTCCCGCTACCAGCTGCAAACGCCTGAAAGCAGACGGTCACGCGGGTTACCGTCGGTTCTGTGTTTGCAGCAGAACGTCGCCAGTTGATCCTCGAAATGGTGCGCGCCAACGGAGCGGTCTCGCTCCGGGAGTTGGCCCGCGTCGTCCAGACCTCCGAAGTGACCGTGCGCCGCGACGTGCGGGCGCTGGAGGCAGAAGGGCTCCTCGACCGCCGGCACGGCGGCGCGGTGCTCCCCGGCGGCTTCAGCCGCGAACCCGGCTACCCGCAGAAGACCCACCTGTCCGCGGCGGAGAAGAGCGCCATCGCGGACCTGGCCGCCGGCCTGGTGGAGGAGGGCGACGCGGTGGTGGTCGGCGCCGGCACCACCACCCAGGAACTGGCCCGCCGGCTGGCCCGGGTGCCCGGGCTGACCGTGGTCACCAACTCGCTGCTGGTCGCCCAGGCGCTGGCGCACGCCAACCGGGTCGAGGTGGTGATGACCGGCGGCACCCTGCGCGGCTCCAACTACGCCCTGGTGGGCAGTGGTGCGGAGCAGTCGCTGCAGGGGCTGCGGGTCACCAAGGCCTTCATCTCCGGCAGCGGGCTGACCGCCGAGCGCGGGCTGTCGACCGCGAACATGCTGTCCGCGAGCGTGGACCGGGCAATGGTGCTGGCGGCCGCCGAGGTCATCGTCCTCGCCGACCACACCAAGCTCGGCGCGGCCGGCATGTTCCAGACGGTCGCCACCGAGACCATCACCCGGCTGGTCACCGACGAGCAGGCCACCGCGGACGACGCCACCGCCCGTGAGCTGGACGCGCTCGCCGACTGCGGGGTGCAGATCGACCTGGCCCCGCTCGGCGTCGCCACCGGCGGCGACGCCCCGGTGCACGGCACCGGCAGCGGCCCGGTGCACCAGACCCAGCCCGGCCCGATGGGCCGTCGGCCCGTCCCGCCGCCCGGTGGCGCCCCGTTGCCCGGCCAGCGCCGCCCCGGCACGCACGGCGGGCCGGTCGGCCCGGGTGGGATGCCGGTCCGGCTGGCCGAGATGGGCCTGCCGCGCGGGCGCTGAGCCCGGCCCGCCGCGGCGCGGGGTAACGCGACCGGTCCGCACCCCCCGAAGGGAGTACGGACCGGTCGAAGATTGACGGAGCCGGCGTCAGCCGCCGATCCCGGTCAGTCCTTGATCTCGCACAGCGCGGCGCCGCTGCTGACGCTCGCGCCCACCTCGGCCTTGAGGCCGACGACGGTGCCCGCCTTGTGCGCGTTCAGCGGCTGCTCCATCTTCATCGCCTCCAGGACCACGATCAGCTCGCCCTCGGCGACGACCTGGCCCTCCTCGACGGCGACCTTGACGATGGTGCCCTGCATCGGCGAGGCCAGGGTGTCACCGCTGACGGCCGAACCGGCCTTCTTGGCGCCCACCCGGCGCTTGGCCTTGGCCGCACCCGTGGCACCGGCCGCGGGGGCCGTCGAGACGCCCAGCGAGGACGGCAGCGACACCTCGATCCGCTTGCCGCCGACCTCGACGACCACGGTCTCCCGGGTCTCGGCCTCCTCGGCCTCGCCGGCCGCGCCGACGAACGCCGGGATGGTGTTGTCGAACTCGGTCTCGATCCAGCGGGTGTAGATCTTGAACGGGCCCTCGCCGCCGTGCACCTCGGGCGCGAACGCCGGGTCGGTGACGACCGCCTGGTGGAACGGGATGGCGGTGGCCATGCCCTCGACCTTGAACTCGTTGAGCGCGCGCTTGGCCCGCTCCAGGGCCTGCTTGCGGTCGCGGCCGGAGACGATCAGCTTGGCCAGCAGGGAGTCCCAGGCCGGGCCGATGACCGAGCCGGTCTCCACGCCGGAGTCCAGGCGCACGCCCGGGCCGGACGGCGGGGCGAACAGCGTCACGGTGCCGGGCGCGGGCAGGAAGTTGCGGCCCGGGTCCTCGCCGTTGATGCGGAACTCGAAGGAGTGGCCGCGCACCTCGGGGTCGCCGTAGCCGAGCTCCTCGCCGTCGGCGATCCGGAACATCTCGCGGACCAGGTCGATCCCGGTGACCTCCTCGGTGACCGGGTGCTCCACCTGCAGACGGGTGTTGACCTCCAGGAAGGAGATCGTGCCGTCCAGCGCGACCAGGAACTCGCAGGTCCCGGCGCCCTCGTAGCCGGCCTCCTTGAGGATGGCCTTGGAGGCGCGGTACAGCTCGGCGTTCTGCGCCTCGGTCAGGAACGGCGCGGGCGCCTCCTCGACCAGCTTCTGGTGCCGGCGCTGCAGCGAGCAGTCACGGGTGGAGACGACCACCACGTTGCCGTGCTTGTCCGCGAGGCACTGGGTCTCCACGTGCCGCGGGTTGTCCAGGTAGCGCTCGACGAAGCACTCGCCGCGACCGAAGGCGGCGACCGCCTCGCGCACCGCGGACTCGTACAGCTCCGGGATCTCCTCCAGGGTGCGGGCGACCTTGAGGCCGCGGCCGCCGCCGCCGAAGGCCGCCTTGATGGCGACCGGAAGACCGTGCTCCCGGGCGAACGTGACGACCTCGTCGGCACCCGAGACCGGGTCCGGGGTGCCGGCCACCAGCGGGGCGCCGGCGCGCTGGGCGACGTGACGGGCGGTGACCTTGTCACCGAGGTCCCGGATGGCCTGCGGCGGCGGGCCGATCCAGGTCAGGCCCGCGTCGATGACGGCCTGGGCGAAGTCGGCGTTCTCCGACAGGAACCCGTAGCCGGGGTGGACGGCGTCCGCGCCGGAGTCCTCGGCGGCCTTGAGGACCTTGGCGATGTCCAGGTAACTGGTGCCGGGGGTGTCACCGCCCAGCGCATAAGCCTCGTCGGCCGCGCGGACGTGCAGCGCATCCCGGTCCGGCTCGGCGTAGACGGCGACGCTGGCGATACCGGCGTCCGAGCAGGCCCGGGCGACGCGGACGGCGATTTCCCCGCGGTTGGCGATGAGCACCTTGCGCACTGTGGCTCCCTTCTTGAACCTCGTTGAGTTTATGGATTCCTGGGCAGTACCGGCGAGTAGCCCCAGGTTGTGAACTATCCCACACGGACCGTGATGGGATTCCGGGCCCGGTCGACGGGCCGGACGGAGACTTCGCAGGTCGTGCCCGGTGCGGTCGAGCGGGCCCGGGCGACGGTGGGTGACCGGGCGGCGGCGTGGCGGGACGGTGGCATGGAACACATCCTCCCGCCGGCCGCTCAGGCCGCAGTCGAGCCGGCCGGGGCGGCCGCCGGGGACCGCCGCAGCGCCTCGGTCGTCACGTCGGCCGCGAGCTCGACCATGTCCGGCCCGTAGGCCTCCGGGTTGACCACCCGCAGGACCAGGGCGAAGGTGCCGTTCCGGCCGTACTCGCGGGCGAGTTCGCGGTGGTGCGCGACCAGGTAGCGGACGCCGGCCTGGTTGGCGACGCCGGTCTGGCCGGAGATCAGGAACACCGGGCGGCCACTGTCCGGAGTGGCGATCCGGGCGAGCAGGACGTGGGTCTGGTCGTGGTCGACGGAGAAGTCCCGGTCGCCCACCACGATCACGTTGCTGCCCGGGCCGGGGCCGGAGGTGATCAGCACGCCGGGCAGGCCCCAGGCCAGGTGGGCGGCCGTCCGCTCGTTGCTGACCGGACCACCCAGGCACAGCTCGGTCTTGGCGCCCAGACCGCGGTGCGCGGCGTCGTGGGCGACCAGTTCGGGCCGGGCGCCGCACTCCTCGACCAGCCCGGCCAGCCACATCAGGGCGTAGGCGTCCCGGCGGGTCACGGTGTGGGCGTGCGAGCCCGTCCCGATGCTGCGGGGCACCACGATCAGGCACTCGCTGCCGGCCGGCAGCCCGAAGAACGCCCGCACCCGCTCCACCCGGCGGCGCCGCCGCAGGGCCTGCGCCAGCCAGCCGAGACCGGCGCTGATGGCACTGGCCACCAGGCCGAGCACCACGTTGAGCACGTTGTCGTTCATCGGCGTGCTTTCTCCCCCTATTCGAACGCCGGTCAGCTTAGGGCCTGAACTACCGGATGCGGCAGGTTACTTGGTCCACAGATCGGTGATGCGCAGGTCGAGGTCGGCGAGCAGGCGGCGCAGCAGCGGCAGGGACAGGCCGATGACGTTGCCCGGGTCGCCGTCGATGCCGTCGATGAACGGCGCCGAGCGGCCGTCCAGGGTGAACGCCCCGGCCACGTGCAGCGGTTCGCCGGAGGCGACGTAGGCGGCCACCTCCTCGTCGTCCGGGGTGCCGAAGCGGACGGTGGTGGAGGCGGTCGCCGAGGCCTGCCGGCCGGTCGTGGTGTCGACCACGCAGTGGCCGGTGCGCAGCACCCCGGCGCGACCGCGCATGGACTGCCAGCGGGCCAGCGCCTCCGCGGCGTCGGCGGGCTTGCCGAGGGCCCGGCCGTCCAGCTCCAGGACGGAGTCGCAGCCGATCACCAGCTCGCCGCCGGTCAGTCCGGCGGCGACGGCCTTCGCCTTGGCCTCGGCCAGGACGAGGGCGAGTTCGCCGGGGGTGGCGGCGCTGATCGCGTCCTCGTCGACGCCGCTGACCACCACGCGCGGGTCGAGCCCCGCCTGGCGCAGCAGCCCGAGGCGGGCGGGGGAGGCGGAGGCGAGGACGAGGGCGCGCTGGTCGGTCATGCCCACCAGAGTAGGGGGTGGCACCAAGGGGGTGTCGCTGCCGCCGTTCGGGTGAACGGCTCAGGTGAAGAACCGGGTGAGCATGATCAGCACTGAGCCCACCAGCACGATGGCGGCGAGCACCTTGCCGGCCCGCTGCATCCGCTCCTGCATGCGACGGGCCTCGGGCGAGGGCCCGTCCTCGGGGTCTGACCAGAGCACCCGTCCAGAGTGCGGTGCGGGCGGGCCCGGACGCCTGAGTATCCGTACTCAGGTTTCGGGCAAAGCGGGCGGCAGAACGCGGCGGGGAGGGCGGCAGGGGCGGAGCGGGGAGCGGCCCGGAGCGGGAAGTCGGACGGGCCGACCTCCCACTCCGGGCCGGAGCGGCTCCTAGTGCGCCCAGCCGGACGTCCGCCAGGCGTTGACGCCCGGGCGGACGGCGGGGCGGAACAGGCGGGAGCGGTCGTTCCAGGGGGAGGCCGGGCCGACGCCGGCCAGACGCGCCGCGTCGGCGGCGGCCTGCGCGGCGGCGGCCCGGGCCTGGACCACCGCCAGGACGGTGGCGAGCTCCTCGGGGGTCGGCTGCCCGTGCAGCACGTGGATCGGGGACATGGCTTGGTTCTCTCCCGAGAGGGATGGTGCCTACAGGGGGATGTTGCCGTGCTTCTTGGGCGGCAGCACCTCGCGCTTGCCGCGCAGCGCCCGCAGGCCCCGGACGATGTGCCGACGGGTCTCGCTCGGGGCGATCACCGCGTCGACGTAGCCGCGCTCGGCGGCCAGGTACGGGTTGAGCAGGGTGTCCTCGTACGAGGCGATCAGCTCGGCCCGCTTCTCCTCGGCGGTGCCGGCCGCCTCGGCCTCGGCGATCTCCCGGCGGTGCAGGATGTTGACCGCGCCCTGCGCGCCCATCACGGCGATCTGGGCGGTCGGCCAGGCCAGGTTGAGGTCGGCGCCCAGGTGCTTGGAGCCCATGACGTCGTACGCGCCGCCGAAGGCCTTGCGGGTGATCACGGTGATCAGCGGGACGGTGGCCTCGGCGTAGGCGTAGATCAGCTTGGCGCCGCGGCGGATGATGCCGTCCCACTCCTGCTCGGTGCCGGGCAGGAAGCCGGGCACGTCGACGAAGGTCAGCACCGGGACGTTGAAGGAGTCGCAGGTGCGGATGAACCGCGCGGCCTTCTCGCTGGCGTTGATGTCCAGGCAGCCGGCCAGGTCCATAGGCTGGCTGCCGACGATGCCCACCGACTGGCCCTCGACCCGGCCGAAGCCGGTGATGATGTTGCCGGCGAACAGCGGCTGGGTCTCCAGGAACTCGCCGTCGTCGACGATGTGCTCGATCACCTTGCGCATGTCGTACGGCTGGTTCGCCGAGTCCGGCACGATGGTGTCGAGTTCGAGGTCCTCGTCGGTGACGGTGAGGTCGGCCTGCTCGGGGTAGGACGGCGGGTCGCTCAGGTTGTTGGAGGGCAGGTACGAGAGCAGGCTCTTGACGTACTCGATCGCCTCCTTCTCGTCCGTGGCCAGGTAGTGCGCGTTGCCGGACTTGGTGTTGTGGGTGCGGGCGCCGCCCAGCTCCTCCATGCCGACGTCCTCGCCGGTCACGGTCTTGATCACGTCGGGGCCGGTGATGAACATGTGCGAGGTCTGGTCGGCCATCACCACGAAGTCGGTGATCGCGGGGGAGTAGACCGCGCCGCCCGCGCAGGGGCCCATGATCAGCGAGATCTGCGGGATGACGCCCGAGGCGTGCACGTTGCGGCGGAAGATCTCGCCGTACAGGCCGAGCGAGACCACGCCCTCCTGGATCCGGGCGCCGCCGGAGTCGTTGATGCCGATGACCGGGCAGCCGGTCTTCAGCGCGAAGTCCATCACCTTGACGATCTTCTCGCCGAAGACCTCGCCGAGCGAGCCGCCGAAGACGGTGAAGTCCTGGGCGAAGACGGCGACCTGACGGCCGTCCACGGTGCCGTAGCCGGTCACCACGCCGTCGCCGTAGGGCCGGTTCTTCTCCTGGCCGAAGTTGGTCGAGCGGTGCCGGGCGAACTCGTCGAACTCGACGAAGGAGTCCTCGTCCAGCAGCTCGACGACCCGCTCGCGGGCGGTCAGCTTGCCCTTGGCGTGCTGCTTCTCCACCGCCTTGGCGGAGCCGGAGTGCACCGCCTCGTCCAGCCTGCGCCGCAGGTCGGCGAGCTTGCCGGCGGTGGTGTGGGGGTCGTACGGCGCCTCGGTCATCCGGTGGCTCTCCCTGATCATCGGCCGCGACCTGTTCGAGTGCGCGCGGACCGGAGATGGAGGCCCGCGCAGGAGGGCAGGGCGGCGCTGCGAACTACCGCTGCGTAGCGTAGCCAGCGCGCCGGGCGATCCGTCATGTCCTGGCGTTATGGTCATCGACACAGTGTGTTAACGGGCGTTATGCGGGACGATGGGGCGGACTGCGCCTCTGTGGTCCGTCCTGCCGCGGGCCCGTCCTGGTTCTAGGGTGGCCACCATGACCGCACCCGACACCCCTCGCCGCAGCGGACTGCGCGGCTTCGGCCGCACCGGACCGTCCCCCTGGACCGACCTGGACCGGCCGCCGCTGGACCAGGAGGTGCTGCGCCGCGACCTGGTCGTCCCGGGCGGGCTCTGGACCTCGCTGGACGTCGTCGCCGAGACCGGCTCGACCAACAGCGACCTCGCCGAGCGGGCCCGGGCCGGCGCCCCGCAGGGCGCGGTGCTGGTCGCCGAGGTGCAGAGCGCCGCGCGCGGCCGGCTGGACCGGCAGTGGACCGCCCCGGCCCGCTCCGGGCTGTTCCTGTCCTTCCTGCTGCGCCCCGGGGAGGTGCCGGTCGAGCGGTACGGCTGGCTGCCGATCCTGGTCGGCGTGGCCGCCGCCAGCACCCTCGACCGGGTGGCCGGGGTCGAGGTCGGGCTGAAGTGGCCCAACGACCTGCAGGTGGAGATCGACGGCGCGGAGCGCAAGCTCGGCGGCATCCTCACCGAGCTCAGCGGCGGCGCGGTGGTGGTCGGGATGGGCCTGAACGTCTCGCTGCGCGCCGCCGAGCTGCCCGTCCCCACCGCCGGCTCGCTGGCCCTGGCCGGCGCCTCGACCACCGACCGGTCCGTCCTGCTGCGCGCCCTGCTGCGCGAGTTCGCCGGGCTGTACCGCGAGTGGACGGCGGCGGCCGGGGACCCGCACGCGAGCGACCTGCTGCGCGCGTACGTGGACCGCTGCAGCACGCTCGGCCGTCAGGTGAAGGTGCACCTGCCGGGCGACCGCGAGCTGGTCGGCGAGGCGGTGGCGATCGACGGGGACGGCCGACTGGTGGTCCGTACGGCCGACGGCGTACGCCGGGCGGTCGGCGCGGGGGACGTGGTCCACGTCCGCCCCGAGCCGCGCTGAACGGCACTCTTCACCTCTCCTTGACTCGGGCGGATGCTCCGGATCACGTGATTCCGTGCGAACATTCCACCTGGCAGCGGTGTGAGGCGCGCCACTGTCCGCCCGGGTGGCGGGCGGTGCGCCCGGACAGGTAGGACACGAGGCAAGTGCGGCAACCGCACGGGGACGGACCGGTGGCAGAGGACGGCAGCAGCGGGACGGCGGGCAGCCACGACCCCACGGTCGCGCTCGAACTGGAACGCCTGATCCTGGACGCGCCACGCCGCTACACCCCGTACCAGGCCGCGCGCGCCGCCGACGTCCCGATGGAGCTGGCCACCCGCTTCTGGCGCGCCATGGGCTTCCCCGACATCGGCCAGTCCCGGGCGCTCACCGACGGCGACGTGATCGCGCTGCGGCGCCTGGCCGGCCTGGTCGAGTCCGGGCTGCTCAGCGAGTCGATGGCGATCCAGGTGGCCCGCTCCACCGGCCAGACCACTGCCCGGCTGGCCGGCTGGCAGATGGACACCTTCCTGGAGAACCTCACCCAGTCCGTCGAGCCCGGGCTGACCCGCGCCGATGTCGCGTACCCGCTGGTCGAGCTGCTGCTGCCGGAGCTGGAGCAGTTCCTGGTGTACGTCTGGCGGCGCCAGCTGGCCGCCGTCACCGGCCGGGTGGTGCAGGCCGCCGAGGACAACGAGATCACCAGCGGCCGGCTCGCCGTCGGCTTCGCCGACCTGGTCGGCTTCACCCGGCTGTCGCGGCGGCTGGAGGAGGAGGAGCTCGGCGAACTGGTCGAGACCTTCGAGAACACCTGCTCCGACCTGATCGCCGGGCAGGGCGGCCGGGTCATCAAGACCCTCGGCGACGAGATCCTCTACGTCACCGAGGACCCGGCCACCGCCGCCGAGATCGCGCTCAGCCTGATCGAGGCGCTGGCCGAGGACGACACCATCCCCGCGCTGCGGGTCGGCATGGCCTTCGGGACGGTCACCCAGCGGATGGGCGACGTCTTCGGCACCACCGTCAACCTGGCCAGCCGGCTCACCTCGATCGCGCCCAAGGACGCGGTGCTGATCGACGGGGAGTTCGCCGCGGCGCTGGAGCAGAACGGCAGCGTCGGCCCGGCCGAATCGGAGGGGCCCGGCCTGGCGGAGGCGCTGTCGGTGGCGGCCGGGATGCCCGCCTCCGGGCTGCCGGTGCCCGGACCGGACCCGGGGGCGCGGTTCCACCTGCAGCCGATGTGGCGGCGGCCGGTGCGCGGGCTGGGGCTGGTGGAGCCGTGGCTGCTGTCGCGGCGGATGAAGGCGCAGTAGGGGGTGGGCCGCTCGGGGGCCGGGCGTTTCGTAGGTCGGGGCCTCGGGCGCTCGGATGGGTGCCGAACGGTTGAAAGCCGTACCGTCGGCTGCGGGTCCATCCGGGCAATCGGGGCATAACCGAACGAAATCGCCATAGTCTTGGTGCGAGCGGCCGGACGGGTGCGGCCGACCGGTGGGGGTCCGGCAGGACCGAGCACAGGGAGCGAGGCGAGCCGGTGAGCAGTGAGGCGATCATGACGGACCGCGGCTGCGACTGCGATGGCCCGCACCACTCCGACCCGCTGCCCGACCTGCGGCTGCAGTCGGTGGTCGAACTCGCCCAGGACATGGCCGGGGCGCTCACCCCGTTGGAGGCCGTCCGGGCCGCCGCCGCCCGGGCCACCGAGGCGCTCGGCGCCACCATGGCCGCCGTCTCCGTCTGGGACCGCGAGTCCGGCCGGCTCCGGGTGCTGGTCAACCACGGCGAGCTCGCGCCCGGCGAGGAGGAACTGCCCGAGGACGAGTCGTACCCGGTCGCGGACTTCCCGGAGATCGTCACCTACCTGGAGGAACGGTGGACCACCGGGCGGCTGCCGCGCGCCTGGCTGCAGACCGCCGAGAACGTCGAGGCGCACGTCGGGCACAACCACCCGACCGCCGGAGCGTACTGCCAGGAACGCGCCGCCGCGCTGCGCCGGCGCGGCCGGGCCTGCTGCGTGGTCGCGCCGATCGTGCTGCACGGGCAGGCCTGGGGCGAGCTGTACCTCGCCCGGTCGACCGGCATGCCCGAGTTCACCGAGGCCGACGCCGACTACGCGACCCTGCTCGCCGCCCAGGTCTCGGCCGGACTCGCCCAGACCGAGCGCCTCGCCGACCTGCGCAAACTCGCCTTCTCCGACCCGCTCACCGGCCTCGCCAACCGGCGGGCCGTCGACGCCCGGCTGGAGAGCGCGCTGGAGGCGCACAACCGGGACAACACCGTGGTCTCGCTGGTGGTCTGCGACGTCAACGGGCTGAAGCGGGTCAACGACCAGCTCGGCCACGAGATGGGCGACCGGCTGCTGGAGCGCTTCGCCCACCAGCTGTCCCTGGCCGCCGCCAAACTGCCCGGCAGCCTCGCCGCCCGGCTCGGCGGCGACGAGTTCTGCCTGCTCGCGGAGGGGCAGAAGGCCGACGAGGTGGTCGCCGTCGCCGAGGAGCTGTGCGCGCGGGCCCTCGCGCTGTCCGAGGGCGAGGGCGTCGCCTGCGGCGTCGCCTCCACCGGCGACTCCATCGGGCCGGTCACCACCCCCGACCGGCTCTTCCGGCTCGCCGACGCCGCCCAGTACCGCGCCAAGGCCGCCCGCGCCGCCCACCCCGTGGTCGCCGGGCGCAGCCACGGCCCCGGCTTCTCGCCCGACCCGACCGTGCTGCTCGCCGACGCCGCCGACCCCCACCACCGCGCCGACGGGCGACGCGGCCCCGGCGGCCGGGCCGGCGCGGCCGACCGGCGGCGCTTCCGCGGCGCCGCCCACAGCGCCGACCCCGGCCAGCTGCTCACCGCCGTGCTCGCCGCCCTCGACCAGGCCTCGGCCGCCCGGGCCGTCCACCCCGCCGACACCCTCGGCAAACTGGTCGTCGTCGCCGAGACCTCCGCCCGGCTGCTCGACGCCGTCGGCTGGTGGGTCTCGTACGTCCCGCCCGGCTCGCACCTGATGCGCACCGCCCAGCACGCCGTCTACCGGATGACCAGCGGCCCCAGCAGCACCCGCGCCGAGACCCAGCGCGCCCAGATCGAGGCCCCCGACGCCGTCTTCGACCTCCGCCACTACCCGACGACCCGCCGCGCCGTCCGCGGCGGCGCCTTCGCGCTGCGCGCGGGCGCGGCGGGCAACGACCCGGCGGAAGAGGCGATGCTCGTCGTCTCCGGCTACCGCGGCATGGTCGCCGCCGGCGGCCAGAACCCGGCGGGCGGCTGGCTGGTCGAGCTCTTCGCCGACGACGCCACCCTGCCGCTCGGCCAGGCCGCCTGCGCGATGCGGGCGCTGGTGGCGGTCGCCCTGGCGGGGGCGGCTTCGCCGCCGGTGATGTGACGGAGGGGCGGGGGGCCGCCCCGGGCGAGGTGTACCGGTTCGGTGACCGGGGTGTCGCGGGTGGGTCGCGGTTGAGGGGCCGGGGGTGCCGTGGTGCGGGGCGGGGTGGGATGGTGTCGGGGCTGGATCGGGGACCGGGGAACGGGGGGTGGCCATGGGCGGACGGCTGGTGGGCGCGGCGGTGGCCGGGGTGCTGGTGCTGGGCGGCGGGGTGGCGGCGGCCGGGCCGGCGGCGGCGGTGCCCGTGGTGCGGGTGGCGGGCCAGACCGGTACGGCGTCGGCGGGGGTGACCGGTCCGGCGGCCGTGCGGACGGCGCGGGCCGGGCTGCGGGCGCACCAGATCACCGACCACGCCTCCTCGCGGCGCAGGCACAAGACCCGGCGCAGCCTGGTGGGCCGGGCGCTGGACGCGGTGTTCGGCCGGATCGTGTTCGTGGTGCTGGTGGTCCTGCTGCTCGCGGCGCTGCTGGTGTACTCGGTCCGGCGCCGGAAGGGCCGTTAGCGGGCGGCCGGTTCGAGGGCGCGCAGGGTGGAGTCGACCAGGCGGTCCGCGTGGTCGTGGTCGAGCGGGCCGAGCCGGTGCATCCAGCGGTAGTACAGCGGGCCGTAGAGGAGTTCGACGGCGAAGTCGAGGTCGGTGTCGGGGGCGAGGGCACCGGCCGCGCGGGCGCTGCGCAGGCGGTCACGGGTGACCTCCAGGAGCGGGTCGAGCAGCCGGGTGCGGTACTCCGCCTGTACGGCCGGGTCGTTGAGGATCTCGGCGTTGAGGGCGCGGTAGGTGCGGTCGATCGCGGGGTCGGCGAGGTCGTCGATGCTGAGCCGTAGCACGGTCTTCAGGTCGGCGGCGAGGTCGCCGGTGTCGGGGAGGGCGAAGTGGCCCTCGTGGCCGTTGACGGTGAGGAAGGCGTCGAAGACGACCGCGCCCTTGGAGGGCCACCAGCGGTAGATGGTCTGCTTGCCGACCCCGGCGCGGGCGGCGATCGCCTCGATGGTGAGCTTGCCGAAGCCGATCTCGGAGACGAGCTCGTAGGCGGCGGTGAGGACGGCGGAGCGCGAGCGCTCGTTGCGCCGGGTGGGGTCGGGGGCGGTTCTCGGGGCCATGCCGAAAATTCTATGCGAGACATCGAGACGAGACGTATCGTCTTGTCCTGTCCGCGGGCGAGACGCAACGTCTCGTCTCATTCGCCGTTCCCGGAGGTGCCCATGCCCCGATCCCACCCCGCCCACATCCTGATGGTCTCCATCCCGGCCCACGGGCACGTCAACCCGAGCCTGGCCGTGGTCACCGAGCTGGTCGCCCGGGGCCACCGGGTCAGCTACGTCAACGACGCCTCCTTCCGGGAGACCGTCGAGTCCACCGGGGCCGCGTTCGTCCCGTACCCCTCGACGCTGCCGCTCACCGACGACCCGGCGAGCTGGGCGGTGGACCCGGTGGCCCTCCAGGAGCTGTTCCTGGACGACGCGCTCGCGATGTGGTCCGTCCTCCTGGAGCACTTCGACGAGGGTGGCGACCGCCCCGACCTGGTGCTCGTCGACATCGCGGGCTACGCGGGCCGGGCGCTCGGCGAGCGGCTCGGAGTGCCGGTGGTGCAGCTGTCGCCCACGCACGTCGGCTGGGAGGGCTTCGAGGAGGACTTCCCGGAGGTCTTCGGGCAGCTGCGCTCGTCTCCCGGCGGCGCCGAGCACTACCGGCGGTTCGCCGACTGGCTCGCCGAGGCCAGGGTGGTGCAGCGTGACGTGGACGCCTTCAAGGCCCTGCCGGACCGGGCGATCGCGCTGATCCCGCGCGCCATGCAGGCGTGCGTGGACCGGGTGGACGAGCAGCGCGTCACCTTCGTCGGGCCCTGCTTCTCGGACCGCGCCCACCAGGGCCGGTGGGAGCGCCCGGCCGATGCCGAGAAGGTGCTGCTGGTCTCGCTGGGCTCGGCCTACACCAACCAGCCCGCGTTCTACCGGGCCTGCATCGAGGCCTTCGGCGACCTGCCGGGCTGGCACACCGTGCTGCAGATCGGCCGGCACACCGACCTGGCGGAGCTGGGCGAGGTGCCGGACACCGTGGAGGTGCACCGCTGGGTGCCGCAGCTGTCGGTGCTCGCCCAGGCGGACGCCTTCGTCACCCACGCGGGCATGGGCGGCTCCAGCGAGGGGCTGTTCCACGCGGTGCCGATGATCGCCGTACCGCAGGGCGTCGACCAGTTCGCCAACGCGGACGCCCTGGTCGGCCTCGGCGTCGCCCGTCGGCTGGACGCCGACGCGGTCACCCCGGAGGCGCTGCGCTGCGCGCTGCTGGAGCTGGTCGGGGACGCGGCGGTGGCCGAGCGGCTGGAGGTGCTGGCCGCCGCCGGCCGGGCCGAGGGCGGCACCGCGCGGGCGGTGGACCTCATCGAGGCCGAGCTGAAGGGCTGATGCCGGAGTCGGGGTGCGGGTGGCGGAGGCCCCGGGGGTGCGGCGCGGATCCGGGCGTCGGAGAATCCGGATGGTGAGCAGCTGTTGTCATATCTCCATTCACCTGATGTGATTATGTATATGGATATGCACAGTGCTGTGGCCCCCGACGCTCCGCTGGTCCAGGTCGGCAAGGCCGACGTCAGTGCGGAGGACGTACTGGCCGTCGCCCGGGGCAACGCCCGGGTCGAGATCGGCCCCGACGCGCTCGCCGAGATGGCGGTCGCCCGCGCGCGGATCGACGCCCTCGCGGCCGAGCCGCGCCCCGTCTACGGCGTGTCGACCGGCTTCGGCGCGCTCGCCGTCCGGCACATCAGCCCCGAGCTGCGCGCCCAGCTGCAGCGCTCGCTGGTCCGCTCGCACGCGGCCGGCATGGGCCCGGTGGTCGAGCGCGAGGTGGTCCGCGCGCTGATGTTCCTGCGGATGAAGACCCTGGCCTCCGGCCGTACCGGCGTCCGGCCGCTGGTCGCCCAGACCATGGCCGCCCTGCTCAACGCGGGCATCACCCCGGTGGTCCGCGAGTTCGGCTCGCTCGGCTGCTCCGGCGACCTCGCGCCGCTGTCGCACTGCGCGCTGGTGCTGATGGGCGAGGGCACCGCCACCGGCCCGGACGGCGTGGAGAAGCCCGTCGCCGAGCTGCTGGCCGCCGCCGGGATCGAGCCGGTCGAGCTGCTGGAGAAGGAGGGCCTGGCCCTCATCAACGGCACCGACGGCATGCTCGGCATGCTGGTGATGGCCATCGCCGACCTGCAGCGGCTGTTCACCACCGCCGACATCACCGCCGCGATGTCCCTGGAGGCGCTGCTCGGCACCGACAAGGTGCTCGCCCCCGAGCTGCACGCCCCGATCCGCCCGCACCCGGGCCAGGCGCTCAGCGCCGCCAACATGCTCGCCGTGCTCAAGGGCTCCGGCCTCACCGGCCACCACCAGGACGACGCGCCGCGGGTCCAGGACGCCTACTCGATCCGCTGCGCCCCCCAGGTCGCCGGGGCCGGCCGGGACACCCTGGCGCACGCCCAGCTGGTCGCCTCGCGCGAGCTCGCCGCCTCGGTGGACAACCCGGTGGTGCTGCCGGACGGCCGGGTGGAGTCCAACGGCAACTTCCACGGTGCGCCGGTCGCGTACGTGCTGGACTTCCTCGCCATCGCCGCCGCCGACCTCGGTTCGATCTCCGAGCGCCGCACCGACCGGCTGCTCGACAAGGCCCGCTCGCACGGCCTGCCGGCCTTCCTGGCCGACGACCCGGGCGTGGACTCCGGCCTGATGATCGCCCAGTACACCCAGGCGGCGCTGGTCAGCGAGAACAAGCGGCTCGCCGTCCCGGCCTCGGTCGACTCGATCCCGTCCTCCGCGATGCAGGAGGACCACGTGTCGATGGGCTGGTCGGCCGCCCGCAAGCTGCGCCAGGCCGTCGAGAACCTCGGCCGCATCCTGGCCGTCGAACTGACCGCCGCGGCCCGGGCGCTGGAGATCCGTCAGCAGGCCGATGCGGCGGGCGGGCCGGCCCCGGCCACCGCGGCCGCGATGGCCGCCGCCCGCGAGGCGGGGGTCGGCGGCGCCGGCCGCGACCGCTTCCTCTCGCCGGACCTGGAGGCCGCCGCCGCGCTGGTCGCCTCCGGGGACCTGGTGCGGGCGGTGGAGCGGGTCACCGGCCCGCTGGCCTAGGGAGTGTCTTGTGGATCTTGTCGGACCCGGCAAAGATCCACAAGACACGACCTAATGCCCCGGACGCGGGGCGGCCGGGGCTCAGTCCCAGTCGCTCTGCGGCCGGCGCTCGTCCCGGTCCCGGCGGTTGCCCAGGGCCGCCGCGAAGTTGACCCCGACGATGCCCGCCCAGCAGGCCAGCAGGCCGGCGAAGCCGCCGCTGCCGGGGCTGCTGGCGATCGCGGTCAGCGGGATGCCGAAGGCCAGCGAGATCACCGCCATCCGGTTGCCGGAGCGGCCGGGGGCCCAGCCGCGGCGCGAGCGGCGCCGGTCCCGGTCCCGGTCCCGGTCGCGGTAGTCGGGCTCGTAGTCGTCCAGCCGCGCGGCCACGGAACGCTCCACCCGGGCGTCCAGACGGGCGTCGAGGCGCTTCATGAAGGAGTCGACGAGCTCCTCCTCGTACTCCTTGCCGAGCTCCTTGCGGGCCTGCAGGGTGGCGTCGAGGTCGCGCCGAAGTTCGTCCTGGCGAGTGTCCATGCCAGTAGCGTGGGGCCGCCGCGCGGCCCGGTCCATCCGTTCGCGGGGGGAATCCGGGCGGGGTCAGGGAGAAATCAGGGTTACCCCGAGGCCCGTGTCCGGCGCCCGTTCCGGTGTCCGATCATTGGGACGTCCCGTGCGGCGTTCCGCCGTACGAGACGTCTTTGCCAGGCGCGGCGCGCTGTTGCACAGTCGTCGTCCCGAACGCTCGCACCCGGAGGTAGAGCTGATGACCGCCACCGACGAGGCCGGTACCGTCGGCCCCTCCGCCCGGCTGCTCCAGCTGTTCGAGGGGCACCGGCTGACGCCCACCCAGCGGAGGATCGCCCACTCGCTGGTCCGGCACGCCACCGAGGCGCCCTTCCTGTCCAGCGTCGAGGTCGCCGAACTCGCCGGGGTCAGCCAGCCCTCCGTCACCCGCTTCGCGGTCGCCCTCGGGTACGACGGCTACCCGGCGCTGCGCAAGCAGCTGCGCGAGCTCGGCGTCGGCGAGCCGGCCGCGCCGGAGACCCCGGACGACGCGGTGCGCAACGAGCACCAGCAGGCCGTGCTGGCCGAGATCGAGCACCTGCGCCACCTCGCCGAACTGCTCGCCGACCCCGAGCCGATCATCCGGGCCGCCCGGCTGCTGGCCGCCTCCCGCCCGCTGCCGGTGCTCGGCCTGCGGGCGGCCTCCGCGCAGGCGCGCGGCTTCGCGTACTTCGCGGCCAAGGTGCACCCGGACATCCGGCTGCTGGACGAGGGCGGCAGCATGCTGGCCGACCGGCTGGAACAGGCCACCGCGGCGGGGGCCACCGCGCTGCTCTGCTTCGCCCTGCCGCGCTACCCGCGGGAGTTGATGGACGCCCTGGCGGTCGCCCGGGAGTGCGGGCTGACCGTGCTCACCGTGGCCGACAGCGCCTTCTCGCCGGTCGCCAAGCTCTCCGACCTGATGCTGCCGGCCGCCGTCGGCACCGGGCTGGTCTTCGACACCGCCTGCGCGCCGATGATGCTCGGCCGGGTGCTGCTGCAGACCATGTGCGACGAACTCCCCGGTGCGGAGGCCCGGTTGGAGGCGATCGAACACGCGGCGGCGGCGCGGGGGCTGTTCCTGGAATAGCGAAACAAGGCCGGGGGAGTACTCGACACGAACCCGGGCATCCCCTAGTGCAGGGGGTGCCGCCCATGCGCGTGATCCACGAGATGAAGTTCGTCGCCCGCCTGGCCTCGGGTGCCGACGAATGGTCCTGCCCCGCCTGCGGACGCCGCGTCACCCTGCGGCGCCTGCCCGAACCCGAACTGACCGTCCTCGACCCGGGCGACGAGTCCGCCGTCCACGTCGGCGTCATCGAACCCGACGCCCGTGCCACCGCGGCCGCCGAGAAGTACGGCCTCGGCCCGGTCCAGAACATCCCCCGCCCACCGTCTCCGCCCGCCCCCGACGCCGCCGACCGCCGCTGGCTGGCCGAGATCGGCATCGACTGGGACGGCGGTGACGCCGCCGCCTGAGGGCGTCCGCTCCAGCCCGTACCGGCCCGTGCCGGGCGGGCCCTTCGGCGTGCCTGGAGGCCGGTTCCGGCCATGGCTGTTCCGATGGATTGCAGGTCTGGTCGAAGGCTGAATGATTGGATATATTCAGCCGAACCGAGCTTGAATGAATCCATCCGCAGAGGAGCCGGGACATGGTGCAGCAGCAGGCGAGCGGGCCGCGTGAGGTGCGTGCGGCGCGCGGGACGGGACTCACGACGCAGGGCTGGCAGCAGGAGGCGGCCCTGCGGATGCTGATGAACAACCTCGACCCCGAGGTGGCCGAGCACCCGTCGAAGCTGGTCGTGTACGGCGGCACCGGCAAGGCGGCGCGGGACTGGCGCTCCTTCGACGCCATGGTGAAGACGCTGCAGGGGCTGAAGCAGGACGAGACCATGCTGGTCCAGTCCGGGCGGCCGGTCGGCGTCATGCAGACCCACGAGTGGGCGCCGCGCGTGCTGATCGCCAACTCCAACCTGGTCGGCGACTGGGCCAACTGGGAGGAGTTCCGCCGGCTGGAGAGCCTCGGGCTCACCATGTACGGCCAGATGACCGCCGGCTCCTGGATCTACATCGGCACCCAGGGCATCCTCCAGGGCACCTACGAGACCTTCGCCGCCGTCGCCAACAAGCGCTTCAACAGCACGCTGGAGGGCACCATCACCCTCACCGCCGGCCTCGGCGGGATGGGCGGCGCCCAGCCGCTGGCCGTCACCATGAACGGCGGCGTGGCGATCTGCATCGACTGCGACCCGTCCCGGATCTCCCGCCGGATCGAGCACCGCTACCTGGACGTCGAGGCCAAGGATCTCAGCCACGCGCTGGAGCTCGCCACCGCCGCCCGCGACAAGAAGCAGCCGCTCTCCATCGGCGTGCTGGGCAACGCCGCCGAGCTGGTCCCGCAGCTGCTCGCGATGGACGCGCCGATCGACATCGTCACCGACCAGACCAGCGCCCACGACCCGCTCAGCTACCTGCCGGTCGGCGTCGCCTTCGAAGACATGGCGGACTACGCGGCCGCCAAGCCCGCCGAGTTCACCCAGCGCTCGCGCGAGTCGATGGCCCGGCACGTCGAGGCGATGGTCGGCTTCCTGGACCGCGGCGCCGAGGTCTTCGACTACGGCAACTCGATCCGCGGCGAGGCCCAGCTGGCCGGCTACGACCGCGCCTTCGCCTTCCCCGGCTTCGTCCCGGCGTACATCCGCCCGCTGTTCTGCGAGGGCAAGGGCCCGTTCCGCTGGGCCGCGCTGTCCGGCGACCCGCAGGACATCCACAAGACCGACAAGGCCGTCCTCGACCTCTTCCCGGAGAACGAGTCGCTGCACCGCTGGATCAAGATGGCCCAGGAGAAGGTGCACTTCCAGGGCCTGCCCGCGCGCATCTGCTGGCTCGGCTACGGCGAGCGCGACAAGGCCGGTGAGCGCTTCAACGACATGGTCGCCTCCGGCGAGCTGTCCGCGCCGATCGTGATCGGCCGCGACCACCTGGACTGCGGCTCGGTGGCCTCCCCGTACCGCGAGACCGAGGCGATGCTGGACGGCTCGGACGCGATCGCCGACTGGCCGCTGCTCAACGCCATGGTCAACGTGGCCTCCGGCGCCTCCTGGGTGTCCATCCACCACGGCGGCGGCGTCGGTATCGGCCGCTCGATCCACGCCGGCCAGGTCACCGTCGCCGACGGCACCGCGCTGGCGGGCGAGAAGATCCGCCGGGTGCTCACCAACGACCCGGGCATGGGCGTCATCCGGCACGTGGACGCCGGGTACGACCGCGCCACCGAGGTCGCCGCCGAGCGCGGTGTGCGCGTCCCGATGGGTGAGCTGTGAGCTCCAGCTTCGAAGCGATGTGGGCGGAGCTGCTCCCCGTGGGCCGCTCCGCCGCCTCCGGCGGCTACCGCCGCTTCGCCTGGAACTCCGCCGACGCCGAGTGCCGCGCCTGGTTCGAGCAGCAGGCCCGCAGCCGAGGCCTGACGTACGAGCTGGACCGCAACGGCAACCAGTGGGCCTGGCTGGGCGACCCGACCGCCCCGGGGGCGATCGTCACCGGCTCGCACCTGGACTCCGTCCCGGACGGCGGCGCCTTCGACGGCCCGCTCGGGGTGGTCTCCTCCTTCGCCGCGCTGGACGAACTGCGCGGTCGCGGGGCCGAGTTCGACAAGCCCCTGGCGATCGTCAACTTCGGTGACGAGGAGGGCGCCCGGTTCGGCGTGGCCTGCATCGGCTCCCGGCTGACCGCCGGGGTGCTCTCCCGCGAGGCCGCGTACGAGCTGCGCGACGCCGGCGGCCTGCGGCTGCCCGACGCGATGGAGAAGGCCGGCTACGACCCGACCGCGATCGGCGCGGACGAGGAGCGGCTGGCCCGGATCGGCGCCTTCGTCGAACTCCACGTCGAACAGGGCCGTCACCTCGCAGAGGGGCAGCCGGTCGGCGTGGCCGGTGCGATCTGGCCGCACGGCCGCTGGCGGTTCGACTTCCACGGGGAGGCCAACCACGCCGGCACCACCCGGATCGAGGACCGCCGCGACCCGATGCTGACGTACGCCAACACGGTGCTCGCCGCCCGCAAGAAGGCGAAACTGGCGGGCGCGCTGGCCACCTTCGGCAAGGTCGCGGTCGAGCCCAACGGCACCAACGCGATCGCCTCGCTGGTGCGCGGCTGGCTGGACTCCCGGGCCGCCGACGAGCGCACCCTCACCGAGCTCGTCGCCGAGATCGAGCGGGCCGCCGCCGAGCGCGGCGAGCGCGACGGCGTCCGGGTCGAGCTGACCCGCGAGTCCTACACCCCGGTGGTGGACTTCGACGGCCCGCTGCGCGACCGGCTCGCCAAGCTGCTCGACGCCCCGGTGCTGCCCACCGGCGCGGGACACGACGCCGGGATCCTGGCGTCCGCGATCCCGACCGCCATGCTGTTCGTGCGCAACCCCACCGGCGTCTCGCACTCCCCGGCCGAGCACGCCGAGGTGGCCGACTGCCTGGCCGGGGTCGCCGCCCTCGCTGACGTACTGGAGGATCTGGCGTGTCATTGACCTCAGTGACCTACTGGGCGCAGCACGCCTGGCTGCCGCACGGCAACGGGCCGGTGGTCGAGCCGGACGTGCTGATCACCACCGGCCCCGACGGCCGGATCGTCCGGGTGGAGCCGGACAGCGGGCCCTGCCCGCCCGGCGCCGTCCGTCTCGACGGACTGCTGCTGCCCGGCCAGGCCAATGCTCACTCGCACGCCTTCCACCGGGCGCTGCGCGGGCACGTCCAGGTCGGCTCCGGGACCTTCTGGACCTGGCGCGACACCATGTACCGGTTCGCCGGCGCGCTCGACCCGGACAGCTACCTGGAGCTCGCCACCGCCGTCTACGCCGAGATGGCGCTCGCCGGGATCAGCGCCGTCGGCGAGTTCCACTACCTGCACCACGCGCCCGGCGGCGCCCGCTACACCGACCCGAACGCGATGGGCGAGGCGCTGATCGAGGCAGCCGCCCGGGCCGGCATCCGGATCACCCTGCTGGACACCTGCTACCTGTCCTCCGGCTTCGGCGCCGAGCCGACCCGCCCGCAGCTGCGGTTCAGCGACGGCGACGCCGAGGCCTGGGCGGTCCGGGCGGACGCGCTCAAGCCGCGCGAGCACGCCCGGATCGGCGCCGCCATCCACTCGGTCCGGGCCGTCCCGGCCGGGCAGTTGGGCACCGTCGCGCACTGGGCGGCGATGCGCAAGGCGCCGCTGCACGTCCACCTGTCCGAGCAGACCGCCGAGAACGACGCCTGCCTGACCGCGCACGGCGTCACCCCGACCCGGCTGCTCGCCGACCACGGCGCGCTCGGCCCGCGCACCTCGGCCGTGCACGCCACCCACCTCACCGACGAGGACGTCAAGCTCCTCGCCGACTCCTCCACCACCGTCTGCATGTGCCCCACCACCGAGCGGGACCTCGCCGACGGCATCGGCCCGGCCCGCCGGCTCGCCTCGGCGGGCAGCCCGATCAGCCTGGGCAGCGACAGCCACGCGGTGATCGACCCGTTCGAGGAGGCCCGGGCGCTGGAGCTGGACGAGCGGCTGCGGACCAGGACCCGCGGCCACTGGACGGCGAACGCGTTGCTGCGGGCCGGTGGCGAGGACGGGCACGCCTCGCTGGGCTGGCCCGAGGCCGGGCGGGTCGAGGCCGGGGCGCTCGCCGACTTCACGGTGATCGCGCTGGACTCCGTCCGCACGGCGGGGCCGCCGCCTCGGCTCGGCGCCGAGATCGCCGTGTTCGCGGCCTCGGCGGCGGACGTGCGGCACCTGGTGGTCGGCGGACGGCACGTCGTCCGGGACGGCGTGCACCAGCTGGTGGCCGACGTGCCGGGGGCGCTGCGCTCCGCGATCGGCGCGCTGGACTACTGATTTCCCTGTTGATTCCCTTGTTCAACTCCCTTCGGAAGGCGTTGTCTTGAGCACCAGGACCACCTTGATCACGGGCATCGGCAGCCTGGTCACCAACGACCTCGGGCGCGGCACCGGACCGCTCGGCCTGCTCGCCGACGCGGCCGTGGTGATCGACGGTGACACCGTCGCCTGGGTCGGCCCGGCGGCACAGGCCCCGGCGGCGGACGAGCGCTTCGACGCCGAGGGGCGGGCGCTGTTGCCCGGCTTCGTCGACTCGCACGCCCACCTGGTGTTCGCGGGCGACCGCACCGCCGAGTTCAACGCCCGGATGTCCGGGCAGGCGTACTCGGCGGGTGGCATCCGCACCACGGTGGCGGCGACCCGGGCGGCGAGTGATGCCGAACTGGACGCGAACGTGGCGGGGTTCGTCCGGGAGGCGCTGCGCCAGGGCACCACCACCATCGAGTGCAAGTCCGGTTACGGGCTGACGGTCGAGGACGAGGCCCGGGCGCTGCGGATTGCGGCCCGGCATACCCCGGAGACCACCTACCTGGGCGCGCACATCGTGGCCCCCGAGTACGCCGAGGACCCGGCGGGTTATGTGGACCTGGTCACCGGCGAGATGCTGGACGCCTGCGCGCCGCACGCCCGTTGGGTGGACGTGTTCTGCGAGAAGGGCGCCTTCGACGGCGACCAGGCGCGGGCGGTCCTGACGGCGGGGATCGAGCGCGGCCTCACGCCCCGGGTGCACGCCAACCAGCTGACGTACGGGCCTGGCGTGCAGCTGGCGGTGGAGTTGGGGGCCGCCTCGGCGGACCACTGCACCCACCTGACGGACGAGGACGTGGCGGCGCTGGCGGGCTCGGCGACGGTGGCGACCCTGCTGCCGGGGGCGGAGTTCTCCACGCGGGCCGAGTACCCGAGCGGGCGCCGGCTGCTGGACGCGGGGGCGGTGGTCGCGCTGTCGACGGACTGCAACCCGGGTTCCAGCTTTACGAGTTCGATGGCGTTCTGCATCGCGGTGGCGGTACGGGAGATGGGGATGACCCCGGACGAGGCAGTCTGGGCGGCCACGGCGGGCGGTGCGCATGCGCTGCGGCGCAGTGATGTGGGGACGGTGGTGGTCGGCTCGCGCGCGGACCTGCTGCTGCTGGACGCCCCGTCGCACGTGCACCTGGCCTACCGCCCGGGCGTGCCGCTGACGGCGGCGGTGTGGCGGGCGGGCGTCCGGGAGGTCTGAGCTCCGGGACTGTAGACGGCCCCCGCGCCCCCGGGGTGGCGGGCGCGGGGGCTTCTTGCTCACGGGGTGGGGATCAGGTGGTCGAACTCGCCTGCCTTGGCGCCTTGGAGGAAGTCGGCGAAGTTGAGGCGGGTGGTGCGGACGATGACGTCCGCGTCGTCGGACTCGCGCACTTCGAGCGAACCGTTGATGGAACGCACCTCAACGCAGTTGTCGCTTGAGGCCGAGTAGCTGGACTTCTGCCACGCGGAGCTAGACATGCTGGCCTGCCATTTCTTCCTTGATCGACTGCATGAGGTCACGTGACTTCTCCTCGGAGAGCGCCGTGGAGTCCATCATGGCAAGGAGGGCACGGAACCTTGTGAGGTGGGCTGGGCTGTCGAAGAGCTGCCCACCATGGCCTGTGTCCATCTGCGCAGCGTCCAGGTCCGTTATCGGCCCTTCGGCATAGGTGAAGTTCTCGCACGGGCTCGGGACCGCGCCGGCAGCGAACGGTACGACTCGGACCGAGATGCTGGGCTGCTCCGAGTCGGTCATGAGTGCGTCGATCTGCTCGATGTTGACCTCCGGATCACTGAACTGCATGCGCAGGGCTGCCTCGTGGATGAAGGCAGAGTACGGCGTCGCTCCAGATCGGATGATGCGCTGTCGCTGCATGCGGAAGGCCGTCTTGAGATCGACCTCGTGACGCAGCGGTGGCGGGTAGGCCTGAGCGAACAGCGCAGCCGTGTAGGCGCCGGTCTGGAGCAGGCCAGGGATGAACGTGGTCCCATAGGCCGAGAGTCTGTGGGCGTGACCCTCCAGTTCGGCGATGTCGAGGAAGTCTGTTGCCAGGGTTTCCCGATACTCCTCCCACCACCCGGGCTTGCCTCGCTCGGTGATGATGTCGGCGAGCGCGTCGATCAGCGGTTGGTTCGAGCACATGCATGTCGTGGCGATCGTGTGCAACCGCTCCACGCTGATGCCGATCTTCCCCGACTCCATCTGCGTCACCTGGGCCGGGTTCATGCCGACCGCTCGGCCGAGCTGGCTGCCGCCGAGGCCGACCTGCTCTCGCATCCTCCGCAGTTCTGTTCCCAGCCTGCGCTGACGGAGTGTGGGGTTCGTACGAGCCATGGTTCCTTCCGGGGCGAGGGGGGTTCCCAGTCTGCCGCGCTGGCCTGACGTGGGTCCATCTCAGGCCTCCAGCCACGATCGAGGGAATATTTGGATTCCATGGAAATTTTCTCATGGGTCTGAGTTATCGTCGTCCACAGCTCGATCCGACGGATCGTCAGTAATGCCTGCATCCAGGGCAGTAGGCGCCTGCTGCCCGCACGCCGTAGAGCAGCCGCCGCCCCGGCCTGGCTCACGGTGACGACCGTCCTCACCTCTCCCCACACCACAGCCTCACGGAGGTTCCCGTGTGCACCCGTAACACCCCCTCGCTCACCCTCTCCCGCCAGGCCCTGCGGGACGCCATGACCCGCAGCGGCGGTTGGGACGCCGACATCATCTTCAACGCCGAACTCGCCCTCTGCGAGCTGATCGTCAACGCCTGGCGGCACGGCGGCACCCCCGCGCCCGTCGTCTGGTTCTCCATCCTCAACCAGACCCTCCGGGTCACCGTCTCCGACGAGAGCGACGCCCTTCCCCAGCTGCGAACGTCCTCCGGCCTCGCCGAGACCGGCCGAGGCCTCCAGCTGGTCGAGGGCCTCACCCACCGCTGGGGCGTCGACCCGCAGAAGCGCGGCAAGACCACCTGGTACGAAGTGGACTCCACGCCGTGAGCCGCGACCCCATCGCGCCCGACGACCCCCGGATGCGCGACTACACCGAGCCCCAAATCACCACCCTCCTCGGCGAGTTGCACCGGCGCGGCCTGCCGCACGGTCTCCTCTGGGGCTCCGCCGCTCCCGGCGAGACGACCCTCGACGGCCGCATCCTGATCGACTTCGGCAACGCGCCGGTCAGCACTCTGCTCAACCTCCTCCACCTGCTCCGCGACCTGGAGCGCGACGAGGCGTGGCACCGGTGAAGTTCTTCGTCGGCGCGATCCTCGTCGCCCTCCTCGCCCTCGCGATCGCCACCGTCGCCCTCGGCGTCCTCGCCACCCTCAAGATGCCCCGCCCCGAGGAGCCCGACGACCAGCCCTGAAACCCACGCGCAGGCCCTCGCCCACCCAGGCCGAGGGCCTCGCAGGCAATATCAGGCCCGCGTGACTGGGATCACGTGCATGGCGTGAAACCCCGTCAGCCGGTTCGTCGATCTCATCACCGTAGTGGTGAGTTCCGTGAGCGCGTACGGGGGTGTGGCACATGGGTGAGTCCTCGGTCGCGAAGGCCGTCCAGAAGGTCACCGGCATGTGGTGGCCCGACGCCGACCCGGACAAGCTGCGCACGATCGCCGACGCCTGGGACGCGATGGCCACCGCCATCGACAACGTCACCGCCCCCACCAACCAGGCCGCCGCTGCCATCGTGGCCAACAACCACGGCCCCGCGATCGACGCCTTCGGCAAGTTCTGGGGCCGGTACTACGGAGGCAAGGACAGCGCGGGCAAGGGCAAGGGCTGGCTGCCCGAGACCGCCGAGGCCTGCCGTGCCCTGGCCAAGGCGCTGCGCGACTTCGCCCACGAGGTCGACAAGGCCATCAAGAAGCTGGAGGAGGAGGCCGCCATCGTCGGCGGCACCCTCGTCGTCGGCACCGCCCTGGCCATCGTCACCTTCAGCATCTCGGCCGACATCGCCGCCGCCACCGCGGCGGGCATCGTCGCCACCGCCGCGGCAGTGGGCGTCACCGTCTCCGAGGCCATCGCCACCATCGCCGCCACCGTGCTGGTCGGCGCCGCCTTCGGCGCCGTCGAGGCCATCACCGTCGACCTCGCCGTCGCCCAGCCCATCCGCGTCGAGCTCTTCGGCGACGGCGGCTACAGCCTCACCGAGGCCGCCGACTCCGCCAAGACCGGCGGCATCATGGGCGGCGCCGGCGGCGGCCTCGGTGCCGGCGCCCGCGTCGTCTCCACCGCCGCCGAAGGCACCGAGAACGCCTCCGTCGCCCTCGCCGGCCTCGCCAAGGTCGCCAACGCCGCCGACACCGTCCCCGGCCGCATGATCACCGGCGCCGGCCTCACCTACGGCTACGACACGGCCTTCAAAACCGGCCCCGTCATGCCCCTCGACCTCGCCCTCGGCGCCGTCGGCAGCGCCGCTGGGCCCCGCGCGCGCTCCACTGAGAGCGCCCCTTACGTGCCCAAGCACGCCAAACCGGTCGAGCTGCCGATGCCCGGCAGGCTGCCCCCGCGCGAGTACGTCGAGGTCCACCCGAGCGTCGCCAAGGTGACCACCGAGCTTGCGCGCGTGCCACCCAAGGTCTTCAACAAAGTTTGGGACTACCTGAAGGCCGCGCCCGGCGGCGGAATCAGCATCGGCCCGAGACCCATCACCGAACTTCCGGGTGGTTTCCACCTCGGCGGGGTCAGGCCGGTGGGAGGCAGCGCACCGGCAGAACACGTCGCAGGCATGTACCTGCCCCTGGAGCGCAGGCTCCTTATCAATTCGAGCGCGGAGACGCCCAGCAGCGTCGCCGTCCACGAGTTCGGGCACGCGGTCGACGAGGCCTACGGCTTCAAGAGTCGCCAGCCGGAGTGGCAGCATGTGCAGCAGCAGGTCCTCGACCGGATCGGCGGCAATCCGAAACTGGACGCCTACACCCGCCAGCCGCACGAGTTCTTCGCCGAGGCATTCAACCACTGGACCGCGAACAAGCTGAAGGCATTCACATTCGGCGACCGTGAGGCGGCGAAGATCCTGAAGGAGTACTTTGAGCGAGCATTCTGAGCCCTACGAAGTCACCGCGCACCCGATGCTCGACGCCGACGGCGTCACCATCTGGCAGAAGTACGGCGGAAGGACTGCGGAGGGGTACCACTACGACGGGTGGCACAAGATTCAGCCCGGCGACCCCCGTTACGACGAACTGCTCCCCCAGGCACGCCAGAACCCACAGGACGCCGATGACGACGACGACCTGGACGACGACCTGGACGAGGGCGAGAGCACGGTCCACCCCGAGACCCTGGCCATGCTGATGGACATGCAGCGCAGGACGACCGAGCGCGAGGCGGGCCGGTAAGGCGCGCCCGGGATACCCGTCCCGCCCCGAGGAGCGCGACGAGCTTGAACACGGCGGGGCCCTCGCCCACCCGGGGCGAGGGCCCCGCGAGTGCCGTTGTAGCACTCCGCCCGCGCCACGTGATCAACCTCGCTCGGCTGGTCGATGGACGTCCCAAGTATCAATCCAGGTAGGCCAAGGCATCCACCACGAGTGATCGCGCTGCGGCACCTCGCGCCGCCCCCTGCGAGAGCCGCTCAAAGGCGCGGGCGTACAGATCGACCTGACTGGGCTGCATGAGCGTCGAGGCGGCGTCCAGAGTGTCCGCGTGGACTCTGGTGCCATCGAAGATCGTGAAGGTCGGCATGGGCCACACGGTCCGTTGCTCCGCGAACGGGACGATGCCCACGGTGACCTTCGGGAGATCCATGACTCCGAGCAGGTGGCCGAGTTGCGCCGCCATCGTCTCGGCGCTGCACACGCGGTACCGCAATACGGATTCCTCCAGTACGAACGAGAACCGGTGAGCGCCGTTGTTCAGTACCACGTTGCGCTTCATGCGGGCGGCCACGGCGTCACTCACGTCGTTCGGGGTTCGCCGGAAGTCCGCGATGGACGACAGCAGGGCGGTCGCATATCCGGGGGTTTGGAGGAACCCGGGGATCACGTCAGAGACGTAGACCCGGAACACCTTGGTCTGCTGATACAGATCTCCGGTCGACTCTTGCAGACGACGAAGCCCACTTCGCTGAAGTCGCCGCCACTGCACATGAGCGTCGGCGGACTGCCGGTTGGCGGCGATCAAGTCAGCGACTTGATCGCCGGCATCACAGGCTCGGCACCACGCCTTGATGTCAGCGTCGGAGGGAGGTGTCTTGGCGTTCTCGATCCGGGACGACTTCGATTCCGACCAGCCGCACCTGGCAGCCAGCTCCCGCCCGCTGAGCTCCGCGTCCTTCCGAATCTCGCTCAGCCGACCGGCAAGGGCTTCGCGGGCCTTCTGAACGGATGGAGAGGGGTGCGCGGGCATGAAGCTGGCCTTCGTCAGATCTCGTACAGATGGTGCGGGAGTGCTCGCTCCCAGACAGCTTCGAACGCGGTGGCGCACAGTTTCACGGTGTCGGGGTCGGCCGTGATCTCATCCTCGACCACGGCGCCGTCCCCGGAGAAGTGGTGCACGCGGAGCAGTTCACCATCGAACAGCCAGAAGTCGTTCCCCGGAAGAGGGATGCTCGTGGCTTGTCGCCGTGGCAGCCAGCGGACCAGCTCGCCCGCCGTGACGTTGGCGTGGGTGACGTAGTGCTCCCACCGGATGTACTCGGACACGGGCTCAGATACGACCCGAGCCCGACGGATGACCACGCCCCGCGCCACGGCGTCCGTGATCAACTGGTCATAGGGATGCCACCAGGACTGGCGGTCCGCCCAATTGATCCGCGCACCGCGTTGCCAGGCCTCGAACCGCTCCGTCGGGGCATAGGAGTCCCGCAGCTCCAGATGGACAGCGGACCGGTGGCACTGCTCAAGCAGCTCAGCGAAGCTGGGCACGCTCGATGGCATCACACGCCTCCCTGATCATGGGCACCATTCGGGCTGGAAGCCTGACGATGGCCTCATTGTCGGGCACCGATCCATTCGCGGGGCTGCTTCCCTCGCATTCCGCCTTCGTCTCGGGGCGCGGGTTCCACCCCTGGAAGAGGATCTCCTGAGCCTCCGGGTCCACCCACACGGTGGGGCAGTGGTCCCGGTCGGTGTTGGGGTCGATGCCAACGAACTCAACGGCCATGGCCGGCTCCCTGGTCTAGGTGCTTGCTCGGGCTTGCGCAAGCACTTCTGAGCAGCTGATGTGCAGTCAACAGTGCTGGTCGGGAGAACAATTGGCGTGCAAGACAGTACGCCCGGCTCGCGGGGCTAGTGATCAACGGCGAGTCCAACCGGATCACGGCTCGCCTGCTCACCGAATGTGATGTCGAGCCCGCTCTTACAAGCGATGGACTCCACGTCGTTCGGCGGGAGTTGAGCGCATCGAGCAGTGCTGTTGGCCCGAGCGCGGGATGCCAGCCGCCGGTTCCGGCGCTCAGAGAACCGGCCCTCGTAGGCCACCACGACCCCTGTCCCGGCCGTCCGGGGAAGGAACTGGCTCGGACAGGTCAGCAAGGGACACGACAGGCAGAGGGAACCACCTCAGCCTGACCGACCGAAAGGGGAAGAACATGGGCAAGCGCGGAGGCGGATCCGGCGACGGCAAGGGCGGCAACACCTCCGACGGCTCGTCCCCGGCGGGCGGCGGCAGGTGACGGGCGAAACGCACCAGGAGGCGGGTCCCCAGGGGCTCGCCTCCGCGCTGGTGGCCAGCGGCGCGCCCTCCTCGGACTGGCTCCCGTCCTCCAACTCCATGCCCACGATGGTGTTCTCGATGCTCCAGGATCTCGACGTCCGGCCTGGCGACAGGGTGCTGGAGATCGGAGCCGGCACGGGTTGGAACGCGGGCTTCCTCGCCCACCGCCTGGGCAGCCCCAACATCGTGACCGTCGAGTACGACCCCGATGTCGCCCGAGGCGCCCGCGAGAACCTGGACCGGGCCGGACTCGGGCCGACCTTGGTCGAAGGCGACGGACGGCAGGGCTGGCCGGAGGGTGCTCCTTACGATCGGATCACCGCCACGTGCTCACTGCTGGAGATCCCTCCGGCGTGGCTGGCGCAGACGGCCCCCAGCGGAATCATCATGGCGCCGTTCGGCATCGAGTACGGTGGCGAGCAGATCGTCCGGCTGACCGTGAACGACGACGGCACCAGCGCGAGCGGCAGGTTCACCCGCAGCTCCGCGTTCATGCGGCTGCGCCAGCAGCGTACGGACCGGCTGCCCTTCGAGGACTACCTGCGCGGTCAGCGACGCGGTCCGCAACCTGATCACCTCCTGAGTCAGGCCCGTCTGCCGCTCGGGCTCTTCTGGGGCTCCGCCTCGGCCGGCGAGAAGACCCCTCGACGGCCGCATCCTGATCGACTTCGGGAACGCGCCGGTCAGCACGCTGCTCAACCTTCTCCACCTGCTCCGTGACCTGGAGCGCGACGAGGCGTGGCACCGGTGAAGTTCTTCGTCGTCGCCCTCCTCGCCCTCGCGATCGCCACCGTCGCCCTCGGCGTCATCGCGACCCTCCAGATGCCCCGCCCCGAGGAGCCCGACGGCCAGCCCTGAAACTCACGCGCAGGTCCTCGCCCACCCAGGCGAGGGCCTGTCAGCGAACCTGGTCGCTCTTCGGCCCGATGCCTTCGATCCTGGTCGGAGTTCCGTCCGGGGCGAACGGGTGGCGGAAGGTGAAGGCGTGCGGCGCGGAGCCGTGGCCGTGGAGGTGTTCCAGCCTGGAAGCCCCGTCCTGCCAGGTGGGTATCACGCCGTCGGAGACCCACCAGAACACGTAAAGCGGGTGCCCCGTCCTCTCGAACCAGTCGTAACGCCTGTTCAGCGCCTCACGGTGCAGACCGGTGTAGATGGCGTCGAAGGCGGGGCGCAGGTCGGTCCAGAGTGAGAGGGTCGCGGCCAGGGCGGTGGTTTCCGGCGTACGGCCCTTGTCGTACCAAGTCGGTACGGCGAACTCTCCCCATGCACCCCAGTCCGCCTCGAAGAGCGTGCCCCGGTCGCCGTCTGCCGCTTCAGCGCGCGCGAGGTATCCGGGGTGCTGACTGATCGTCTGGTAGGCGGCCTCACCACTGTCGTAGAGCTCGCGCGTGAGAGGGCCGGGATCGGCGAGAGGTGACTTCAGGACTCCGAATGTGTACAGCGCAAGATGAGGCATGCGTTTCTCCCTGGTTGGGGGTGCTGGGTGGATCCGGTTCGGTGGCTTACGCATGGGGACGAGGGTTTGTGGGGCATGACCGACTCATCCCGTCGCGGGTGGCGCAGCCTGAAGGAACTCCGGTGCGACCGTGGGCGATCGCCGAGGACCAGGTGAAGGTAGCCGCCTCTGCGGGCCATGTCGAAGTTGCGTTTTCCCTGCCCAAGTGGCCTCTTGCACCGTCACTGCGGGGGGCTGGGGGCTGGGGGCGGTGACGGGCGAGGCAGTCGGGTGCCGTTCCCGGGCTGAGCGGAAGAACAGGTTGGCAGTGGACCCGGTTGCCCGGCGCAGGAAGTCGGCCGAGCCGACTTCCTGCGCACTCAGGCGCCCTCTATGCGGCCAATGACCTTCGCAGGAAGTCCAGTTCGTGCCGCAGCAGGTTCTCCACCACCGCCTCGTCCGTCGGCCGGTGGCCGGTCGCCCGCAGCGGCAAGACCTCGTGGAGGCGGCCGGCGGCGAGCAGGGCGTGGGAGAGCCGCAGGGTGTGGGCGGGGAAGACGTTGTCGTCCGCGAGGCCCTGAATCAGCAGGAGCGGCCGACGCAGCTTCGGTGCCTCGGTGGTCAGGTCGCAGGAGTCGTAGTGCTCGGGGTGCTCGTCGGGGTGGCCGAGGAAGCGTTCCTGCCAGTGGGTGTCGTACATCCTGTGGTCGGTGGGGGCGGCCCCGGCGGAAGCAGCGTGGAAGACGTCCGGGCGGCGCAGCACCGCGAGGGCGGCGAGGAAGCCGCCGTAGGACCAGCCTCGGATGCCGACCCGGTCGAGGTCGAGCAGCCCGGGCCGTAGCCGGGCGGTCTCGTGCAGGCCCTCGATCTGGTCCTCCAGTGCGGGACCGGCCTTGTCGCCCCAGATCGTCTTGTCCCACTTCGGCCCGCGCCCGGGGGTGCCCCGGCCGTCCACCACCAGCACTGCGAAGCCCTGGTCGGCGAACCACTGGGACACCTGCTCGTGCCAGGCGCCGCCGGTGGTGACCTTCTGCATGGCCGGCCCGGCGTACGGGTCGAGCAGGACGGGCAGCGGGCCGTCGGCGGGACGGTGGCCGGTGGGCAGGAAGAGGTTGGCGCGCAGCTCCTGCGGGCCGAGCCGGAGCAGTTCGGGGCGAGCGGTGACGACGGGTGGCTCCGCGTGCGAAACCAGGGAGAGCGCCGGACGGCCCTCGCGCAGGACGGTGGAGCGGCCGTCGGGGGAACGGGTAGTGAGCACCAGTGTTCCGCCCCGCGCCACCCCGTCGTGCAGACCCGGGCCGTCGCTCAACTTCCGCACGCCGAAGCCCGGTTCGTACGTCCACAGGTGGGTCTCGGTGGGTTCCTCCGAGGCGGTGAAGAGCACCTGCTCGCCCTCCGTCCCGAGCACAGCCCGCAGCTGCAGCCCGTCCGGCGTGACGGGCTTGCCGTCGACGGTCAGCTGCCGGGTGTCGCCGTCGTCGGCGGTGTCGACCAGCGCGCCGCCCGCCGTCCGGACCGGAAGCCCGGGGACCAGTTCGACCCAGTGCGGGTCCGTCCGCTCGGCGAGCACCCGGGTGGCGCCGTCCGGCTCGATCGCCAGGGTGCGGACGGTGCGCTGGTCGCGGCTCTGCACCGCGGCGTACGGGCCATGGCCGTCCCAGCCGGCGGCGGTGAGGTACTCGAAGGCGGTGCGGTCCCAGTGGACCTCGGTGCGACGGCCGTCGAGACCGAGCAGCCAGAGCGAGACGTCGGCGTTGGCGGTGCCGGCCAGCGGGTAGCGGATGGCGCGCGGCTGCTGCTGCGGGTCGGTGGGGTCGGCGAGGAACCAGCGGGTGACCGAGCGCTCGTCGACCCGGGCGACCAGCAGCGCGGTGCCGTCGGGGGACCACCAGTACCCGCGGTCGCGGTCCATCTCCCCGGCGGCGACGTACTCGGCGAGGCCGTACGTGACGTCACAGGAACCGGCCTCCGGCTCGGCCAGCGCCCGGTCGTCCGTACCGTCCGCGCCGACCACCCGCAGGGCGCCGCCGCTGACGTAGGCGATCGTGCGGCCGGTCGGGTCCAGCCGCACCTCCTGCGGCTCGCGAGCGGAGGGGACCGGGCGCACGCCACCCCCGGCGGTGTCGGTCAGCCACAGCGCACCGTTCAGCGCGAACGCGACGAGAGAGCCGGTGGCGTCGGTGCTGTACGAGGCGATGCCGGTGGCGGAGCCCAGCTTGGCCGGGTCGACCACCAGCCGCTCCGCACCGGTCGCGGTGTCCAGCGCCCAGAGGCAGGAGAGCGGGTCGGTGCCGGTCCAGCCGCGCAGGAACAGCACGGTGGCGCCGTCGGCGGAGGGCTCCGGCTGGACGGGGACGCCCAGGGTGAACCGCCGGGTGCGGGCTAGCTGCTGCGGGAACGAGTCGGTGGCCATGCGGGCACCGTAGGCAGAGAACGGCCGAGGCCGCCGTGGATCTCAGGAATCCACGGCGGCCTCGGTGTCTTACCGGGACGGACGTCAGTGCACGTCGCCCATGAGCTTGACGACCTTCTTGCGGTACATCGCCAGCGCGATACCGGCGATGATCGCCAGGACGCCCTGCACCGCGAAGTACGCGGTGCCGCCGACCACCTTGTCACCCAGCACCAGCTGGACGATGGCCGCGACGCAGTCGCCCGCGGTGACGGCGAGGAACCAGACACCCATCATCTGGCTGGCGTACTTCGTGGGGGCCAGCTTGGTGGTGACGGACAGGCCGACCGGGGAGAGGGTGAGCTCACCGACGGTCTGGACCAGGTAGACCATGGCCAGCCACAGCGGGGTGACCTTGGTACCGCCGGAGGCGGCGCCCATCGCCAGCATCATGACCAGGAAGGAGGCGCCGATCATCAGCAGACCGAAGGCGAACTTCATGGTGGTGCTGGGGTTCTTCGACCGGCGGGCCAGGGCGACCCAGATCCAGGCGAAGACCGGGGCCAGCGCCATGATGTAGAGCGGGTTGAGCGACTGGAACCAGGTGGACGGGAAGTTGAACCCGAACAGCGTGGACGCGGTGTGCTCGTCGGCGAAGATGCTCAGCGTCGAGCCGGACTGGTCGTAGATCATCCAGAACACGGCGGCGGCGACGAAGAACCAGATGTAGCCGCTCATCTTGGACTGCTCGGCGGAGTCGAGGTCCTTGTCGCGCTTCACCTTGGTGAAGACGATCACCGGGATGGCGATGCCCGCGATGGACAGCGGCCAGATCGCCCAGCCGATGGAGAAGGTGCCGGTGGCGCCGAGGACCGCGTAGATGACGACGGCCACGGCCAGCCAGATGCCGGCCTTGGTGAAGATCTTCCGCTTCTCGTCCGCGCTGATCGGCGAGGTGACGATGTCGCTCTTCGGGCTCAGGTGGCGGGTGCCCAGCAGGAACTGGGTGAGGCCGAGGGCCATGCCGACACCGGCCAGGGCGAAGCCCAGGTGCCAGTTGACACTCTGGCCGACGGTGCCGATGACCAGCGGGGCCGCGAAGGCGCCGAGGTTGATGCCCATGTAGAAGACGGTGAAGCCACCGTCACGACGCGGGTCGTTCGGGCCGTCGTACAGGTGGCCGACCATCGTGGAGATGTTGGCCTTGAGCAGGCCGGAGCCGACCGCGATGAACGCGAGGCCGACGAAGAACGATGCGCTGAACGGGACCGCCAGCAGGAAGTGGCCGATCATGATGATCGAGCCGCCGAGCGCGACGGTCTTGCGGGCACCGAGGAAGCGGTCCGCGATCCAGCCGCCCGGGAGGGCCAGCAGGTAGACCATGGCCGTGTACACGCTGTACACGGCGGCGGCGACGGCCGTCTTCATGGCGAGGCCGCCGTCTGCGACGGAGGCGGTCATGTAGAGCACCAGCAGGGCGCGCATGCCGTAGTAGCTGAAGCGCTCCCACATCTCGCTCATGAAGAGAGTGGCGAGTCCCCGGGGGTGGCCGAGGAAGGTCTTGCCGCCGGGAGTGGCCGACTTGACGCCGGTGTCCAGGGTCGTAGACGCCATGAGTAGTGGTTCCTTGCCTGATCGCGTCCGCCTAGGGGGGTGGCGGCGGACGAACTTGGACCACTGTACGTGGCGATATTTGGCGTTATCAGATGACAAAAACCACGTATCAGGTATGGGAATGGCAAAGTTCGGGCCAGATGCGCCCGATTGATCGATGGTAGACCGGCGGCTCTTCCTTCGGTTTCAAGATCCAAGCGGGGATTCTTCACCGAACGCCCGGTTGGCCACGCCCTGTTGACCCCCGACAACCCTCTATATAACGATCACGCTCTGTGAACTACCTCACAGGGCGTACGGGTATACCCGAGCGGACTACCATCACCACATGACCTGTGTGCTGCTCGCCGAGGATGACCCGGCGATCTCCGAACCGCTCGCCCGGGCCCTGCGACGGGAGGGCTACGAGGTGCTCGTCCGCGAGGACGGTCCGACCGCACTCGCCGCCGGCCTCACCGAGGAGGTCGACCTCGTCGTCCTCGACCTCGGCCTGCCCGAGATGGACGGCCTTGAGGTCTGCCGCCGCCTGCGCGCGGACGGCAAGAGCTGCCCCGTCCTGGTGCTCACCGCCCGCGCGGACGAGGTGGACACCGTGGTCGGCCTGGACGCCGGCGCCGACGACTACGTCACCAAGCCCTTCCGCCTGGCCGAACTGCTCGCCCGCGTCCGGGCCCTGCTCCGGCGCGGCAACGTCGACCAGCTCACCACCGGTGCGCACGGGGTGAAGATCGACATCGAGTCCCACCGCGCCTGGCTCGGCGAGGAGGAGCTGACCCTCTCCGCCAAGGAGTTCGAGCTGCTGCGCGTCCTGGTCCGCGACGCCGGCCGGGTGGTCACCCGCGAGGAGATCATGCGGCAGGTCTGGGACACCACCTGGTGGACCTCCACCAAGACCCTGGACATGCACATCTCCTGGCTCCGCAAGAAGCTCGGCGACGACGCGGCGAACCCGCGCTACATCGCCACCGTGCGCGGAGTGGGGTTCCGGTTCGAGAAGAATTAGCCCCGTACGGAGATCGTGGCCGGGCGGCGGCCGATGAAGCGCAACACCTCGGGGAGCGGCAGCGTGAAACGCCGGATGATCAACTCGCTGCTGGTCGTCGTACTGGTGGTCGTCGTGGTGTTCTGCGTGCCGCTCGCCCTGGTCGAGAAGCGGACCATCGTCAACTCGGCCCAGGACCGGGTGGACGCCACCGCCGTCCGGGTGCTCGCCCTGGTGGAGAGCCGACTCGCCGCGGGCGAGGGGGTCAGGGAAGGCCGGGTCTTCGAGAGCCAGGTCACCGAGGGCAGCTACGTCGAGGTGCAGATCCCCGGCCAGCAGGTGCTCTCGGCCGGAGACCGCCCAGCCGGCAACCACCTGCTGAGGGCCGCGGAGCACGGCACCAGCGGCGAGATCGTCACCGTCGAGCAGTCCCGCGAGGACGTCGACCACGAGATCGCCAACAACCTGCTGCTGCTCGGCGTGGTCGCCCTGCTGGCCGTCCAGGCCGCCGTGGCGCTCGCCGTCTGGCAGGCCAAGCGGCTCGCCCGGCCGCTCACCGACCTCGCCGAGACCGCCGAACGGCTCGGCTCCGGCGACCCCCGCCCGCGCGACCGCCGCTACGGGGTGCCCGAACTGGACCGGATCGCCGAGGTGCTGGACACCAGCGCCGAGCGGATCGCCCGGATGCTCACCGCCGAACGCCGGCTCGCCGCCGACGCCTCGCACCAGCTGCGCACCCCGCTCACCGCGCTGTCGATGCGGCTGGAGGAGATCACCGCCCTCGCCGAGGAGCCGGAGACCGTCAAGGAGGAGGCGACCATCGCCCTCCAGCAGGTCGAACGGCTCACCGACGTCGTGCAGCGGCTGCTCACCACCCAGCGCGACCCGCGCAGCCCCACCGCCGTCGCCTTCGACCTGGACGAGGTGATCAAGCAGCAGGTGGAGGAGTGGGGCCCGACGCTGCGCGAGCAGGGCCGGGTGCTGTCCCTGGAGGGCCTGCACGGGGTCACCACGATCGGCACCCCGGGGACGGTGGCCCAGGTGCTGGCCACCCTGATCGAGAACTCGCTGATGCACGGCGCCGGGACGATCACCCTGCGGGTGCGGCCCTCGGGCACCTCGGTGGTGGTCGAGGTCCAGGACCAGGGCGCCGGGGTGCCGGCCGACCTCGGCAACCGGGTGTTCGAACGCGCGGTCAGCGGCCGCAACTCCACCGGCATCGGCCTGGCCGTCGCCCGCGACCTCGCGGAGGCGGACGGCGGTCGACTGGAGTTGCTCTCGCTGAAGCCCGCGGTGTTCGCGCTCTTCCTCGGCCGAAGCCACCAGGACTAGTCGCGAGGACCGGTTACTAGGCCTTGCCGAGTTGCATGTCGCGGACCACGTCGAGGTCGGTGAAGGTGGGCGGCGCGTCACAGAGCGCCACCATCTCGCGGAAGATCCGGTCCGTCTCGGGGAGCTTGGAGTTGCGCATCGCCTCCTCGTAGGAGGGGAACTCCACGATCTCCACCACGTGCCGGGCGTCCGAGCGGTCGGTGCCGACCACCGCGTGCGAGGCGGTCCGGGTGCCCTTGGTGGCCTCGACCCAGGTGTCCATCAGCTGGTTGAGGTCGTCGAGCCTGTCGGTCTTGCAGTCGATGATCTGGACGAACGCCATGGCGAGCCTCCTGCGACCCCCTCGGCCTCGATCGTCCGCCGGCCGTACTCACCCGGTAACCACTCTCCTCTCGCGGAGGCGGGCCGGACAAGGGGCGGGAGCCGGGCAAGGGGCGGAGCCGGACAGGGGGGGCGGGAGCCGGGCAAGCGGCGGAAGAGGGCTACTCGGCCTTGGCGTAGTGGATCTGCTCGGTGGCGAGCATCAGCTCGGCCTGGGCGGCCAGCTCCTGGCCGCTGGCGGCGTCGGCGACGGCCGGCTCGGGCTCGGGGAGGGCGGTGAACACCCAGGTGCGGTACGAGATGAAGCGGAACACGGTGGCCACGGCGAGGCCGATCACCTTGGCGCCCAGCTGCTCGTAGTGCGAGTCCAGGTGGAGCACGTAGACCGTGAAGGCGAGCACGCCGGTCTCGATCAGCATGCCGATGCCGCTGAACACCAGGAACAGAGTGATCTCCCGCTTGCGCGAGGCGGCGTCGCGGTCCCGGTACAGCCAGTAGCGGTAGCCGAGGTAGTTGGTGGCGATCGCGATCACCGTCGCGGCGATGTTGGACCGCAGTGAGGCCAGGCCCAGGCCGTTGATGCAGACCCAGAAGACGGCGAAGTTGATGACCACGCCGCTCAGGCCGACGATGCCGAACTTCACGACTTCGCCCGTGAGCCCGCGCACCTTCTGCACGAGCGGGGGTTTCGAAGCTGCGGTCGTCGCCATACCGGGTGGCCTCCATGTACCTACGGGAAAAAGGGTGTCCCACTGGGCCGGGGACACCCCTTGAGCCCTGCGTGCACGCACATGATCCGACCGCGCGGACGAGGACCTAGCCGTCCAGGCTACCCGCTTCCACCGAACGGCTCAGCCGTCCGGGCCAGGGGTTGACATCTACGCGCGTCCACTACTCACGGCCCCACCGCGGCTCCATGGTCCCCCACCGGCCCGGATATCCTGGCGGCGTGACTTCCCCGGGCAATGTGAATTTTCCAGTGGTGGGCATGATCGGTGGCGGGCAGCTGGCCCGCATGGCACACCAGGCGGGAATCCCGCTCGGGGTCAGGTTCAAGCTCCTCGCCGACACCCCCCACGACTCCGCCGCACAGGTGGTCTCCGACGTCGTCCTCGGTGACTACCGCGACCTCGACACCCTGCGTCGCTTCGCGGCCGGCTGCGACGTCATCACCTTCGACCACGAGCACGTCCCCACCGAGCACCTGCGGGCCCTGGAAGCCGACGGCATCGCCGTCCGCCCCGGCCCGGAGGCACTGGTCAACGCCCAGGACAAGGGCGTGATGCGGGCCAGGCTCGACTCCATCGACGTGCCCTGCCCCCGGCACCGGATCGTCGCCGACCCGGCCGACGTCACCGCCTTCGCCGAGGAGGGCACCGGCTACCCGGTCGTGCTGAAGACCGTCCGCGGCGGCTACGACGGCAAGGGCGTCTGGGTCGTCGACGACGAGCGGGAGGCGCAGGCCCCGTTCCTGGCCGGCGTCCCGGTGCTGGCCGAGGAGAAGGTCGACTTCGTCCGCGAACTGGCCGCCAACGTGGTCCGCTCGCCCAGCGGCCAGGCCGTCGCCTACCCGGTCGTCGAGAGCGTCCAGGAGAACGGCGTCTGCGCCGAGGTCACCGCCCCCGCGCCGGACCTCGACCCCGCCCTCTCCGACGAGGCCCAGCAGCTCGCCCTGCGGATCGCCGGCGACCTCGGCATCGTCGGCCACCTGGCCGTCGAGCTGTTCCAGACCCGGGACGGCCGGATCCTGGTCAACGAGCTCGCCATGCGCCCGCACAACTCCGGGCACTGGACCCAGGACGGCGCCGTCACCTCGCAGTTCGAGAACCACCTGCGGGCCGTCCTCGACCTCCCGCTCGGCGACCCCCGGCCGCGCGCCAAGTGGACCGTCATGGTCAACGTCCTCGGCGGCGACTACCCGGACATGTACCACGCCTTCCTGCACTGCATGGCCCGCGACCCCGGGCTGCGGATCCACATGTACGGGAAGGACGTGAAGCCCGGCCGCAAGGTCGGCCACGTCAACGTCTTCGGGGACGACCTCGACGACGTCCGCGAGCGCGCCCGCCATGCGGCCGCCTACCTGCGAGGAACGATCACCGAATGACGAACCCTGTCGTTGGCATCGTGATGGGCTCGGACTCCGACTGGCCGGTCATGGAGGCCGCCGCCCAGGCCCTGGACGAGTTCGAGATCCCCTACGAGGTGGACGTCGTCTCCGCCCACCGGATGCCCCGCGAGATGGTCGCCTACGGCGAGAACGCCCACCAGCGCGGCCTGAAGGCGATCATCGCGGGCGCCGGCGGCGCGGCCCACCTGCCGGGCATGCTGGCCTCCGTCACCCCGCTGCCGGTCATCGGCGTGCCGGTGCCGCTGCGCTACCTGGACGGCATGGACAGCCTGCTGTCGATCGTCCAGATGCCGGCCGGCGTTCCGGTCGCGACCGTCTCGGTGGCCGGCGCGCGCAACGCGGGCCTGCTCGCGGTGCGGATGCTCGCCGCCTTCGACCCCGAGCTCACCGAGAAGATGACCGACTTCCAGGCCGAGCTGAACAACCAGGCCACCGAGAAGGGCAAGAAGCTCCGCGCCAAGGTGGCCGGTTCCTCGTCCTTCGGCTTCGGCAAGTAAGACCCGCCGACGGGGTGGGGTAGAACAATCCGTATGACTTCTCAGACGGATCAGACGGACTCCGCCACCCCGCTGGACCGCGCCCGCGCCCTGCTGCGCACCGCCCCCGTGGTGGACGGTCACAACGACCTCCCCTGGGCGATGCGCGAGCAGGCCGGGTACGACCTCGGCGCGCTCGACCTCGCCGCCGACCAGAGCGACCGCCTGCACACCGACCTCGCCCGCCTCGCGGAGGGCGGGGTCGGCGCGCAGTTCTGGTCCGTCTACGTGCCCGCCTCGCTGGCCGGCGACCACGCGGTGAGCGCCACCCTGGAGCAGGTCGACTTCGTCCACGCCCTGGTCGAGCGCTACCCGGACCGGCTGCGTCTCGCCCGCACCGCCGCCGACATGGAGGCCGCCCGCGCCGAGGGCCGGATCGCCTCGCTGATGGGCGCCGAGGGCGGCCACTCGATCGACTGCTCGCTGGCCACCTTGCGCGCCCTGTACGAGCTCGGCGTGCGCTACCTGACGCTCACCCACAACGACAACGTGCCGTGGGCCGACTCCGCGACCGACAAGCCGGTGGCCGGCGGGCTGACCCGGTTCGGCGAGGAGGTCGTCCGGGAGATGAACCGGCTCGGCATGCTGGTGGACCTCTCGCACGTCTCCGCCGACACCATGCGGGACGCCCTGCGGGTCACCGAGGCGCCGGTGGTCTTCTCGCACTCCTCCTCGCGCACGGTCTGCGACCACCCGCGCAACATCCCGGACGACGTGCTCGCCCAGCTGCCCGCCAACGGCGGGGTGGCGATGGCGACCTTCGTCCCGAAGTTCATCCTGCCCGCCGCCATCGAGTGGACCCTGGCCGCCGACGAGAACATGCGCGCCCACGGCTTCCACCCGCTGGACACCGCCCCGCCGGCCATGGAGCGCCAGCGCGCCTTCGAGGCGGCCAACCCGCGACCGATCGCCACCCCGGCCACCGTCGCCGACCACCTCGACCACATGCGCGAGGTCGCGGGCATCGACCACATCGGCATCGGCGGCGACTTCGACGGCACCGCCTTCCTGCCGGACGGCCTCGACTCGGTGGCCGGCTACCCCAACCTGGTCGCCGAACTCCTCGGCCGCCACTGGTCGGAGGCCGACCTGGCCAAGCTCACCTGGCACAACGCCGTCCGCGTCCTGCGCGACGCCGAGTCGGTCGCCACCTCCCTGCGGGCGAGCCGCCGACCCTCCATCGCCACCATCGCCCAGCTGGACGGCTGACGCTCAGCCCAGCCGCGGGATCTCGATGGCCGGGCACCTGTCCATCACCATCGAGACCCCCGCGGCCCGGGTCCGCCCGTACGCGGCCTCGTCGACGACCCCGAGCTGGAACCAGACCGCCTTCGCCCCGACCGCCACCGCCTGGTCGGCCACCTCCCCGGCCAGCTCGGAGCGGACGAACACGTCCACCACGTCGACCGGGAACGGGATCTCAGAGAGCGCGGTGTAGCCGGGCTCGCCGAGGACCGTCTCGGCCTTCGGGTGCACCGGCACGATCCGCTTGCCGTAGCGCTGGAGCACCTCGGCCACGCCGTGGGCGGCCCGGGCGGTGTTGTTGGACAGGCCGACCACGGCCCAGGTGTCGCCGCTGCTGGTGAGGATCTCGCGGACCGTCGCGTCGTCGCCGTAGTTCGTCATGCCGGTGCCAACGACGGCCGCGGGTGCGGGATTCCTGGGGCCGGGGTCAGCTGGGGCGGCCGAGGGCGCGGTAGGTCCAGCCGGCGGCGCGCCAGGCTTCGGCGTCGAGGACGTTGCGGCCGTCGAGCAGGCGGCGTTCGGCGACGACGGCGCCGAGCTCGGCCGGGTCGAGCTCGCGGAACTCGGCCCACTCGGTGAGGTGGAGGACGACGTGGGCGCCCTCGGCGGCCTCCAGGGCGGAGTCGGCGTACGCCAGGGAGGGGAACATCTTGCGGGCGTTGTCCACGGCCTTCGGGTCGTAGACGGTGACCTGGGCGCCCTGGAGCTGGATCTGGGCGGCCACGTTGAGGGCGGGGGAGTCCCGGATGTCGTCCGAGTTGGGCTTGAAGGCGGCGCCGAGGACGGCGACCCGGCGGCCCAGGAAGCCGCCGCCGCACTGCTCGCGGGCCAGCTCGACCATCCGCGAGCGGCGCCGCATGTTGATCGAGTCGACCTCGCGCAGGAAGGTCAGCGCCTGGTCGGCGCCGAGTTCGCCGGCCCGGGCCATGAACGCCCGGATGTCCTTGGGCAGGCAGCCGCCGCCGAAGCCGAGGCCGGAGTTGAGGAACTTGCGGCCGATCCGCTCGTCGTGCCCGAGCGCGGTGGAGAGCAGCGTGACATCCGCGCCGGCCGCCTCGCAGACCTCGGCCATCGCGTTGATGAAGGAGATCTTGGTGGCCAGGAAGGAGTTGGCGGCGGCCTTCACCAACTCGGCGGTCGCGTAGTCGGTGACCAGGAACGGCACCCCGGCGGCGATCGGGTCCGCGTACACCTCGCGCAGCAGCCGCTCGGCCCGCTCGCTCTGGGCGCCGACCACGATCCGGTCCGGGCGCAGGGTGTCCTGGACGGCGAAGCCCTCGCGCAGGAACTCCGGGTTCCAGGCGAGTTCGGCGGCCTCGCCGACCGGCGCCAGCGCGGCCAGCCGCTCGGCCAGCCGGGCCGCCGAGCCGACCGGCACGGTGGACTTCCCGACCACCAGGGCGGGGCGGGTCAGGTGCGGCGCGAGGTCCTCGATCGCGGTGTCCACGTACGACATGTCGGCGGCGAACTCGCCCTTGCGCTGCGGGGTGTTGACGCAGATGAAGTGCACGTCGCCGAACTCGGCGGCCTCCTTGGCGGAGGTGGTGAAGCGCAGCCGCCCGGTCGAGCCCTCGTGCCCGGCCACGTGCTTGAGCAGCAGTTCGGACAGGCCCGGCTCGTACATCGGCACGCGGCCGGCGGTGAGCGTGGCGATCTTCTCGGGGTCGATGTCCAGGCCCAGCACCTCGAAGCCGAACTCGGCCATCGCGGCGGCATGCGTGGCGCCGAGGTAGCCGGTGCCGATCACGGAGATGCGGAGGGTCACGGGTTCCCCTTAGTGCAGGTTCGACCAGTAGAAGGGTGCCCCTGATGCTATCCGCCCCGCTCCGGTCGGCACCGATCGCCCGCACACCGAGGACGCTAGGCACCCGCAGGTCGGAGCCCTAGGATCTCTACTGAACGGTAGTTAACCGCGATTCGACTCGGATCAGACGTCGTTCGGACGTCGGTCACTGGACGACGAGGCAGGCATCATGGCGGGCAGCGCAGGAGCGGCTGACTTCGATCTCTTCCGCATCTCCGAGGAGCACGAGATGCTCCGTGAGGCGGTGCGTTCGCTGGCCGAGGCGAAGATCGCTCCGTTCGCGGCGGAGGTGGACGAGCAGGGCCGGTTCCCGCAGGAGGCGTTGGACGCGCTGACGGGCAACGACCTGCACGCGGTGCACGTGCCGGAGGTGTACGGCGGTGCGGGGGCGGACGCGCTGGCGACGGTGATCGTGATCGAGGAGGTCGCGCGGGTGTGCGGCTCGTCGTCGCTGATCCCGGCGGTGAACAAGCTGGGGTCGCTGCCGGTGCAGCTGTCGGGTTCGGAGGAGCTGAAGGCGAAGTACCTGGGGGCGCTGGCGCGGGGCGAGGGAATGTTCTCGTACTGCCTGTCGGAGCCGGAGGCGGGTTCGGACGCGGCGGGGATGAAGACCCGGGCGGTGCGTGACGGTGACTTCTGGGTGCTGAACGGTGTGAAGCGGTGGATCACCAACGCGGGGGTGTCGGAGTTCTACACGGTCATGGCGGTGACCGATCCTTCGAT
>NZ_JBITZP010000030.1:0-99821 GCF_044546945.1 Kitasatospora sp. NPDC053057 | reverse complement strand
GCTTCGGTGCGCAGGGGGTTGATCTCGGAGACGGCGCCGACGAGCGTGGTCTTGCCGACACCGAAGCCGCCCGCGATGACGATCTTCGCGGAGGTCGTGGCGCGGGCGGGTCCGTTAGAGCTTGCGAAGTCCACTGAGGACCCTTTCGAGCAGCGTGACATCGGGCGTTCCGCCCGACTCGCCCGCGGCGGCGGGCTGGTGGATGGCGACGAGACCGGCCTCGGCCAGGTCGGCCACGAGGATGCGGGCCACACCGAGCGGCACGCCGGCCAGTGCGGAGATCTCCGCGATGGACTTGACCTCACGGCAGAGGTTCACGATCCGGGCGTGCTCGGGCAGCAGCCCGGTGGTGCGCTCGGCCGAGCCCGTGGTCGAGATCAGGGCCTCGATCGCGAGCTGGTACCGGGGCCGGGTCCGGCCGCCGGTCATCGCGTACGGGCGGACCAGCGGCTGCTGCTCGTAGCCGTCGGACTGCTGCCCGCCGTAGCCGCTGCCGTACCCGTTGCCGTACGGGCCGGCGGGTGTCGAGGGCGGGGTCATGGGTCCTCCTTGTGCTGCAGCCTTGGGCAGCCGGTTCCAGCTGGGGCGGTGCCAGCTGAGGCGGGATCAGCTGCCTGAGGGTAGCTGAGGGTGAGGCGCCGGGGCCGGTCGGGTCGGACCCGGTGCGGGGTGGAACGGTGGGAGATCCGCGTGGGTTCCGGTCAGTGCAGGAGACTGCCCTGGAGTTCCGCGCGGAGTGCGGGGGTGAGGACGGCGCCGGCTCGGTCGACGAGCAGGGCCATTTCGTAGCCGACCAGGCCGATGTCCGAGTCGGGTGCGGCCAGGACGGCGAGGGCGGAGCCGTCGCTGATCGCCATCAGGAAGAGGAACCCGCGTTCCATCTCGACGACGGTCTGGTTGACCTCGCCGCCTTCGAAGATCCGGCTGGCGCCGGAGGTGAGGGAGGTGAGGCCGGAGGCGACGGCGGCGAGCTGGTCGGCGCGGTCACGCGGGAAACCCTCGGACATGCACAGCAGGAGGCCGTCCGCGGAGACCACCACGGTGTGGGACACCCCGGGGGTGTTGTCCACGAAGTTGGTGATCAGCCAGTTCAAGTTCTGTGCGGCCTGGCTCATCTGGTTCAACTCAACGCTCCTGGTGATCTGCGCCGTTGCCGTCGGTCCGGCCACCGAAACTATCGAATCCGGGCTGCTGGGCACCATGCTGGAAGCCCGGCGAGTTGGCGGCCTGCTCGGCCCCGGCCCGGCGACCCTGCTGGATGCCGCGGCGCAGGTTGGTCAGGCGGCCGCGGACCTCCTCGGGGGCCCGGGAGACCTGGGGACCGGTCAGCGGTGAGGCCTCGGCGGTGCCGGAGACCAGGTTGGCCTGCGGGGTCCGCCGGGGGAGGCCGGACATGGTGACACCGCTGGTCGAGGGCTCGCGGACCTGCTCGGCACGGCGCCAGCGCTCGTCGTTCGCGGACGGGCGCCAGGGCGCGTCACCGACACCCTGCTGCGGCTGGCCCTGCTGCGGCTGAGCCTGCGGGGCCTGCTGCTGCGGGGCCTGGGGCTGAGCCTGCCGGGGCTGCTGCTGCGGGGCCGGCTGCGGCCGGTCCTCCTGCTGGAACTGCGGCGCGGAGGTGCCGGGCCGACGCGGCTGGTACGCCCGGGGCCGGGCCTGCTGCGGGCCCTCGGCCTGCTGCGGGTACCAGGGCTGCTCGCCGGTGGCCTCGGACGGGCCGGTCGGCAGCGCCATCGGCTCCTGTCGCTGCGGCTGCTGGGGCTGCTGCTGGACCGGCTGCGGCTGGCCCTGCTGCGGCTGGGCCGGGTAGGGCTGGACCGGCTGCGGCACGTTCGGCAGCACCGGCTCCACCAGGCCGAGGCCCAGCGGGTCACGCGGGTCGATCTGGCTGGCCTCGAAGCGCGGCCGGGCGAACTGCTGGGTGCTCTCCATCGGCGCCGGCTCGGCCGACGGCAGCGGCTGGGGCTGCTGCTGCGGGGGCAGCTGCGGCTGACGGCCCTGCTGCGGCGCGTCCGGGCCGGGACGCTGCGGACGGCGCTGGCCCTGCGGACCCTGCTGGCCCTGCGGACCCTGCTTGCCCTGGGGGCCCTGACCCTGCCGACCGGGGGTACCGGGGGCACCGGGGCCCGGACGGCCGGGGGCGCGCTGCGGCAGGCCGTCCTGCGGACGGTTGCCCGGACGGGCACCCTGCTGCGGGGCGCCGGGCCCACCCGGACGGCCGTGCTGCGGCTGCTCGCCGGTCCGCGGGGCCGGGGCGCCCGGACCGCCGTCGGGGCGCGGACGCTCCTGGCCGGGGCGGCCCTGGCCGCGGCGCGGCAGATCGTTCGGGCCGCCCTGCGGCGGGCCCTGACGGCCGGGGGCGCGCTGCGGCAGACCGCCCTGCGGCGACTGCTGCTGCTGACCCTGCGGAGCCTGCTGCTGCTGGCCCTGCTGCTGGCCCTGCTGCGGCTGCCCCTGCTGGGCGGGCGCCTGCTGGCCCTGGCCGCGTCGGCCGGGCTGACCCGGTCCCTGGCCGCGACCCTGCTGCTCCTGCCGGCCCGCCGGAGCCGGGTTCTCGCGCAGCGACTGGCCGACCTGACGGGTCGGAAGCCCGCCCAGCCCACCGGCGCGGCCGCCGGGCGCACCCGGGCCGGTCGGCGCGGCAGGGGCCGCGGGAGCGGCCGGGGCGGCCGGACCGCCCTGGCCGAGCTGCGGACGGCCGCCCTGCGGGGCACCGCCGGACGGGCCCTGGCCGAGCGCGGCCGGACCGTTCTGGCGGCCGGGCGACATCTGGCGCTGCTGGCGCGGCGTCGGGGCGGCCCCGCGCTGCTGCTTGCCCGGGCCGCCGGGGCCCGGACGGCCGGGGGCCCGGCGCTCGGCGGAGTTGGTGACGTCGACCGGGAGCATGACCAGCGCGGTGGTGCCGCCGGAGTCGCTCGGGCGCAGCTGGATCCGGATGCCGTGTCGCAGGGACAGGCGGCCGACCACGAAGAGGCCCATGCGGCGGGAGACGGAGACGTCCACCGTCGGCGGGTTGGCCAGGCGCTCGTTGATCTCGGCGAGGTCGTCCGGGCTGAGGCCGATGCCGGTGTCGTGGATCTCGACCAGCACCCGGCCGTCGGGCAGGGCGTGGCCGGTGACCCGGACGCGGGTCTGCGGGCTGGAGAACGAGGTGGCGTTCTCCAGTAGCTCGGCGAGCAGGTGGACGAGGTCGTTGACGACGCGGCCGGCGACCTCGGCCGACGGTACGGCGGCGAGCTCGATGCGCTCGTACTGCTCCACCTCGGAGGCGGCGGCGCGGAGCACGTCGACCAGCGGGACGGGGCGGGTCCAGCGGCGGCCCGGGTCCTCACCCGCGAGGACGAGGAGGTTCTCACCGTTGCGGCGCATGCGGGTCGCGAGGTGGTCCAGCTTGAAGAGGTTGGCCAGCTGGTCCGGGTCGGCCTCGCGGCTCTCCAGCTCGGAGATGAGCGACAGCTGGCGCTGGATGAGGCCCTGGCTGCGGCGCGAGAGGTTGGTGAACATCGCGTTGATGTTGCCTCGCAGGAGGGCCTGCTCGGCGGCGAGGCGGACGGCCTCGCTGTGCACCATGTCGAACGCGTGGGCCACGTGGCCGATCTCGTCGGTCGAGTCGACGGCGACCGGTTCGACCGTGGTGTCGACGTCGTGCGGGTCGCTCTCGGAGAGCGTCTTGACCAGCTCGGGCAGGCGCCGCTCGGCGACGTCCTCGGCCGCGGTCTGCAGACGGGTCAGCGAGCGCACCATCGAGCGGGCGATCAGACCGGCGCCGCCGAGGGCGACGAGCAGGGTCAGGGCGACGGCGGCACCGATGATCAGGGCCTCGGTGTCGGCCTGGGACTGCAGGTCCTGGGCCTTTCCGTCGAGGTCCTCGATCAGCTTGGACTCGATCCGGCGCTCGGCGGTGATCTTGCTGTTGGCCTTCTCGTACCAGTCCTTGTACGTGACCGGCTCGGTCTGGTGGATACCGCCCGGCTGGAGGATCGAGCGCGAGTAGCGGTCCGCCTCGGCGACCACGTTGTTGTAGCTCAGCTGACCGCGCAGGTTGTCCAGGTCGTGCGCGGTGTAGATGTTGTTGAAACTGTTGAGCGCGTTGTCGTACGTGGTGCGCAGGCGGATGCCGAAGGACTCGTCGCTCGCGCTCAGGTCCGGCCCCTTGGGGTTGGCCAGACCGGCGCTGATCAGCGCGCGCTGCTGCGAGGTGGCGTCCTTGGCCAGCGAGAACTGCTGCAGGGCGCGGGTGGCGACCAGCAGGTCCTTGTTGTTGGAGGCGAGCGCGATGTCCTGGGTGATGCCCAGCAGGTCGCCGATGATCACGTCGTAGGCGGTGATCGTCGCCTGGATGTTCTGGTTGTTCTGGTACGGCGTGTTGCGCGCGTCCGCGATCGAGTTCAGGTCCTTGCGGATCTGGAACAGCAGCGCCTTCCCACCGGAGAGTTCGAGGTTCTCGAACTTGTCCGAGGAGGCGGTGAAGGTGCGGCTGAGGTCGTCGGTGGCCTTGCGGGCGGCGACGATGTCGTCGTCCAGCGGGTCGTTCGGCTTGTTGGTGATGTAGCCGGCGCTGATGTCCCGCTCGGTCTGCAGGGCGTCCGCGAGGTTGGTCGCCTTCTTGGCCAGGTCGGACAGGTTGGCCATCTGGGCGAGTTGCTGTGAGTTGTCCAGCGAGGTCTGGATGCGCAGGCCACCGAGGACCAGCGAGACCAGGACGGGCAGCGCGAGCAGCGCGATCAGGCGGGTCCGGATGCGCCAGTTGCGCATCGCGAGCCGACTCAGACCGGTGGCGCGGCGCCTGGTCAGGGTGGTCCGGAGCTTGCCCCGGGTGGACTTGCGTTCCTGGCCGTCGTCCTCCGGGCCCCCGGCGGCCTCGGGCGTCACCGGGTCGGTCGGGCCGCCGAGGGCCGCCGCCTGCTGAGGGGCTGCCACAGGCTCGCGCGACTCCGGGTCACCCGCGGCGCCGCTACCCCTTTTGAAACGTCCCTGCACTGGCGTCGCAACCTCTGGACCGGGCGTCCCGCCGCGTCGCCACGGCCTGGACGGTGTCGAGTTTCCATCCGCACCCCGGCCGGTCCGGGAGAGCGGGTCGCCGGGGTGGACTGCTCCCTACCCACGGTCCGTGGCATTCCAGCACAGCGAGGGAATCCCAACAAGGGCCGCCGGGGCCAGCCGTCGGGTACTACCGAACGCATGCGCGATCTCACTGACTGTGCGGTAACCGGACCGGAATACCGCCTTTTTCGGACACTCGCCGGAGACATGCCAACGGGACCCTAGATCGAAAAGAGTCGCAGACCTGCTGGAATGCCCGTTCTGTGCAGAATGTCGGGAAATTCCGATGCGGCGAAATGTCGGTTATCGGTGATTTGCTCCGCAATTTGTGAGCAAAATCACAGACTAATGTGTAGCTTTGGTCACGGCGTCTGTGGAATGAGATCTCGTAACCTGGCTGTCTCTGGAGCACGGCCCCGATCAGCCTGCCCAGAACCCCTCCGAATCAATCGGAATCACTCCGGCCGGTGCGGATCCCTGGCGATCCGCCCGGCCACGACCACGAGGTGCTCTCGATGTCCCTGGCGAAGAAGGCCACCAAGTCCACGCTGTCCTGCCGCTCCACGGCGAACCCGCGCCGGACCACGCTGGCCTCGGTCGAGGACTTCAGCAAGATCCCGGGCGCCCGCAAGCCCGAGGACGTCCTCACCTACGGCACCGAGCTGCCGGCCGTCACGGCCAACCCGCGCCGTACCCAGCTGATGGTCGCCCCGGTCGTCACCGTCCGGGACTGATCCGACCAGTGCTGCACCGAGGGCGCCGTGGACCCGCACCAGCGCGGTCCGCGGCGCCCTCAGCCGTGACTCGCCCGCTCGCCTCCCGGGCGCTCCTGGCCCGGCGCCGACGGTCGGCGCTCCCTCGCTTCTCCCTTTCGGCGCCGGCGCGCCCTTCGGCTCGGGGCAGGTCCATCCCAACCGCACTGAACCGGGGCAAAGCGGTCGGGAGGGGCCCCACGCGATAGCCTGGACGTCGATTGACGGGGCCGCGCCCGGTACGGGCGAGGCGCCCGAGCAGCGCCCGGGGGCGCCCCGGGCGGCCGACGAAGCGAGGGGTAGCCCAGCCGTGCGCATTGCCAGGTTTTCCGTCCGGGAAGGGAGCCCTGCCGCCGGCAGCGTCTCCTTCGGCGTGGTCGAGGGGGACCCTTCCCAGCCCGACTCGCTGGTCGTCCACGCGCTGGCCGGCCACCCGTTCGGCCAACCCCAGCCCACCGGCGAGAGCTACCGCTTCCAGGACGTCAGGCTGCTCAGCCCGATGCTCCCCAACAAGATCGTGGCGGTCGGCCGCAACTACGCGGCGCACGCCGCCGAGCTGGGCAACGACGTCCCGGACCTCCCGCTCACCTTCTTCAAGCCGTCCACCTCGGTGATCGGCCCGACCGAGAACATCGCGTACCCGCCGTTCTCCTCGGACGTCCACCACGAGGCCGAACTCGCCGTGGTGATCGGCCGGATGTGCCGCGAGGTGCCGCTGGACCGGGTGCCCGAGGTGATCCTCGGCTACACCTGCGCCAACGACGTCACCGCCCGGGACGTCCAGCAGCGCGAGGGCCAGTGGGCGCGGGCCAAGGGCTTCGACACCGCCTGCCCGCTGGGGCCGTGGATCGAGACCGACCTCGACCCGGGCGACCTCGCCATCACCTGCACGGTCAACGGCGAGCTCCGCCAGACCGGCCGCACCTCCCTGATGATCCGCTCGGTCGCCGAGCTGGTCGTCCACGTCTCCGAGGCCATGACGCTGCTGCCCGGCGACGTCATCCTCACCGGCACGCCCGCAGGGGTGGGCCCGCTCAACGTCGGCGACGAGGTCGCCGTCTCCATCGAAGGCATCGGCACTCTCACCAACAAGGTGATCAAGCGTGGCTAACACTGACCCGGCCGTCCGGGTTCGCTTCTGTCCGTCCCCGACCGGCAACCCCCACGTGGGTCTGGTCCGCACCGCCCTCTTCAACTGGGCCTACGCCCGCCACAACGGCGGCACGCTGGTCTTCCGGATCGAGGACACCGACGCGGCCCGCGACTCCGAGGAGTCGTACGAGCAGCTGCTCGACGCGATGCGCTGGCTCGGCTTCGACTGGGACGAGGGCCCGGAGGTCGGCGGCCCGCACGAGCCGTACCGCCAGTCGCAGCGGATGGACGTCTACGCGGACGTCGCCCGCCGCCTGCACGAGGCCGGACACGCCTACTACTGCTACTGCAGCACCGAGGAACTGGACGCCCGCCGCGAGGCCGCCCGCGCGGCCGGCAAGCCCTCCGGTTACGACGGCCACTGCCGGAACCTGACGGACGACCAGGTCGCCGTCTACAAGCTGGAGAAGCGCGAGCCGATCCTGCGCTTCCGGATGCCCGACAAGACCATCGCGTTCGACGACCTGGTCCGCGGCACGCTCAGCTTCGAGCCGGAGAACGTGCCGGACTACGGCATCGTCCGGGCCAACGGCGCCCCGCTGTACACCCTGGTCAACCCGGTCGACGACGCCCTGATGGGCATCACCCACGTGCTGCGCGGCGAGGACCTGCTGTCCTCCACCCCGCGCCAGATCGCGCTGTACGCGGCGCTCGCAGAGATCGGCGTCGGCACCGGTGCCACCCCGCGCTTCGGCCACCTGCCGTACGTGATGGGCGAGGGCAACAAGAAGCTCTCCAAGCGCGACCCGCAGGCCTCGCTCAACCTCTACCGCGAGCGCGGCTTCATCCGCGAGGGCCTGCTCAACTACCTGTCCCTGCTGGGTTGGTCGCTGGCCGACGACCGCGACATCTTCGACATGGACGAGCTGATCGCGGCCTTCGACATCGCCAAGGTGAACTCCAACCCGGCCCGCTTCGACCTGAAGAAGTGCGAGGCGATCAACGCCGAGCACGTCCGCAAGCTGGCTCCGGAGGACTTCGTCCGCCGCCTGGTGCCGTACCTCCAGGCCCCCGGCCTGCTGCCGGCCGAGCCGACCGCCGAGCAGCTGGACCTGCTCGCCCGGATCGCGCCGCTCACCCAGGAGCGGATGGTCGTGCTCGGCGAGATCGTGAACATGGCCGGCTTCCTGTTCGTCGACCCGGCCGACTTCACCGTCGACCCGGACGACGCCGCCAAGGTGCTGACCGCCGACGCCCGCCCGGTGCTGGAGGCCAGCATCAAGGCGCTGGAGGAGCTCGCGGACTTCACCCCGGAGCCGATCCAGGCCGCGCTGCGCGCGGCGCTGGTGGAGGGGCTGGGCATCAAGCCCAAGTTCGCCTTCACGCCGCTGCGGGTGGCCGTCACGGGCCGCCGGGTCTCGCCGCCGCTGTTCGAGTCGATGGAGCTGCTCGGCCGCCCCGAGACGCTCCGCCGGCTGCGCTCCGCCCTGGACGCCCTGCCGGCCGCCTGAGGCCGGACGGACGGGCCGCTGAGCAGCCCGCGGGCCCGGCTCCGTGCCGGGCCCGCGGCGCACCCGGAGGTCATCCGACGGCCTCCCGGCCGCTGCCTGCGGTTATCGATTTTGGAGCCAGGGCAGACGTCGGGTAATGTTCTTTCTGCGCCGCCCGGGAGGGAACGGACGAGGGAGCGAAAGCCCCCTCGGAACGGGACCGACCGAGAGGCGCAACACCTGAGAAGGCCCCCAGTCGGGGTTCAACTCTGGTGGGGTATGGTGTAATTGGCAGCACGACTGATTCTGGTTCAGTTAGTCTAGGTTCGAGTCCTGGTACCCCAGCGCTGTACGATCGGCAACGGTCGCACCGCAGTACAAATGAAGATCCAAGCCCCCGTTGTGTAGCGGCCTAGCACGCTGCCCTCTCACGGCAGTAGCGCCGGTTCGAATCCGGTCGGGGGTACTGATCCCGCAAGGGATCACCTGGAAGCCCCCGTTGTGTAGCGGCCTAGCACGCTGCCCTCTCACGGCAGTAGCGCCGGTTCGAATCCGGTCGGGGGTACTTCAGAGCAGGAAGCCGGTGGGCTCGCCCATCGGCCCTTGCTTTGTGTTGGGGTATGGTGTAATTGGCAGCACGAGTGATTCTGGTTCATTTAGTCTAGGTTCGAGTCCTGGTACCCCAGCCAGAAAATGGAAAGGCCCCGCCCCGCGGGGTCTTTTTGCTTTGCCCCCGAATGCTTTTGAAGGGCCCCGCTCGACTTCGAGCGGGGCCCTTTTCGTTTTCGGTGGGGGAATGGGGGGTGGGGGAGTGGGGTGGGGGATTCGGCCGGGTCAGCTCCGGCGCAGCGCCTCGGTGAGCCGGTTCGCGGCCTCGATGATGGCCTGGGCGTGCAGCCGACCCGGGTGGCGGGTCAGCCGCTCGATCGGGCCGGAGACGGAGACGGCGGCCACCACGCGGTTGGAGGGGCCGCGCACGGGCGCGGAGACGGACGCGACGCCCGGCTCCCGCTCGCCGATCGACTGGGCCCAGCCGCGCCGCCGGACGCCGCTCAGCGCGGTGGCGGTGAAGCGGGCGCCCTGGAGGCCGCGGTGGAGTCGCTCGGGCTCCTCCCAGGCCAGCAGGACCTGGGCGGCCGAGCCGGCCTTCATCGGCAGGGTGCTGCCGACCGGGACGGTGTCCCGCAGGCCGGAGAGCCGCTCGGCGGCGGCTACGCAGATCCGCATCTCGCCCTGGCGGCGGTAGAGCTGTGCGCTCTCGCCGGTGACGTCGCGCAGGTGGGTCAGGACCGGGCCCGCGGTGGCGAGCAGCCGGTCCTCGCCCGCCGCGGCGGAGAGTTCGGACAGGCGGGGGCCGAGGATGAAGCGCCCCTGCATGTCCCTGGTGACCAGACGGTGGTGTTCGAGTGCGACGGCGAGTCTGTGGGCCGTGGGGCGCGCCAGACCGGTGGCGGCGACCAGCCCCGCCAACGTGGCGGGGCCCGACTCCAGTGCGCTCAGCACCAGAGCGGCCTTGTCGAGAACGCCGACGCCGCTAGTGTTGTCCATGCCCTAAGACTGCAGTCTCATTCCGCGAGACGCAAGTTCAATCTTCCGGGAAAAGCGCCACTCTGGATGCAGCAGCCCGGGAGACATCCAGGATGTGACCTCGACAGAGTGTCCGCATCGTGGACAGCGATCCGGCGTGCAGGTTGCGCGAACGCGCCCGCACTGGGCGGCGCAAGCGTTTACCCGACGACACGAGAAGGCCGGCAACGCGGCCGGCTGGAGGGAATCCGATGGGACGGACACTCGCAGAGAAGGTCTGGGACGACCACGTCGTGCGGCGCGCGGAGGGCGAGCCCGACCTCCTGTTCATCGACCTGCACCTGCTCCACGAGGTCACCAGCCCGCAGGCCTTCGACGGGCTGCGGCTGGCCGGCCGCAAGGTCCGCCGCACCGATCTGACGATCGCCACCGAGGACCACAACACCCCGACCCTGGACATCGACAAGCCGATCGCGGACCCGGTCTCCCGGGTGCAGCTGGAGACCCTGCGCCGCAACGCGGCCGAGTTCGGCGTCCGGATCCACTCGCTCGGCGACGTCGAGCAGGGCGTGGTGCACGTGGTCGGCCCCCAGCTCGGCCTGACCCAGCCCGGCACCACCGTGGTCTGCGGCGACTCCCACACCTCCACCCACGGCGCCTTCGGCGCGCTGGCGTTCGGCATCGGCACCAGCCAGGTCGAGCACGTGCTGGCCACCCAGACCCTGCCGCTGGCGCCGTTCAGGACCATGGCGATCACCGTCGAGGGCGAACTGCCCGAGGGCGTCACGGCCAAGGACCTGATCCTGGCCGTCATCGCCAAGATCGGTACCGGCGGCGGCCAGGGCTACGTCCTGGAGTACCGCGGTTCGGCGATCCGGAGCCTGTCCATGGAGGCCCGGATGACCGTCTGCAACATGTCGATCGAGGCGGGCGCCCGGGCCGGCATGATCGCCCCGGACGAGACCACCTTCGCGTACCTCCAGGGCCGCCCGCACGCCCCTCAGGGCGAGGACTGGGACGCCGCCGTCGAGTACTGGCGGACCCTGGTCACCGACGAGGACGCGGTCTTCGACCACGAGGTGTTCATCGACGCGAGCGAGCTGACCCCGTTCGTCACCTGGGGCACCAACCCCGGCCAGGGCGCCCCGCTCGGCTCCGAGGTCCCCCACCCCGAGGACTTCGCCGACCCGCAGGAGCGCGTCGCCGCCGAGAACGCCCTGAAGTACATGGGCCTTGAGGCCGGCACCCCGCTGCGCGAGGTCGCCGTCGACGCCGTCTTCGTCGGCTCCTGCACCAACGGCCGGATCGAGGACCTGCGCGCCGCCGCCGCCGTCCTGGAGGGCCGCAAGGTCGCCGACCGGGTACGGATGCTGGTCGTCCCCGGCTCCGTCCGGGTCGCCCTGCAGGCCGTGGAGGAGGGCCTGGACCAGGTGTTCACCGCCGCCGGGGCCGAATGGCGGCACGCCGGTTGCTCGATGTGCCTGGGCATGAACCCCGACCAGCTCGCCCCCGGCGAGCGCTGTGCCTCCACCTCGAACCGCAACTTCGAGGGTCGGCAGGGCAAGGGCGGCCGCACCCACCTGGTATCCCCGCAGGTCGCCGCCGCGACCGCCGTCCTGGGCCGCCTGGCGTCCCCGTCCGACCTGTCCGACCGTTTCGCCGACGTCGCCGTGGAGGCCTGAGCCATGGAGAAGTTCACCACCCACACCGGCCGGGCCGTCCCGCTGCGCCGCAGCAACGTGGACACCGACCAGATCATCCCGGCCCATTGGCTCAAGAAGGTCACCCGATCCGGATTCGAGGACGGGCTGTTCGAGGCCTGGCGCAAGGACGAGTCGTTCATCCTCAACCGGCCCGAGCGCCGGGGCGCCACCGTCCTGGTGGCCGGCCCCGAGTTCGGCACCGGCTCCTCCCGCGAGCACGCCGTCTGGGCGCTGCAGAACTACGGCTTCCACGCGGTCATCTCCTCGCGCTTCGCGGACATCTTCCGCGGCAACTCGCTGAAGAACGGCCTGCTGACCGTCGTACTGCCGCAGGAGACCGTGGAACGACTCTGGTCGCTCACCGAGAGTGACCCTTCGGCCGAGATCACCGTTGATCTGGAGAAGCGCGAAGTCCGGGCCGAAGGCGTCACCGCGCCCTTCGAACTGGATGACAACGTCCGGTGGCGGCTGCTCAACGGCCTGGACGACATCAGCATCACCCTGCAGAACGAGGCCGACATCGCCGCCTACGAGGCGACCCGTCCGGCGTTCAAGCCCCGTACTCTGCCGGTCTCCTGAGTTCCCCTCAGAACAAGCATTCTGACGATCCACTGGATGGCCCGCGCTCCCCCTCGGGGGGGCCGGGCCATCCGGCGTTCCGGAGCGCGAGTTAGCGCCGGGTCCTCCCCGGATTGCCCATTCGGCTTTGCGGAAGAGGGCCCCGCGCAAGTACAACTGCGGGTAGATGGCACAATCAGTACATGCACCGGCACCATGAACCTCCGTACGCGGGTGGCGAACCCGCGTCCGAGGAGTCCAGGGGCCGGGGATCCGAACGCCGAATTGACGATCGGCCGGACGTCACCTCCGCAACACCAGCTGAGGCGTCGGACGACCCGGAAGTCGCAGCGCTCTACGCGCTCGTGGCCGAGCGGTTGAAGCAAGCTCACGCCCGCGTGCATGCGCTGAACGTGTCTGTCGATGCAAAGACCGCTCTCACCCGTCAACTGCTCATCGTCACGGAGACCGCCAAGCGCGATCTTCCGGAGGCGGCAAGGCGGTTGAGTCGCTTTGTACATGACCTCGACGAGGGGCACCCGCCGCTCGACTGAGGTCGCGGACGCGCAAATCCATTGCGACACTAGGGTGATTCGCGCGTTTGGTAATTGAAAGTCCGCAGATACATACCTAACGTGCGAAAAGAACGGATGGAATCATCCGGCGCCCGTTTCCGAAGGGGAAGACGTGAACAAGGCTCAGCTTGTCGAAGCGGTGGCCGAGCAGCTGGGCGGTCGCAAGGCTGCCGCAGAGGCCGTCGACGCAGTGCTCGACACCATGGTCCGTGCCGTTGTGGCCGGTGACCGGGTTTCGGTCACCGGTTTCGGCACCTTCGAGAAGGTGGAGCGCTCCGCGCGCTTCGCCCGCAACCCGCAGACCGGCGAGCGGGTCAAGGTCAAGAAGACCTCGGTCCCCCGCTTCCGTCCGGGCCAGGGCTTCAAGGACCTGGTCAGCGGCAGCAAGAAGCTGCCGAAGGAAGGCCCCTCGGTGAAGAAGGCCCCCAAGGGCTCCCTCACCCCGGGCAAGACCGGTGTCGCCGCGACCCCGGCCGCCAAGCGTGCCGCCACCAAGCGCGCCGCCACCGCTGCCGCCGCCGCCCCGGCCGCGACCAAGAAGGCCGCCGCCAAGAAGGCGACCACCACGGCTGCCGCCAAGAAGACCACGGCCACCGCCGCGAAGAAGGCGACCGCCACCAAGAAGGCGACCACCGCCGCCGCCGCCAAGAAGACCACGGCGACCGCGACCAAGAAGACGGCCGCCGCCAAGAAGGCGACCACCACCGCCGCCGCGAAGAAGACCACGGCCACCGCCAAGAAGGCGACCGCCACGGCCAAGAAGACGGCGCCGGCGAAGAAGACCGCCACCCGCAAGACCACCGCGCGCAAGACCTCTGCCAAGTAAGTCCCGCGCGACTGTCCTCGGACGGCCTTCGGCTCAGAGCCGCGGCACCCCCTTCCGCGAACGCGGAGACCGGGTGGCCGCGGCTCTTTCGATTTCCGGGCGCTTAGTCAGGATTCGACGGCAGCCGTCGGCCGGGCGCGGAAAACCGCGGGACCAGCGGGAACGGAGCCGGAGTCCGGCGGGGTCAGCGCCCGTCGGCGGGGTCGGGGAAGGTCTGCAGGGTCACGAAGACCACCCGGCGGGCCTCGCCGGTGCCCTCGGTGCGGATCCGCACCCGCTGGCCGGGCCGCAGCAGCCGCAGGCCGCCGGCGTCGAAGGCGGCCGCGTCGAACGGCACCGGGGTCCCGTCGTCGAGCAGCACGGAGCCGGCCCGGGTGGCGGGGTCGAAGGTGAACGCGGTGGCCTGCATGCCAGCAGCATAGCGAGCGGCCGCAGCGGGCCCGCTGGTCAGGAGCGCTCCGGGAACGGGCCGGGAACGCGTCGGACCCGGGTCAGGAGCGGCTCATACGGGCGAACAGCGCACTGGTGTACGGGCCGAGACCGAGCGTCGCCGCCTCGCCGAGGTCGGTGCCGGTGTCGACGTCCCGGCGCACCGACTCCACGCCCGCCAGGCGCAGTTCGAGCGCCCCGCCGGCCGCGTGCCGGGCCCGTGAGCCGTCCCCGAAGGCGGGGGAGAGCGGACGGCCGGGGGCGCTGGCGAGCAGCGTGGTGCCCAGGCCGGGGGAGTCGGGCAGGAAGGCCCGGCCGTCCGGCGGCACCGCCCCCAGCACTCGGGCGAGTTCGGCCGGGCGCAGGGCCGGCAGGTCCGCCGAGAGGGCGGCCAGCGGTGCCCGCGGGGCGAGCGCCAGGGCGGCCGAGGCGCCGTGCGCCAGCGCCCGGTTGAGGCCGCCGCCGGGTTCGTCCGCGACCACCACGGCGCCGAGCGCGGCCAGCCGGGCGCCGGCCGTGGCGTCCCGGGTGACCACCAGGACGCGCGCGACGCCCGGGGTGGCCAGCGCGGCGGTGACCGTGTCGAGGGCGAAGGACAGAGCCAGGCCGGCCCGGTGCGGCCCCGCGTACGGGGCCAGTCGGCTCTTCGCCAGGGCGAGCGGCTTGAGCGGCAGCACCAGCGACCAGTCGGCGGCGGGTGCGGCGGGCGCGACGGGCCCGCTGGGGCGTACGGTGTCCTGGGTCATCGGCGTCATTGTGACGCCGGTCCCGGAGCCCTCGCCAGGCCGTCCGAGCTGTGCGGACGTGCGTTTGATCACGCCCGCCCGGCGGGTTGGCGCGGCCGCTCGACAGCCGGTGAGCAGGCGGGCGACACTGTTCCGCGCCCGTGCGCCGGGCCCCGGTCGCAGCGGTGCGCGGCACCGGGAGGCAATGACCGCGGCACCCCACGTGCCGCATCGAAAGAGAAGGAGCTGGGGTGGCCCGCCGCTCGTACGCCAAGTTCGGCAACGCCGACTACGGCATCTGGTACCGCTTCGCGGCCGTGCTGGTGAAGCCGGTGACGACCGCCCTGGTGAAGCCCGACTGGCGGGGCTGGGAGCACATTCCGAAGCAGGGCGGCTTCATCGCCGCGGTGAACCACAATTCGATCATCGACCCGGTGATCTACGCGCACTGGCAGTACAACAGCGGGCGTCCGCCGCGCATTCTCGGGAAGTCCTCGCTGTTCTCGGTTCCCTTCATCGGATTCATGCTCCGCAAGACCGGCCAGATTCCGGTGTTCCGCGAGTCCACCGACGCCGCGCAGGCTTTCCGGGCCGCGATCGACGCCGTCAACAACGGCCAGTGCGTGCAGTTCTACCCGGAGGGAACGCTCACCCGGGATCCGGACCTGTGGCCGATGACCGGCAAGAACGGGGTCGCCCGGGTCGCGCTGATGACAGGTGCGCCGGTCATCCCGGTCGCGCACTGGGGCGCCCACGAGATCATCCCGCCGTACGGCCGGGGCGGTTACGGCAAGGGCAAGTTCAACCTGTTCCCGCGGCACCGGGTGACCGTGGCGGCCGGGCCCGCGGTGGACCTGAGCAAGTACCGGGGCCAGGAGCTCACCGCCCAGGTGCTCAACGACGCCACCGAGGACATCATGGCGGCGATCACCGCGGTGCTGGCCGAGGTCCGCGGCGAGCAGCCGCCGGCCGAGCGCTACGACATGCGCAAGGCCGCCCGCGAGCGGGCCGCCGCCGCGCAGGCCGAGCGCCACCGGGCCAAGGGCGGCCCGGGCGACAACGACGGTCAGGGGGCGGGCCGGTGACCCGCTGCGCCGTGATGGGGACCGGCTCCTGGGGCACCGCGTTCGCGATGGTGCTGGCCGACGCGGGCTGCGAGGTCGTGCTGTGGGCCCGCCGCCAGGAACTGGTGGACGCCGTCAACACCACCCACGAGAACCCGGACTACCTGCCGGGCGTCCGGCTGCCCGACTCCGTCCGGGCCACCACCGACGCCGCCGAGGCGCTGGCCGGCGCCGACTTCGCGGTGCTCGTGGTGCCCTCGCAGACGCTGCGCGACAACCTGGCCGCCTGGGCGCCGCTGATCGAGCCGCAGACCGTGCTGGTGAGCCTGATGAAGGGCATCGAACTCGGCACCGCCAAGCGGATGAGCGAGGTCATCGACGAGGTCACCAAGGTCGGCCCGGAGCGGGTCGCGGTGGTCAGCGGGCCCAACCTGGCCAAGGAGATCGCCAACCGGCAGCCCGCCGCCAGCGTGGTGGCCTGCACCGACGAGGCGGTCGCCAAGCGGCTCCAGGCGGCCTGCCACACGCCGTACTTCCGGCCGTACACCAACACCGACGTGGTCGGCTGCGAACTCGGCGGCGCGGTCAAGAACGTGATCGGCCTGGCCGTCGGCATGGCGGCCGGCATGGGGCTCGGTGACAACACCAAGGCGACGCTGATCACCCGTGGGCTGGCCGAGACCACCCGGCTCGGCGAGGTGCTGGGCGCCGACCCGCACACCTTCGCGGGGCTGGCCGGGATGGGCGACCTGGTCGCCACCTGCTCCTCGCCGCTGTCGCGCAACAACACCTTCGGCATGAACCTGGGCCGGGGCATGTCGCTGGCCGAGACCATCGCGGCCACCCGGCAGACCGCGGAGGGCGTCAAGTCCTGCGAGTCGGTGCTGGACCTGGCCCGGCGCAGCGGGGTCGACATGCCGATCGTCGAGGCCGTGGTGGACGTGGTGCACAACGGGCGGCCGACCCAGGAGGCGCTGCAGGCGCTGATGTCGCGCTCGGCCAAGGCGGAGCGGCGCTGAGCGCCGAGGCGAGGGGCGCCCGAGCACGACAGGGACGTCGCGGCATGGGCTCTCCGGGAAGGCGTTGACTTCCCGGAAACACGTCGCACGGTAGTCTCGAACGCGATATGAGCATCGAACAGTCCTCCCCGAACCCGTCCGCCCCGAAGCCGCGCGTGGCGCTGGTCTTCGGCGGGCGCAGCTCCGAGCACGCGATCTCGGTCTCCACCGCGGGCAGCGTTCTCCGGGCGATCGACCGTGACAAGTACGACGTGCTGCCGATCGGCATCACCCACGAGGGCCGCTGGGCGCTGACCAGCGACGAGCCGGCCCGGATGGCGATCACCGACGGCAGGCTGCCGGACGTGGCGCACGTCGCCGAGGCCGTCGACGGGCAGGTCGCGCTGCCGGTCTCCCCGGGCAGCCGTGAGGTGCTGCTGAGTTCGCCGGGCAGTGCCCCCAAGGCCCTCGGCGAGGTCGACGTGGTGTTCCCGCTGCTGCACGGCCCGTGGGGCGAGGACGGCACCCTGCAGGGCCTGCTGGAGCTCTCCGGCGTCCCGTACGTCGGCAACGGCGTGCTGGCCAGCGCGGCCGGCATGGACAAGGAGTTCGCCAAGCGGATCCTGGCCTCGCACGGTCTGGGCGTCGGGCACTACACGATCGTGCGGCCGCGCGACTGGGAGACCGAGCAGGGCCGCGCCGCCGTGCGCGAGCGGGTCGCCGAGCTCGGCCTGCCGGTGTTCGTGAAGCCCTGCCGGGCCGGTTCCAGCATCGGCATCACCAAGGTCCGGGACCTGGCCGACCTGGACGCCGCGATCGAGGAGGCCCGCCGGCACGACCCCAAGCTGATCATCGAGGCGGGCGTGTCCGGCCGCGAGATCGAGTGCGGCGTGCTGGAGTTCGAGGATGGCCCGCGGGCCAGCGTCCCGGCCGAGGTGCTGGTCGGCGAGGGCTTCGACTTCTACGACTTCGAGGCCAAGTACATCGACTCCTCCGAGGTCCGGATCCCGGCCGAGCTGACCGACGAGGAGGTCGCGGAGATCCGGCGCCAGGCGGTGGCCGCGTTCGAGGCCTTCGGCTGCGAGGGCCTGGCCCGGGTGGACTTCTTCCTGCTGGAGGACGGCAGCTGGATGATCAACGAGATCAACACCATGCCGGGCTTCACCCCGATCTCCGCCTACCCGAAGATGTGGGACGCCAGCGGCGTCTCGTACGCGGAGCTGATCGACCGGCTGCTGCAGAGCGCGCTGCGCCGTTCGACCGGCCTTCGGTAGCGGATCCGGACGCGTCGCGGGGGGGGGGCCGGGGCCCCCCCCCCCGCCCCCCCCCCCCGGCCCCCCCCGGGGGGGGGGGGCCCCCCCCCCCCCCGCGGTGTGGTGTTCGGCCGGCGGGGGCGGCGCCGGGGTGCCCCCTGCCCGGCGGCCGCCCGGCCCGGGGCCCCGGCGCCCCGGGCGGGGGGGGGGGCCCCCGCCCGGGGGGGGGGGGCGGGCGGCCCCCCCCCGCCCCCCCCCCGCGAGCCTCGCCTCCGGGGCGGGTGTTCGCCCGCTCAGCCCGGGACGTTGGCCTTGACCGCCGGGGTGAGCGCGGCGGCCGGGTCGAAGGGGTTCTGCGCGGCTCCGGCCGGGACGGTCACCTCGACGTAGGCGGCGCGCATGGTCGTCACGAAGCGGTAGCCGCCGTCGCCGAGCTTCTGCGACCACCAGGTGACGTCGTCGACGGTCGGCGACCAGTCCTCGGCGTGTTCGCCGTTCAGCTCCTCCGGCCGGTCGACGCCGCAGCGCAGCACCGTCCGGGGCGAGCTGCCCCAGGCGGCCACGTACGGCGAGGCGGGCGACGGGTCCTTGCGGGCGTGGCCGAGCAGATCCTGCGGCAGCGCGGCGGCCAGCGCCCGGCAGTACCCGGCCGCCCGGCCGGAGGGCTGCGGCACCTCGACGGCCGGGTCGGCCGAACTCCAACTGCCGACCAGCGCCACCACGGTGCAGGCCAGTGCCACGGGCACGGCCAGCCAGCGGACCGGCGCGGGAAGCGCGGTCAGCGCCTTGGGGATGCGGAGTTCTCTGGGCACCCGCCGATGGTAGCCGGGGCTTAGAGGTGCACCACCGGACAGGTGAGGGTGCGGGTGATGCCCTCCACCTTCTGGACCTTGGCGACCACCATGCGGCCCAGGTCGTCCACCGTCTCGGCCTCGGCCTTGACGATCACGTCGTACGGACCGGTGACGTCCTCGGCGGTGATCACGCCGGGAATCTCCGAGATGGTCTCGGCCACCGCGGTGGCCTTCCCTACCTCGGTCTGGATCAGGATGTATGCCTGTACCACGGGTGACCTCCGGGCGGCCGGTTGGGAGGATCGCCGCCGTGATCGCCCGATCTGGCGCAGGGGTGGATGCGGGCTCACCGGCAGGCTGATCACCACGCTACCGCGCAGTGGGCCGGGGAGGGGAGACTTCCGCAGCCCCGAAGGGCGTACGCTGCGCGCGGGGGAGCGCGACGGGGACTGGAATCCGGATGGCAGCGCCATCCGGGAAGGAAACGCGAGAGGACGGCAGATGCAGGGGACCGTGGGCGAGCTCGGCGAGTTCGGCCTCATCAGGGAGCTGACCGCCCGGGTACCGCTCACCGACGCGGTCGACCTCGGCCCCGGGGACGACGCCGCGGTGGTGAAGGCCCCGGACGGCCGGGTGGTGGCCACCACGGACGTCCTGATCGAGAACCGGCACTTCCGCCGGGACTGGTCCACCGCCTACGACGTGGGCCGCAAGGCCGCCGCCCAGAACCTCGCCGACGTGGCCGCGATGGGCGCGGTGCCGACCGCGATACTGCTCGGGCTGGTCGCCCCCGCCGACCTGCCGACCACCTGGGCCACCGAGCTGATGGACGGGCTGCGCGACGAGTGCCAGGTCGCCGGGGCGACGGTGGTCGGCGGAGACGTGGTGCGCGGCGACACCGTCACGCTGGCGATCACGGCGCTCGGCGACCTCCAGGGGCGCGCGGCGGTGACGCGCTCCGGCGCCCAGGTCGGCGACGTGGTCGCGGTGAGCGGCTGGCTGGGCTGGTCGGCGGCCGGACTGACCGTGCTGCAGCGCGGATTCCGCTCCCCGCGCGCCTTCGTCGAGGCGCACCGCCGGCCCGAGCCGCCGTACCACTCGGGCCCGGCCGCGGCCGAGTTGGGCGCGACCTCGATGATCGACGTGAGCGACGGGCTGGTCGCCGACCTCGGCCACGTGGCCCGGGCCAGCGAGGTGGACATCGACCTCAAGGCCGCCGACTTCGACGTCCCGGCGCAGATGGCCGACATCGGACAGGCGGTCGGGGTGGACCCGTTGGTCTGGGTGCTGTCCGGCGGCGAGGACCACGCGATCGTGGCGACCTTCCCGCGCGGGGTCCAACTCCCGTCCCGCTGGCGGGTGGTGGGCGAGGTGACCGGTCGCCCGCGGGGCTCGCGCAGCGGCCGGGTGACGGTGGACGGCGCGCCCTGGGACCGGGTCGGCGGCTGGGACCACTTCGCCGAGTGACGCGCTTCGCCGGGTGACGCACTTCGCCGAGTGACGTACGGAGTACGGCTGACGGGGCGTGGACGCCGGAACGGCGCGTGACGCTCCGGGCGTTGCGGCGGCGGGCTTCGAGGATGCGTTTTGCGTAGGCTTGCGGCATCCGAGCCCGCCCGCCGTCCGGCGCGGGTGGTCTGAACCCACTGCGAGCGGGAGCACACCACACATGCGCATCGGTGTACTGACCAGCGGCGGCGACTGCCCCGGCCTCAACGCGGTGATCCGGTCGATCGTGCACCGGGGCACGGACGTCCACGGGGACGAGATCGTGGGCATCAAGGACGGCTTCCTCGGCCTGATCGAGGGCCGCACCCGTCCGGTCTCGCACGACGACGTCACCGGTCTGCTCACCCTCGGCGGCACCATCCTGGGCTCGGCCCGGGTGCAGCGCGAGCGGATCGTCTGGGCGGTGGAGAACGCCAGGACGCTGGCCCGGGACATCGGCATCGACGCACTGATCGCGATCGGCGGCGAGGGGACGCTGACCGCCGCCAAGCTGTTCAGCGACGCCGGGCTGCCGGTCGTCGCGGTGCCCAAGACCATCGACAACGACATCGACGCCACCGACGTCACCTTCGGCTTCGACACCGCGGTGCACGTGGCGACCGAGGCGATCGACCGGCTGAAGACCACCGCCGAATCCCACCAGCGCGTCATGGTGGTGGAGTTGATGGGACGGCACACCGGCTGGATCACCCTCACCGCGGGCATGGCCGGCGGCGCCCACGGCATCCTGATCCCGGAGAAGCCCTTCGACATCGAGGCGGTGGCCCGGATGGTCGAGGACCGGTTCGACCGCGGCAAGAAGTTCGCCATCATCGCCGTCGCCGAGGGCGCCGCCCCGGTGCCCGGCACCATGCGCTTCGACCACGGCGAAGTCGACCAGTACGGCCACCGCACCTTCGGCGGGATCGGCAACCGGCTCGCCCACGAGCTGGAGAACCTGCTCGGCAAGGAGGCCCGTCCGGTCATCCTCGGCCACACCCAGCGCGGCGGCACCCCGACCGCCCGGGACCGGGTGCTCGCCACCCGCTTCGGCTGGCACGCGGTGGAGGCCGTCCACCGGGGCGCGTTCGGGCACTTCACCGCGCTGCGCCGGACCGGCATCGAGCTGCTGCCGATCGGCCGCGCGGTGACCCGGCTGAAGACGGTGCCGGAGGATCGCTGGGCGGAGTCCGAGGCCGTGCTCTGAACCGCCGGAGGTAGGTTGGGCGCATGTCCTCCACCGCACCTCCCCGCGTGCTCACCGTCGCCGGCTCCGACTCCGGCGGCGGCGCCGGCATCCAGGCCGACCTCAAGGCGATGCTCGCCCTCGGCGTCCACGGCATGAGCGTGATCACCGCTGTCACCGCGCAGAACTCGCTCGGCGTCCAGGGCTACTGGGAACTGCCCGCCGAGGCCGTCCGGGCGCAGTTCCGCAGCGTGGTGGACGACATCGGGGTGCAGGCCGTGAAGACCGGCATGCTCGCCTCGATCGAACTGGTCGAGACCGTCGCCGACCTGCTCTCCGGGGTGGACGCCCCGGTGGTGGTCGACCCGGTCGGCGTCTCCAAGCACGGGGACGCGCTGCTGGCCGCCGAGGCGGTGGCCACCGTCCGGGAGAAGCTGCTGCCGGTCGCCACCGTGGTCACCCCCAACCTGCACGAAGTGACGCAGCTCACCGGCCGGACCGTCGAGGACGAGTCGCAGATGCTGGCCGCCGCCGAGGCACTGCTGGACCTCGGTCCGCGATGGGTGCTGGTCAAGGGCGGCCACCTGGAGGGCGAGGCCACCGACCTGCTGTACGGCGGGCCCGGCGAGGTGCACTGGTACCGCGCGCCGCGCTACGACAACCGGCACACCCACGGCACCGGCTGCACCCTGGCCAGCTCGATCGCGGCCGGCCTGGCCAAGGGCGAGTCGCTGCCCGAGGCGGTGGGCTCGGCCAAGGAGTACATCACCGGCGCGATCGCCGGAGGCTTCGCCCTGGGCGCCGGGATCGGCCCGGTCGACCACGCCTGGCGCTGGCGCTAGCCGGAACGCAGTGATGGGCGGGCCCCCGAGGGGGTCCGCCCATCACCGGTGCGTCCGGAAAACGTGACCGGTCCCGGAAACAGCGAAGCCGGCTCATCCGGGGATGAACCGACTCACTGGAGGACCGGCATGCCGGTCTGCGCGTCAGCGCGAGACCTTACCGGCCTTGATGCACGAGGTGCAGACGTTGAGCCGCTTCGGCGTCCGCCCAATCACAGCGCGCACCGTCTGGATGTTGGGGTTCCAACGACGGGGGGTACGGCGGTGAGAGTGGGAGATGCTGTTGCCGAAGCCCGGCCCCTTGCCGCAGACGTCGCAGTTGGCAGCCACAGGAGTCACTCCAAGACTTCAGATCAGTTACTTTCGAAAACCCCGCCCACCCACCGGAGCACTCGCGTGAACCAGACCGGATAAGGGGGTGAGCCTGGACGGTTCCAGGCAACCGGAAGAGCATACAACGCTTGCTTCCGTCCCACGAAACTACCATGACCGGCCGAGTGATCGCTCCGGTCGGCGGTCCCGGCGGCCCTCCCCGACCCCCGATAACCTGCGGGTACCACCCTCGCCGCTGCACTGACTGTGTTGCTGCCCCTCAGGCCATATCGGCGTCCCATCCGGAGGAGACCTGGTGCTGCACACGCTCGACGCCCCGGCCGTGCGCACCTGGTGCCAGCTCGCCCTGCGCGCGCTCGGCCAGGCCCGGGAGGAGATCGACGCGCTCAACGTCTACCCGGTCCCGGACGGCGACACCGGCACCAACCTCTACCTGACCGTCGAGTCCGCCGCCGCCGAGGTGGAGAGCCGCTTCGCCGATCCCGCCGCCGACCCGGCTCCCGGGCTGGCCGACACCGTCCGGGCGATGGCCCGCGGCGCGCTGATCGGCGCCCGCGGCAACTCCGGGGTGATCCTCGCCCAATGGCTGCGCGGCACCGCCGAGAAGCTCGCCGAGGGCGGCGGCGCCGACCAGCTGCGGGCCGCCCTGCAACAGGCCGCCGACTCCGCCTACCTGGCCGTCGCGGAGCCCGTCGAGGGCACCCTGCTCACCGTCGCCCGGCTCGCCGCCCGTGAGGCGGTACGGGCCGGGGACGGGCTCGCGCAGGTCGCCGACACCGCTCACCGGGCCGCCCGGGACGCGCTGCGGCACACCCCCGAGCAGCTCGCCGTACTGGCCGAGAACGGGGTGGTGGACGCCGGCGGGCGCGGCCTGGTGGCCGTCCTCGGCGCGCTCGCCGACGCCGTCGCCGGGCAGCAGCCGATGGGGCCGGTCGCGCTGCGCGGGGACGTCCGGGCGGTGGAGAGCTGCGAGGTGCACCTGCGCCCGCCCGGCCCCGGCCACCCCGCCTTCGAGGTCATCTACCTGCTGGACGCGCCCGACGCGGCGCTGCCCGGGCTGCGCGAGCGGCTCGGCGGGCTCGGCGACTCGCTGGTGATCGGCGGCGGCGACGGCCTGTGGAACGTGCACGTCCACGTGGACGACGCGGGCGCCGCCGTGGAGGCCGGGGTCGAGGCCGGGCGCCCGCACCAGATCCGGATCACCCACTTCGCGGAGGCCGCCGCCCGGGCCGGCACCGCCGCCGAGCGCGGCGAACGCGAGGAGCGGGCCCGCGCGGTGCTCTCCGTGGTCTCCGGCGAGGGGCTGGCCGAGCTGTGCGAGCAGGCCGGCGCCGTCGTCCTGCACGCCGACCCGGACCGCCGACCGGCCAGCGCCGAACTCGCCGACGCGGTGCGCGGCTCGGCCGCCCGCGAGGTGGTGCTGCTGCTCAACGACCCCGAACTGCGCGCCGCCGCCGGGGCCGCCGCCGACCAGCTGCGCGAGGAGGGCGTGCGGATCGCCGTCCTGCCCACCCGCTCCCCGGTGCAGGGCCTCGCCGCGCTCGCGGTGCACGAGGGCGGGCGCCGCTTCGACGAGGACGTGGTCGCCATGACCTCCGCCGCCGGGGCCACCCGGTACGCCGAACTGGCCGTCGCCGAGGGGGAGTCCTGGACCATGGCCGGGGTCTGCCAGGCCGGTGACGTGCTGGGACTGATCGACGGCGACGTCGCGGTGATCGGCGTCGGGCTGGCCGAGGTCGGCGAGAGCGTGCTGGACCGGATGCTCGGCGCGGGCGGCGAACTCGTCACCCTGATCCTCGGCGAGGGCGCCGACCGGGCGCTCGCCGACCGGCTGGTGGCGCACGTCCGCCAGCAGCGGCCGGAGGTGGACTCGGTGGTCTTCCACGGGGGGCAGGAGTCCACGCCGCTGCTCATCGGGGTCGAGTGAGTCGCCCCGAGCGCCTCGGAGGCGCTCGGGCGAGTGAGAGCCCGCGGTTCGTCGGTGCCTTGGTGTAAACAAGGGCCTGATGGGCGCTCTCGATGAACCACTGACCAAGCTCGTCGGCGACCGCACCGCGAAGGTGCTCGCCGACAGCCTCAAGCTGCGCACGGTCGGGGACCTGCTGCACCACTACCCGCGCCGCTACGTCGAACGCGGCCAGCTCACCAGCCTGGACGAGCTGGAGATCGACGAGCACGTCACCGTGCTGGCCCGGATCGAGAAGGTCACCCTGATCCCGTTCCGCGGCCGCAAGGGCGACCGGCTGGAGGTCGTCGTCACCGACGGCCGCAGCCGGCTCTCGCTGGTCTTCTTCAACCAGGGCTGGCGGCAGAAGGAGCTCAGGGCCGGCGCCCAGGGCCTGTTCGCGGGCAAGGTCGGCGTCTTCAACCGCTCCCGTCAGCTGGTCTCACCCGACTACCAGCTGCTCGACGAGGACGCCACTGCATCAACCGGAGTTGGGTCCGCGGCGAAGCAGTTCGCCGGCCGGCTCATCCCGGTGTACGGCGCCAGTGCGCAGATGCCCAGCTGGAAGCTGTCGATCTGCATCGAGACCGCGCTCACCAAGCACCTCGGCGACGTCGGCGAGCCGCTGCCCGCCGAACTGCGCGAGCGGCACGACCTGATCCCGCTGCCCGAGGCGCTGGAGCTGATCCACCGCCCGCGCAGCCAGGCCGACCGCGAACGCGCCCAGAGCCGGCTGCGCTGGGACGAGGCCTTCGTCCTCCAGGTCGCCCTCGCCCAGCGCCGGGCCGCCGACTCCGCGCTGCCCGCCAAGCCGCGCAAGGCCCGTGAGGGCGGACTGCTGGACGCCTTCGACGCCCGGCTGCCGTTCACCCTCACCGAGGGCCAGCAGAAGGTGTCCGCCGAGATCGCCGCCGACCTGGCGACCGAGCACCCGATGCACCGGCTGCTCCAGGGCGAGGTCGGCTCCGGCAAGACCCTGGTCGCGCTGCGCGCCATGCTCGCCGTCGTGGACGCCGGCGGCCAGGCCGTGCTGCTCGCGCCCACCGAGGTGCTCGCCCAGCAGCACCACCGCTCGATCGTCGAGATGATGGGCGACCTCGCCGAGGGCGGCATGCTCGGTGGCTCCGACCTCGGCACCCGGGTGGTGCTGCTGACCGGTTCGATGGGCGTCCCGGCCCGCCGGCAGGCGCTGCTGGACATGGCCTGCGGGGACGCCGGGATCGCCATCGGCACCCACGCGCTGATCGAGGACAAGGTCCAGTTCCAGGACCTCGGCCTGGTCGTGGTGGACGAGCAGCACCGTTTCGGCGTCGAGCAGCGGGACGCGCTGCGCGCCAAGGGCGAGCAGCCGCCGCACCTGCTGGTGATGACCGCCACCCCGATCCCGCGCACCGTCGCGATGACCGTCTTCGGGGACTTGGAGACCTCCGTCCTGGACCAGCTCCCGGCCGGGCGCTCGCCGATCTCCACCCACGTCGTCCCCGCGCTGGAGAAGCCCAACTTCCTCACCCGGGCCTGGGAACGGGTCCGCGAGGAGGTCGGCAAGGGCCACCAGGCGTACGTGGTCTGCCCCCGGATCGGGGACGAGGAGCCGGCCGCTCCGGCGAAGGACGGCAAGAAGAAGCGCAAGGCCGCCGAGGAGGACTTCGAGGAGGTCGCGGACGCCGGCGCCGCGAGCGACGAACGGCGGCCCCCGCTCTCGGTGGTGGAGACCGCCGAGATGCTGGTGCGGGGCCCGCTGAGCGGCCTGCGGGTGGAGATCCTGCACGGCCGGCTCGCCCCGGAGGCCAAGGACGAGGTGATGCGCCGGTTCGCGGCGGGGGAGGTGGACGTCCTGGTCGCCACCACCGTCATCGAGGTCGGCGTGAACGTCCCCAACTCCACCGTGATGGTCATCATGGACGCCGACCGCTTCGGCGTCTCCCAGCTCCACCAGCTGCGCGGCCGGGTCGGCCGGGGCAGCGCGGCCGGCCTGTGCCTGCTGGTCAGCGAGATGCCCGGCGGCAGCGCCGCCCGGGGCCGGCTGGACGCGGTGGCCGGCACCCTGGACGGCTTCGAGCTCTCCCGGATCGACCTCGAACAGCGCCGCGAGGGCGACGTGCTGGGGCAGGCGCAGTCCGGGGTGAAGTCCTCGCTCAAGGTGCTCTCGGTGCTGGAGGACGAGGAGGTCATCCTCACCGCCCGGACCGAGGCCACCCGGCTGGTCGCCGAGGACCCGGACCTGACCGCCCACCCGGAGCTGCGCACCGCGTTGGAGAGCCTGCTCGACGAGGACCGCGCGGCCTACATGGAGAAGGGCTGAGCGGTCCCCCCACGGGCCCGCGTGGCCCGGGAATTGTCAGACCCCCGGGAGAGAATGTAGTTGTTCAGGGCGCACCCTCAAGGTGCGTACCTGGCACGACACTTGGGGGTCCTGCCATGGCATTCCGTCATCTCAACGAGCTCCCGCTGGGCGACAAGGTCTTCCGGATCGAACTCGCCAGCGACGACGACCGCGAGGTCACCCTCACCCTGACCGGCTGGCGCGAGGGGGCGGCCGCCGCGCCGCTCGCCTCGGGCAAGCTCCGCCTGCCGGTCGAGGACGTCGCCTCGCTGCGGATCGCGCTCAACCGCGCGCTGCGGGCGCTGGCGATCGTCGCCGACGTCTCCGAGCCCATCCCCGACCGCGACGTGCTGCGCGAGCTGTACCCCGGCCACGGCGCCCCCTGGGTGCCGCAGCACGAGGAGGAGCTGGTCCGGCGCTTCCACGACGGCGAGACCGTCGCCCGGATCGCCGCCCGCTTCGGCCGCACCCCCGACTCCGTCCGGACCAAGCTGCGCGAGCTCGGGCACGACCCGCGCCGCCCCGAGTTCTGCCCGCCCGACGGCTGCCTGTCCTGGTCCCGCTACGCCTCGCCGGCCCTGCTCGGCGCGGCGATCCCGGGGCAGCAGGCGGGCTCCGAGGCGAGCTGACCATCCGAGTGCGCGGCTGCGGCCCGGTGGGGGGCGTCCCACCGGGCCGCAGCCGTTCGGCGTGAGCACGGCGCGGAGATCGGGATAGCGTGGTCGGGCAGCGACGAAAGGACCTTCCACCACCATGACCCGCGTGATCGCCGGGTCGGCCGGCGGCCGCCGGCTGGCCGTACCGCCCGGCCGGGGCACCCGTCCGACCTCCGACAAGGCCCGGGAGGCGATGTTCTCCACGCTGGAGGCGTTCCGCGGCACCCTGCACGGGGCCCGGATGCTGGACCTGTTCGGCGGATCGGGCGCGGTCGGCCTGGAGGCGCTGTCGCGCGGCGCCGAGCACGTCCTGCTGGTCGAGGCGGACGGCCAGGCGGCCCGGGTGATCCGGGAGAACGTCCGGACGATCGGCCTGCCGGGCGCCGAGGTGCGGGCCGCCAAGGCGGAGAAGGTGATCGCCGGACCGCCCCCGCAGGCCCCCTACGACCTGGTCTTCCTCGACCCGCCGTACGCCGTGACGGACGAGGAGCTGCGGGAGATGCTGATCACACTGTCGGCTGGGGGCTGGCTCGCGGAGGACGCACTCGTCACCGTGGAGCGCAGCACCCGTGGCGGCGAGTTCGGCTGGCCCGAGGGCTTCGAGGTGCTGCGCTCCCGCCGCTACGGCGAGGGCACGCTCTGGTACGGTCGCGCCGCCGCCGAGGCCAGCGATCACGAGTAGCGGGCCGCGGCCCGCAGCAGCCGTCACCCCACGAGGGAGCACACACGCCATGCGCCGAGCCGTCTGCCCCGGTTCGTTCGACCCGATCACCAACGGCCACCTCGACATCATCGAGCGGGCCTCGAAGCTGTACGACGTGGTGCATGTCGCGGTCCTGATCAACCGGAACAAGCAGGGCATGTTCACCATCGAGGAGCGGATCGGCCTGATCGAGGAGGTCACCGCCCAGTTCGGGAACGTGGTGGTCGAGTCGCACCACGGCCTGCTGGTGGACTTCTGCCGGGAGCGCGGCATCCCCGCGATCATCAAGGGCCTGCGCGCGGTCAGCGACTTCGACTACGAGCTGCAGATGGCCCAGATGAACCACGGCCTGACGGGCGTGGAGACGCTGTTCGTGCCGACCTCGCCGACGTACAGCTTCCTCTCCTCGACGCTGGTCAAGGAGGTCGCCTCGTACGGCGGCGACGTCTCGCACCTGCTGCCGGAGACGGTGCACGGCCGCCTGGTCGAGCGGATCGCGGAGCGCAAGGCCGAGCAGTAGGGCCGGGCGGCGGGGTTCGTCCTTTTCTGCCGGTTCGTCACGGATTGTCCGAGGTGGTGGAGGCGGGTTCGGCTCAGGCGTTGTGAGGTCGCCGCACGGGGGCCGTACAGTCTGTATCCCTGCCCTGCGGTGAGGTCCACCGCGCCGGGCCTGCCTCCGCCGGACCGTCGGCGGCACACGGAAAGACGAAGCCCCGTGGACGTGCAGAACAAGGTCGACGAGATCGTGGCGGCGATCGAGAACGCCCGCTCGATGCCGATGTCGGCCTCCTGCGTGGTGAACCGGGCCGAGCTGATCGGCCTGCTCAACGACCTCAAGGCGGCCCTGCCCGCCGAACTCGCCCAGGCCCAGTCGGTGATGGCCGACCACGAGCAGGTGGTGGCCGGCGCCCAGGCCGAGGCGGACCGGATCATCCAGGGTGCGCACGCCGAGCGCGGTTCGCTCATCTCCGACACCGAGGTGGTCCGCCGGGCCCAGTCCGAGGCCGACCGGATCCTGGCCGAGGCCCGCGCCGAGGTCGACACCCAGCGCGCCGAGGCCGACGACTACGTGGACAGCAAGCTCGCCAACTTCGAGGTCGTGCTGACCAAGACGCTCGGCGCGGTCGGCCGCGGCCGGACCAAGCTGCGCGGCGACTCCGGGGTCTTCGAGACCGAGGGCGAGACCGACGGCGAGGAGTTCCGGCCGCAGCAGAACAGCCCGAGCCCCGAGGTCGACGAGTACGTCGATGTGAAGCTCGCCACCCTGGAGAACGTGCTCAGCGCCACCCTGGAGGCGGTCGGCAAGGGCCGCGACAAGCTGCTCGGCAAGAAGCCGATCGACGATCTGGGCGCCTACCTGGCCGCCGCCGACGAGGCCCAGCAGGCCAAGGAGCGCGCCGAGGCGGTGGCCGCCGGCTTCGCCGCGGACGGCGACGCCGACGGCGCCGACATCGCCTGGTACCGCGAGGACGTCCCGCAGCAGCAGACCTGGCCCGAGCAGACCCCGGCCGCGGCCGGCTGGCAGGCCCCCGGCGCCGACCAGTACGCGGCGGTCGCCCAGCACCAGGGCGGACAGCCCCACGACGGCCAGAACCAGGCCGGGCAGCACCAGGTCGGACAGTACGCCGAGGTGTACGGCGGCGGCTTCGACCCGGCCGTCCAGGGCGACCCCTACAACACCCAGTGGGGCCACCAGCAGGGCGGCTACCCGCAGCAGCAGCCCCACTACGAGGGCCAGCAGCACCAGGGCCAGCAGCAGGGCGCCTACGGCTATCCGCAGCAGCAGGACGGCTACGCGGCCCAGCCGTACGACGGCTACAACTACCCGCAGCAGCCCGCCCTGCCCCCGGCCGTGCCGCACCAGCAGCAGGGCCTGGACGAGACCAGCTTCTTCGACACCAGCATGATCGACATGACCCGGCTGCGGGAGCTCGGCGGCCGCTGACCAGCCCCGGCGGGACTGCGCGGGAGCCTCCTGACAGGGCCGAAGTTGGGCCTGGCGGGAGACTCCGGTAGTCTGACCACTCCGGCATCCCCATGTCCGGCTGTCGGCTTGCCCGCGCAAGGCCGACTGGTGATGGGGGCCACAGCGTTGATTCCTATGGAAGTCAGGACACCTTGAACCGCCTCGACCACCGCGACCCCCTCGTGTTCGACACGCACGAGCTGGGCCGTCGTCCGGGCGCGATGCGCAAGGTGAGCCGGACCCTGGAGGCCCCCGAGGGCTTCGGGATCATCGACGTGATCGGCGTCCCGGAGAAGAGTCCGATCGAGCTGGAGCTCCGCCTGGAGTCCGTGGTCGAGGGCGTGCTGGTCACCGGCACCGCCGACGCCCACGTCGAGGGCGAGTGCGTCCGGTGCCTGGAGCCCGTCGACTTCGACATCGACGTGGACTTCCAGGAGCTGTACTACTACCCGGAGTCCGACGAGCGTCACCGCGCCCGGACCACCGGGACCGAGGACCTCGACGAGGACTCGGAAGAAGAGACTTACCGCCTGGAGGGCGACTTCTTCGACCTCCAGCCGGTGCTGCGTGACGCGGTGGTGCTCGCACTGCCGCTGCAGCCGGTGTGCCAGGAAGACTGCCTGGGCCTGTGCTCCGAGTGCGGAGCGCGCCTGAGCGACGACCCGGCGCACCACCACGACGCCGCCGACCCCCGGTGGGCGGCTCTGCAGGGACTCTCCGCCGCCCCCGGCGACGAGGGTGACGGAATCAAGAACAGCGACACCCGTGAGGGTCTCGCCGAGAACCAGGAGAAGTAGCCGTGGCTGTTCCGAAGCGGAAGATGTCGCGCAGCAACACGCGCCACCGCCGGTCCAACTGGAAGGCCGTCGTTCCGGCCCTCGTGGCGTGCGACCGCTGCCACGAGCCGAAGCTGGGCCACATCGCGTGCCCGAGCTGCGGCACGTACAACCGTCGCCAGGTCCTCTCGGTCTGATCGGCGGGGTGCACGGATCGATGTCGGACGGTAACTCCACCCGCAAGGCGTCCTCTGCCTCGAAGGGTTCTTCGGGTAGCGGCAAGGCCGGTGGGCCGGCTTCGACCGAATACGACGTCCTGGAAGGGCGCCTCGGGTACACGCTCGAGCGCGCCCTTCTGGTGCGTGCCCTGACCCACCGCTCGTACGCGTACGAGAACGGGGGTCTGCCCACCAACGAGCGCCTGGAGTTCCTCGGCGACTCGGTGCTGGGCCTGGTGGTGACCGACACCCTCTACCGCGTCCACCCGGACGTCCCGGAGGGCACGCTCGCCAAGCTGCGCGCCGCGGTGGTCAACTCCCGCGCGCTCGCGGACGTCGGCCGGGGCCTGGACCTCGGCGCGTTCATCCGGCTCGGCAAGGGCGAGGAGGGCACCGGCGGCCGCGACAAGTCGTCGATCCTCGCCGACACCGTCGAGGCCGTGATCGGGGCCGTCTACCTGGACCGCGGTCTGGAGGCGGCCACCGAGTTCGTCCACCGGCTGTTCGACCCGCTGATCGAGGAGTCCTCTCAGCTGGGCGCCGGCCTGGACTGGAAGACCAGTCTCCAGGAGCTCACCGCCTCGGTGGGCATCGGAGTGCCCGAGTACGTGGTCATGGAGTCCGGTCCGGACCACGAGAAGACCTTCACCGCGGCGGCCCGGGTGGCCGGCGAGGACTTCGGCAGCGGCGTCGGCCGTTCGAAGAAGGAAGCCGAGCAGAAGGCCGCCGAGAGCGCCTGGCGTGCGATCAAGGAGAAGTACGCCGACCGGCTGCCCGCGGGCGCCTGACGAAGAAGTAGCCTTCACTCCTGCCGATCCGATTCGAAGCAGGAGGCCTGTTCCCGTGCCCGAACTCCCCGAGGTCGAGGTCGTCCGCCGCGGTCTGGCGAACTGGGTCGCCGGACGGACCGTCGGCGACGTCCAGGTGCTGCACCCGCGCGCGGTGCGCCGCCAGCCGGCCGGCCCGGCCGACTTCACGGCGCGGCTGACCGGCACCACCCTCGGCACCGCGCAGCGCCGCGGCAAGTACCTCTGGGTGCCGCTCGGCGGCAGCGGCGCGGGTTTCTCGCTCATCGGCCACCTCGGGATGAGCGGCCAACTCCTCGTCCAGGACCCGACGGTGCCGGACGAGACCCACCTGCGGGTCCGGCTGCGCTTCACCGACGGCGGGCGCGAGCTGCGCTTCGTCGACCAGCGGACCTTCGGCGGCCTGGCCGTCGAGGAGGCCGAGGAGGGCGACCCCGAGGGCACGCCGGTCTCCATCGCGCACATCGCCCGCGACCCGCTCGACCCGCGCTTCGACGACTCCGCCTTCGTGGCTGCGCTGCGCGCCAAGCGCACCACCGTCAAGCGCGCGCTGCTCGACCAGACGCTGATCAGCGGCGTCGGCAACATCTACGCCGACGAGGCGTTGTGGCGCTCCGGGCTGCACTACGACCGCCCGACCGCGACCGTCACCCGCCCGCAGGCCGCGCTGCTGCTGGCCAACGCCCGGGACGTGATGACGGCGGCCCTGGCCGTGGGTGGCACCAGCTTCGACAGCCTGTACGTCAACGTGAACGGCGAGAGCGGCTACTTCTCCCGGGACCTCGACGCCTACGGCCGAGAGCACGAACCCTGCCGCCGCTGCGGCACCGCGATCCGGCGGGCCGCCTGGATGAACCGGTCCAGCTACTTCTGCCCCCGCTGCCAGCGGGTGCCGCGGGTCCGCAGCGGAGGCTGAAGCGCGGCGCTACTTGTGGGCGAGCTCCGGGTGTTCGGCGGACGCCTCGCCCAGGGCGCCGTGGTCGCTCTGGCCGAAGTAGGCGACGCCGACCGCCGAGACCACCGCGAGCAGGAAGCCGGCCACACCGAGCCAGCCCAGGCCGGCCTTGGAGGAGTCGCCGAGCCAGAGCACGCCGATCACGCCGGGCAGCACCGTCTCGCCGACCACCAGCGCGGCGGTGGCGCCGTTGACCGAGCCGATCTGCAGCGCCACGGTGTGCACGTACATGCCGCCGAGGCCCCCGATCAGGATCGCGTACAGCGCCGGGTCGGAGAGCAGCCGGCCGAGGTCGAACGGCCCCACGCCGTTCAGGATGCGCACCCCGACGCCCAGGGCACCGAAGCCGAGGCCGGACAGCAGACCGGCGACGATCGCGCCCTTGGAGCCCATCCGGCGCACCAGCAGGCTGCCGGCCGCCAGCAGCACGGTGGTGATGATCAGCAGGCCCCAGTGGAAGGCCATCTCCGGGTGGTGGCCGCCCTCGGGGCCGGCCGAGACGGCCAGCAGAACCAGCGCCGAGCAGAGCACGCCGATCGAGGCCCACTCCAGCTGCTTGAGGCGGATGCCGAGCAGTTTGATGCTCAGCACCGCGGTGATCACCAGGTTGGCGCTGATGATGGTCTGGGAGAGGAACAGCGGCAGCAGGCGCGCGGCCAGTGCGCCGAGCCCGAAGCCGATCAGGTCGAGCACCGAGCCGAGGATGAACTCCCAGGTGACGGCGGCCTTGGCGGTGGAGGACAGGCTCGGCCCGCCGTGCTCGGTGGTCGAGGAGGTGGCGCCCTTGGCCGCCTCCTCCCGGGCCGAGCGGCGGGAACCGACGGCCTGCAGGACCGAGCCGGTGCCGTAGCAGGCGGATGCCGCCACAGCCGTGACGAGGCCGATGATCACCGAGCGCTCCGATCGGGGGTTGGGTCAAGAAAAGGTAATGGGACGAGCGGTCCGGGACCAGTGTGCCCGGTCGCACGGTAGCGTCGGGACGCCTCCTCGGGCCGCCTCGGACCCACCCCCCGAACCGCCCCGGGCCCGCCGGGACGTACGTCCGGCCGCCACCCGCGGTTCCCGCGCCCCGCCCCTCTCAGGGTCCTCTCGGGGAAATCTCATCCGCGAGAAGGGGAACCGCCCCGGCGGACGGGGGGGAATCTTGTCATAACCAGTATGCGAAGGGTATGCCGTGCTCCGCCGCCGGTCACGGTAGCGTCGGGGGTTATGAGAACCCTTGCACGACGTTCCCGGGGCACCGGGCCGCTTGCCCTGGTGGCGGCGGTGCTCGGGCTGCTGCTCCTGTTGGCGCCGGCGGCCTCGGCCGCAGGCGGCCTGAGCGATGCCGCAGCCACCCTGAAGAAGGGGCAGGTCTACGTCGCCCCGCAGATGCTGGACCGCTTCAGCCAGGCCCAGGCGGACGCGCTGACCAAGAAGATCGAGAAGGCCGACAAGCCGATCTTCATCGCGGTCGTCCCCGACGCCGCCAACAAGGACACCGTCCTCACGGACCTGCGCACCCTGGTGGGCATCGACGGCGTCTACGGCGTCTGGCGTGGCACCGGCGGCTTCATGGCCCGCTCCGACCGCGGCGCGATGGCCGTCGGTGTCGCGGACCGGATCGGGGGCGCCGTCGCCCGCGCCGACAAGGGTGACATCAACGCCACCCTGAACGACTTCGTCGACCAGGCCGCCCCGCAGACCAAGGGCACCGGGGTCAACCACAGCACCTCGATCGCCTGGGTCATCATCCCGGTGGTGCTGGTGGCCCTGGCCGGCGCCGGAGTCTTCTTCCTCTTCCGCCGCGCCAAGAAGCGCAAGGAGGAGCAGGCCCGCGCCGAGCTGGAGCAGCTGCGCCGCGTGGTGGACGAGGACATCACCGCCTTCGGAGTGGAGCTCGAACGGCTCGACTTCAACCCGGGCGCGGCCGACGCGGACGACGCCCAGCGCACCGACTACAGCAACGCCCTGGACTCGTACGAGAAGTCCAAGCGGCTGATGGCCGAGGCCAAGAGGCCCGAGGACGTCAAGCAGGTCACCGAGGCGATCGAGGACGGCCGGTTCCAGCTGGCCACCCTGGCCGCCCGGCGGGACAAGCGCCCGCTGCCCGAGCGCCGTCCCCCGTGCTTCATGGACCCGCGCCACGGCCCGTCCGTCAAGGACGTCGACTGGGCCCCGGCCGGCGGCGCCGCCCGCAGCGTCCCGGTCTGCCAGGCCGACGCGGACCGGGTGGCGGCCGGCCTCGACCCGGCGGTCCGCACCGTCGACACCGAGTACGGCCCGCAGCCGTACTGGAACGCCGGCCCGGCCTACGCCCCCTACGCGGGCGGCTACTACAGCGGCTTCGGCGGCGGCCTGCTGCCCGGCCTGCTGGTCGGCACCGCGCTCGGCTCGATGATGAGCACCCCCTCCTACGCGGCGGCGCCGTACATGGAGGGCGGCCACGGCGGTCACGGCGGCTACCAGGACCAGTACGAGGGCGGCGACTACACCGGCGCCGACTTCAACGCCGCGGACTTCGGCGGCAGCGACTGGAGCGGTGGCGGTGACTTCGGCGGCGGTGGCGACGACTGGTGATCCGCTGATCCGAGCCTGACCCCACGGCCCCGCTGGTTCTTCCAGCGGGGCCGTTCGCCGTCCTCGGGCGGGGCCGAGCGATGGGTTTGAGAAGGCAACCCGGTGTGGCAGGCTGGCGTTGTGACCTCCGACACCCCTCCCGCCCCCGGCGCCGCCCGGGCCGCGGCCCCCGGCCGACCCTGCTCGATGGCGGCGGCGCTGCAGGTGGTCGGTGAGAAGTGGGCACTGCTGGCGGTGCGCGAGCTGTTCTACGGCAACCACCGCTTCGACCGGATCGCCCGCAACACCGGCGCGCCGCGCGACCGGCTGACCGCCCGGCTGCGGGCGCTGGAGGAGGCCGGGGTGGTGGAGCGCCGCCCGTACAGCGAGCGGCCGCCGCGCTACGAGTACCACCTGACCGAGGCCGGCCGGGACCTCGCCCCGCTCGCCCACGCGCTGCGCGCCTGGGGCGACCGCTGGCTGCTGCCGGACTCCCCGGTGACCTTCGCCCACGCGCCCGAGGGCGGGCAGCCGCACCCCTTCGACCCGGCCTGGGTCTGCCGCACCTGCGGCCGGGAGGCCCGCCGCGGCGAGCTGCACGCCGAGGTGCACACCCCGGGCTGGACGGTCGAGGGCCCCGTGGAGCTGTGACCGGCCCCGCAGCCGGTTAGGGTCGGGGCATGCACGGTCGCGACGCCCACAGTGATGAACCGGTCCGGGTGACCGCCTGGGTCCGGGGGAAGGTCCAGCAGGTCGGGTTCCGCTGGTGGACCAGGGCGCGGGCGCTGGAGATCGGCCTGACCGGCTACGCAAGCAACCTCGGCGACGGCCGGGTGCAGGTGGTGGCCGAGGGGCTGGCCGCCGACTGCGAGCTACTGCTGGCCCTGCTGCGCGGGCCCGACACGCCCGGCGCGGTGAGCGGCGTGACCGAGATCTGGACGGCCGTCGGCGCAGGTTACGAGGGCTTCGAGATCCGCTGAGCCCCGGTTTCCCGGCCCCGCGTCGAGGTCTCGCGGAAATGATCGGCAACCGTCGGTGTCATACGGTTGCCATTCGGGCAGACTCGTGGTTGACTCCGCATCGAACGATGATCCACGAGCACGTGGTGCACCCGGGCCCGAGACCCCCAGGCGTGACGACACCGCCGGGCAGGTGACAGGGGCGCGGTAGCGTGCGGTGATCGTGTTGACCCGTACCGTCTTTGGTGAGACGCTTGAAGCCCGCGCACACGATCGCGTTCCCGGCAGGCGCATGCCCTCGTGAGCCCAGCTCACGGTGGTTGTGCCGTAGTGCCCAGCCAGCACTTCCGGTGCGCGCCGCGCGTGCGTCCCCCTTCCCCCTAGACCTGTACCGTTCCGGTTCGGTCACTCAGCGTGGAGGACCATTCATCATGGCAAAGGCGCTTCTCGGGTACGTCGGCGGCCCCGACCCGCGAATGCTCTCCGAGATGCGACGGCTTCAGCAGCGCGTCCAGGACCTTGAAGACGAGCTCCTTCGGATGCAGGCTGAGAACGACGCTCTCACCGCTGTCGCTGGCGAGCACTCGCTGCTCAACAGCATCGATCTGGATCAGCGGGAGCCGGCTCTCACCTGAGCCCCGCCCCCGGTCCTCGCAGATCGACGCCGCTGTGCACTGAGCCGCCCCGAAAGGGACGCAGCTTTGCAAGGGACGCCCTGATGTGGCGTCCCTTCGTCGTGTCGGACTCCGGATACAGTCGGTTCCCGTCGTGAGCGATTGAGGAGACCGGCCGCGTGCACCTGAAGAGCCTGACGCTGCGCGGATTCAAGTCCTTCGCCTCCAGCACCACCCTGCGCTTCGAGCCGGGCATCACGTGCGTGGTCGGGCCGAACGGCTCCGGCAAGTCCAACGTGGTGGACGCGCTGTCCTGGGTGATGGGCGAGCAGGGGGCCAAGTCGCTGCGCGGCGGCAAGATGGAGGACGTCATCTTCGCCGGGACCAGCGGGCGCGCCCCGCTCGGCCGTGCCGAGGTCAGCCTCACCATCGACAACGGCGACGGCGCCCTGCCGATCGACTACGCCGAGGTGACGATCACCCGGACCATGTTCCGCAACGGCGGCAGCGAGTACGCGCTCAACGGCGAGACCTGCCGCCTGCTGGACATCCAGGAACTGCTCTCCGACTCCGGCATCGGCCGCGAGATGCACGTCATCGTCGGACAGGGCCAGCTGGACTCCGTCCTGCACGCCGACCCGATGGGCCGGCGCGCCTTCATCGAGGAGGCGGCCGGCGTCCTCAAGCACCGCAAGCGCAAGGAGAAGGCGCTGCGGAAGCTGGACGCGATGCAGGCCAACCTCAACCGCGTGCAGGACCTGGTGGCCGAACTGCGCCGCCAGCTCGGACCGCTCGGCCGACAGGCCCGGATCGCCCGCCGCGCCGCAGGCATCCAGGCCGACCTGCGGGACGCCCGGCTGCGGCTGCTCGCCGACGACCTGCTCACCCTCCGCCGCGCCGTCGAGGCCGAGATCGCGGACGAACTCGCGCTGCGGCTGCGCCGGACCACCGTCGAACAGGAGCTGGCCCGCGCGGTGCAGCGCGAACGGGTCCTGGAGGCACAGGTCCAGCAGCTCGGCCCGAGCCTGGAGACCGCCCGGCAGACCTGGTACCGGCTCTCCGCCCTCGCCGAACGCACTCGCGGCACGATCGGGCTCGCCGAGGCCCGGGCGCGGCACGCCGTCGCCGGGGGCACGGCCGAGGAGCGGCGCGGCCGCGACCCGGAGGAGCTGGAACGGGAGGCCCAGCGGGTCCGCGAGGAGGAGGCCGCCCTCGCCGAGGCACTGGAGGAGGCCCAGTATGCGCTGGCCGAGGCCGTCGAACGCAAGAACGAGCTGGAACGCGGGCTGGCCGCCGAGGAACGCCGGCTGCGGGACGCCGCCCGGGCCATCGCGGACCGCCGGGAGGGCCTGGCCCGGCTCCAGGGGCAGGCCACCGCCGCCCGCTCCCGGGCCGGCTCGGCCGAGGCCGAGATCGGCCGGCTCACCGAGGCCAGGGACGAGGCGCTGCTGCGCGCCGAGGCCGCGCAGGGCGAACTGGACGAGCTCCAGCGGCAGGTGGACGGCCTGACCGGGGACGACGACCAGGCCGAGGCCGGGCACCGGCAGGCCCGGGCCCGGCTGGCCGAGGTCGAACGGGAGCTGGCCGCCGCCCGGGACGCGGCCGGGGCCGCCGAGCGCGAGCGGGCCGGGCTCACCGCGCGGCACGAGGCGCTCTCGCTCGGGCTACGCCGCAAGGACGGCACCGGCGCGCTGCTGGACGCGGGGGAGCGGCTGACCGGGCTGCTCGGCCCGGCCGCCGCGCTGCTGCGGATCGAGACCGGGTACGAGGTGCCGGTCGCCGCCGCGCTCGGGGCGGCCGCCGACGCGGTGGCCGTCGACTCGCCGGACACCGCCGCTGCGGCGCTGCGGCTGCTGCGCGCCCAGGACGCCGGGCGGGCCGCGCTGTTGGTCGCGGGGGCCAAGGAACTTCCTCGTGCCGGCGGCGAGTTGCCCGACGGGGCCCGCTGGGCCGCCGAACTGGTCGACGGCCCGGCCGAGTTGCTCGCCGCCGTGCGGAACCGGCTGGCCGGGGTGGCGGTGGTCGCCGACCTGGACCGCGCGCTGCGGCTGCTCGCCGAACGCCCCGAGCTGTCCGCCGTCACCACCGAGGGCGACCGGCTCGGCGCCGGCTTCGCACAGGGCGGCTCCGGCGGTGCGCCCAGCCTGCTGGAGACCCAGGCGGCGGTGGACCAGGCGGCCCGGGCGATCGACGAACTCGCCCTCCGCTGCGCCGAGTCGGCCGAGCGACTGGCCGAACTCACCGAACTGCGCCGGGAGTCGGCGGCCGAGGTCGAGCGACTCGGCGAGCTGCGGCGGCAGGCGGAGAAGGACCGGGCCCAGGTCGCGGGGGCCCTCGGCCGGCTCGGCGGGCAGGCCCGCGCCGCCGCCGGGGAGGCCGAGCGGCTGTCGGCCGCCGCCGCCCGGGCCGAGCAGGGCCTGGCCGGGCTGCTCGCCGCCGCCGAGGAACTGGCCGAACGACTGGCCGCCGCCGAGGAGTCGGCGGACGCGGGGGAGGACGAGCCGGACCCGGCCGAGCAGCAGCGCCTCGGCGAGGCGGCCGCCGCGGCCCGGCAGGCCGAACTGGAGGCCCGGCTCGCGGTGCGCACCCACGAGGAGCGGGTCCGCGCCCTGGCCGGCCGGGCCGACCAGCTGGACCGGGCCGCCCGCGCCGAACGCGAGGCGCGCGCCCGGGCCGCCGAGCGCCGTCGGCTCGCCGAGCACGACGCCCGGGTGGCGAACGCCGTCGCGGCGGGCGCCCGGCAGCTGCTGGCCTGCCTGGAGGTGTCGCTGGCCCGTGCCGACGCCGGGCGCGCGGCCGTCGAGCAGGCGCTCGCCGAGCGGGAGGCCGAGCTCAGGGAGCACCGCGAGCACGGGCGCGGCCTCAAGGAGGAGCTGGACAAGCTGGTCGACGCCGGGCACCGGGACGAGGTGCTGCGGGCGGAGAAGCGGCTGCGGATCGAGCAGCTGGAGGCCCGGGCGCTGGAGGAGTTCGGCATCGACGGCGGCGAGCTGCTGGCCTCGTACGGGCCGGACCAGCCCGTCCCGCCGTCAACGCCGGAGGAGGGGCGGGAGCCGGGGGAGCCGTACCCGTACGTCCGGGCCGAACAGGAGAAGCGGCTGAGGGCCGCCGAGAAGGCGTACCAGCAGCTGGGCAAGGTCAACCCGCTGGCGCTGGAGGAGTTCGCCGCGCTGGAGGAGCGCCACAAGTTCCTCGGCGAGCAGCTGGACGACCTCAAGCGCAGCCGGCGCGACCTGCTGGACATCGTCCGGGACGTCGACCAGCGGGTCGAGCAGCTGTTCACCTCGGCGTACCACGACACCGCCGCCCAGTTCGAGGGCGTCTTCGCCCGGCTCTTCCCGGGCGGCGAGGGGCGGCTGGTGCTGACCGACCCGGACAACATGCTCACCACCGGGGTCGAGGTGGAGGCCCGGCCCCCTGGCAAGAAGGTCAGGCGGCTGTCGCTGCTGTCCGGCGGCGAGCGCTCGCTGACCGCGGTGGCGCTGCTGGTGGCGATCTTCAAGGCCCGGCCCAGCCCGTTCTACGTGATGGACGAGGTGGAGGCGGCCCTGGACGAGACCAACCTGCGCCGGCTGATCGGGATCATGGAGGAGCTGCGGGAGAGCTCCCAGCTGATCGTGATCACCCACCAGAAGCTGACCATGGAGTCCGCCGACGCGCTGTACGGCGTGACCATGAAGGGCGACGGGATCTCCCAGGTGATCAGCCAGCGCCTGCGCGAGGAGCACCGCGAGCGGAAGCGTCGCGGTGCCATCCCGCAGCCGACGGGTTGAGACCCGCCAGCCGATGTCGGGCACATGCCCGCCCGCAGCCCCCGATCACGGATACTGGGGGCGTTGTGACTCCTCCCCCTCATGTGTGAGGGGGCTTCTCACTCAGTCGTCTGACGACCTTGTGACGGCCAAGCCTGACCGGTGCCGGACGGCACAGCGGCCAGCGTAAGGGAGGCGGCAGCGCTTCGTGCGTCGAAAGCCGAAGGATCACTCTGTCGTAGGAACAAGCGAAGGAAACTGATGTGGAATACGTGATCCTTGCCGTAGTCATCGCCGTGATCGCCATCGGCGCGATCGCGGGCCTCGTCGTTTCCGGCAGACGACGCCAGCAGCTGCCCCCGAAGTCGCAGGCGCCGGTCATCACGGCGCCGAAGACCACCCCGCAGGAGCCTCAGGTCGGCGAGGAGGCCGCGCCGCCGACCGAGGAGCCGCGCCGCACCGTCGAGGAGGTGCCGCTTCCGGAGGTCCCTGAGGTCGTCGGGGCCCCCGAGGCTCCCGAGGTCGTCGAGGTCGAGGCTCCGGCCGAGGCCGAGGTGGCGCCCGCCATCGAGGTCCCCGAGCCCACCGCCGGCCGGCTGGTCCGGCTGCGCTCCCGGCTCTCCCGCTCGCAGAACTCGCTCGGCAAGGGCCTGCTCTCGCTGCTCTCCCGCGAGCACCTGGACGAGGACACCTGGGAGGAGATCGAGGAGACCCTGCTCACCGCGGACGTCGGCGTCGCTCCGACCCAGGAGCTGGTCGAGCGGCTGCGCACCCGGGTGAAGGTGCTCGGCACCCGTACCCCGGACGAGCTGCGCGGCCTGCTGCGCGAGGAGCTGGTCGAGCTGATCGGCAAGGACGCCGACCGCACCGTCCGCTCCACGAAGCACGAGGAGGGCCCGGCCGTGGTCCTGGTCGTCGGCGTCAACGGCGTCGGCAAGACCACCACCACCGGCAAGCTGGCCCGGGTGCTGGTCGCCGACGGCCGCAAGGTGGTGCTCGGCGCGGCCGACACCTTCCGGGCCGCCGCCGCGGACCAGCTGCAGACCTGGGGCGAGCGGGTCGGTGCGCGCACCGTGCGCGGCCCGGAGGGCGGCGACCCGGCCTCGATCGCCTTCGACGCGGTCAAGGAGGGCATCGCCGAGGGCGCGGACACCGTGCTGATCGACACCGCCGGCCGACTGCACACCAAGACCGGCCTGATGGACGAGCTGGGCAAGGTCAAGCGGGTCGTCGAGAAGCACGGCCCGGTAGACGAGGTGCTGCTGGTGCTGGACGCCACCACCGGCCAGAACGGCCTGATCCAGGCCCGGGTGTTCGCCGAGGTGGTGAACATCACCGGCATCGTGCTGACCAAGCTGGACGGCACCGCCAAGGGCGGCATCGTGGTCGCGGTGCAGCGCGAGCTGGGCGTGCCGGTCAAGCTGATCGGTCTGGGCGAGGGCGCGGACGACCTGGCGCCGTTCGAGCCGGGTGCGTTCGTGGACGCGCTGATCGGGGACTGACCGGGTTCTTCCCCGCCGGTGAGGGTCCGCTCCTTCGGGGGCGGGCCCTTTCGCATGCCGGGATGTCGATCTTCCCGGGGCGCCTCCTACGAGGCGATCCAGACGGGCTCGGCGGTGCGCTCGCGGCTGCGGTGGCAGGCGTAGGCGAGGGTGCCGAGCAGCAGCCGGGCCTCGGGCGGGCAGCCTGCGTTGTCGCGGGTGGGGCGGCGCAGCCAGCGGACCGGGCCGAGCTCGCCGAGGACGGTGGGCGGGGCGGCGACGTAGCTGCCCTCGCCGTGGCAGGCGAGGTCGAGCGCGGCGTCGTCCCAGCCCATCCGGTACAGCAGGTCGGGCAGGCGGCGGGCGGTGCCGGCGGCGACCAGGAACTGCATCCGGCCGGTGGGCGGGGCGAGCACCGGGCCGACCTGGGTGCCCATCCGCTCCAGCCGGACCAGCGCCTGGAGGCCGGCCTGCTCGGGGACGTCCAGCACGTCGAAGGCGCGGCCGGTGGGAAGCAGCACCGAGCCCTCGGCGCCGGCGGTGGTCCGGTCCGCGGTGCCCGGCGCGGGGTGCAGGCCGGGTGCGGCGCAGCGGTGGGAGCCGCAGGGACAGCGGGTCGGGGCGGTGGCGCCGGTGCCCGGGGTGCCGGTGGCGACCGCCCAGCCCCAGCGGCCGGTGTACTCCGCGGCGGCCTGGGACGCGGTGACCTTGGTGCGGCGGCGCGCGCCCAGCGGTGCCAGCCGCAGGTGCCCCAGTCGAAGTTCGCCGAACAGGTTGTCCATGCCTCCCCCAACAGGTTCTCGTTGCCGATGGTTACGGGATGGTGACTGTGTGTTGATTGTCCGTCGCGTGGTGCGTGGTGCGGTGGCGGCGCGCAGCGCTTGGCGTGCGCCTGTTGCGATGGTGTGCCTCGGGCGCCGCCTTGTGGGGGCGGCGTCGATGCCGGATCGTCGGGTGCGTGAGGCGGTTGCCGTCCCGAGTGGACGGCGAAATCGCTTGCGACTGCGGTGGATTGCCGGGTCTGCCGGGTCTTCCGGGGTTGGCCGGGGGACTTGGCGGCCCGCATATGCCGGACCGTCGCGACTACCTAGTGAAGCGTGTGCCCCCAGGCTTCGGTTCACTCCTGGGGGTGGCGAAAGGTGGCGTTTCGCCAGGGCCGCTCCCACGGGTGCCCCGGGGGGCACTACGTTCAGCACACGGACGTCGCCGGGGTTCCTGCTCCGGGCCGTCGGGGAACGGGAGTTGGGGATCTGACGAACCGTCTACGACGATGGCACACCAGTACGACGAGGCGGTACGCAACACCTCGGGCACGGCACGTCTGGCAAGAGCCCGCAACCGTCGGGCGGTCACGATCGGGGCCCCGCAGGGGCCGGGCGGGATGGGGACGTTCCCATGGCAGAGAAGCAACCCAACGAGAAGCTGACCACGTGGTTCGCCCGCAGCGGCTGGTCCAAGGGTGAGTTGGCCCGCCAGGTCAACCGCCGGGCCCGGCAGATCGGCGCCCACCACGTGTCCACCGACACCTCCCGGGTGCGTCGCTGGCTCGACGGCGAGCAGCCCCGGGAGCCGATCCCCAAGATCATGTCGGAGCTGTTCTCGGAGCGCTTCGGCTCGGTGGTCTCGATCGAGGACCTCGGCCTGCGCGCCGCGATCCCGGTCTCCACCGTCGGCGGCGGCGTCGACCTGCCGTGGAGCGCCCCGCAGACCGTTCAGCTGATCAGCGACTACTCCCGCAGCGACCTGATGCTCAACCGCCGGGGCTTCCTCGGCACCTCGCTCGCGCTGACCGCCGGCGCCGCGCTGATCGAGCCGATGCAGCGCTGGCTCGCCCCCGGCCCGACCGGCGTTCCCACCCCGATCCTGACCGCGGCAAACGGCGGCGAGGCCTTCACCGGCCGGCTCTCCGAGCCCGAACTGGAACTGCTGGAGCAGACCACGGTCATGTTCCGCCAGTGGGACGCCCAGAACGGCGGCGGGCTGCGCCGCAAGGCCGTGGTCGGCCAGCTCCACGAGGTCACCGACCTGCTCCAGGAGACGTACAACGAGGACACCACCAAGCGGCTGTTCCGGCTCACCGCCGAACTCGCCCACCTGGCCGGCTGGATGTCCTACGACGTAGGGATGCACCCGAGCGCGCAGAAGTACTACGTGCTGGCCCTGCACGCGGCCAAGGAGGCCGGCGACCGCCCGTTCGGCGCGCTGATCCTCACCGACATGAGCCGCCAGATGATCCACCTCAACCGGGGCGAGGACGCCCTGGAGCTGATCCACCTGGCGCAGTACGGCAGCCGCGACACTGCCACCCCGCGCCAGCAGTCCCTGCTGTTCGCGATGGAGGCGCGCGCCTACGCCACCATCGGCGAGGTCAACCGCTGCGCCCGGGCGATCCGGCTGGCCGAGGACACCTTCACCGACATCCGCGAGGGGGACGGCGACCCGGACTGGCTGAAGTTCTTCTCGCCGGCCGAGCTGAACGCCGAGAACGCCCACTCGTACCGCGACCTGGCGTACCACTCGGACAACGCCCAGCTGTACGCCTCGCTGTCGGCGCCGGTGATGGAGCGCGCGGTCGACCTGTTCCGCCAGGACGAGGACCACGTGCGCTCGTACGCCTTCAACCTGATCGGCATGGCCAGCGTGCACCTGCTGCAGAAGGAGGCCGAGGAGGCCGTCCGGTACGCCGAGCAGGCGGTGGACATCGCGACCAAGGTGCGGTCGGAGCGGCTGAACTCCCGGGTCCGCAAGACCACGGAGGCGGCGTCCGCCCGGTTCCAGGGCGTGGACGCGGTGAGCCGGCTCAAGGAGCGGGTGGTTCAGGACATCCCGGAGTTCGTCTCGGTGGTCTGAGCGACCACGGGGCGAGGACTCCACCGACCGTGACGGCCGCCGCCGTCACGGTCGGTGGCATTTCCGGCGACGGACCGTGCGGTGCGGCGGCACGGTAGCCCATCCGGCCCAGTGGCGGGGCCGCGGTTCACGCGCTCGTAACCCGCGCGTCGCACGCGTCACGGCCGCGAAACAACCGGTCGCACTGGCCGAAACCAGCTTTCGGCACTCTCCTCTTCATCGCCGCCACCCCGGGTGGGCACGGGACAGGTACCCGGGGGTGGAGCGGCTTTCACGCAGAGGAGACGCCGATGCCGGACGGCTTCAGCGCGGGCGACACCGCTTTCGTGCTCATCAGTGCGGCCCTGGTCATGGTGATGACCCCGGGCCTGGCCTTCTTCTACGGGGGCATGGTCAGGGCCAAGAGCACGCTGAACATGCTGGCGATGAGCTTCCTCTCGCTCGGCATCGTCAGCGTGCTCTGGGTCCTCTACGGCTACTCGCTCAGCTTCGGGCCGGATGCCTTCGCCGGACTCATCGGCAACCTGGACTTCCTCGGGATGCGCGGCATCGGGCTGAACGAGCTGACCGGGTCGATCCCGGTGACGGCCTTCGCCGTCTTCCAGCTGATGTTCGCGATCATCACCCCGGCACTGATCAGCGGTGCCATCGCGGACCGGGCCAAGTTCTCCGCCTGGGGCCTGTTCATCGCGCTCTGGGTGACGGTGGTCTACTTCCCGGTCGCGCACTGGGTGTTCTTCGTGGACAACGGCAACGGCGGCTGGCTGGGCGACAGAAACGGCGTGATCGACTTCGCCGGCGGGACGGCCGTGCACATCAACGCCGGTGTCGCGGGCCTCGCGCTCTGCCTGGTGCTGGGCAAGCGGGTCGGCTTCAAGAAGGACCCGATGCGCCCGCACAGCCTGCCGCTGGTGATGCTCGGCTCCGGGCTGCTCTGGTTCGGCTGGTTCGGCTTCAACGCGGGCTCGGCGCTGGCCGCCAACGGCGTGGCCGCGATGGCGATGGTGAACACCCAGGTCGCCACCGGCGCGGCGCTGGTCGGCTGGCTGGTCTTCGAGAAGCTGAAGCACGGCGCGTTCACCACGCTGGGCGCCGCCTCCGGCGCGGTGGCCGGGCTGGTCGCGATCACCCCGGCCTGCGGTTCGGTCAGCCCGCTCGGCGCGGTGGCGATCGGCCTGATCGCGGGCGCGGTCTGCGCCGCCGCCGTCTCGCTCAAGTACCGCTGGGGCTTCGACGACTCGCTCGACGTGGTGGGCGTGCACGCGGTGGGCGGGGCGATCGGCTCGCTGCTGATCGGCCTGTTCGCCACCGGCGGGGTCGGCCAGACCGCCAAGGGCCTGTTCTACGGCGGCGGGCTGGGCCAGCTCGGCAAGCAGGCGATGGGCGTGGCGGTGGTCGCGGCGTACTCCTTCGTGCTGTCCTGGCTGCTGGCCAAGGCGGTCGACAAGCTGGTCGGCTTCCGGGTCGCCGAGGAGGTCGAGGTGGCCGGCATCGACCAGGCCGAACACGCCGAGTCGGCCTACGATTTCAGCGCCGTCGGTGCGGGCCTGGCCCGGGCGCTCCCGTCCCTGGGCCTCGGCTCCGCGCCCGGCGGGAAGCCCGAAGAGAAGCCTGCCGGGGCCGCCGGGAAGTCCGTTGAGAAGTCCGCCGAGAAGACCGAGGTCGACGCCCGATGAAGCTCATCACCGCCGTGATCAAGCCGTACCGCCTGGACGAGGTGAAGGCCGCCCTGCAGGCCTTCGGGGTCCACGGCCTGACCGTCACCGAGGCCAGCGGCTACGGCCGACAGCGCGGCCACACCGAGGTCTACCGGGGCGCCGAGTACACCGTGGACCTGGTACCGAAGATCAGGATCGAGGTCCTGGCCGAGGACGAGGACGCCGACGACCTGATCGACGTCCTGGTGAAGGCCGCCCGGACCGGGAAGATCGGCGACGGCAAGGTGTGGAGCATCCCGGTCGACACCGCCGTCCGGGTCCGCACCGGCGAACGCGGACCCGATGCCCTGTGAGGCACTGAGCGATCCGGCGGGCCCGCCCCTTCACGGGGCGCGGGTCCGCCGGTCGGCGTACCGGCGCCCGGACCCTCGCCGCGGCCGTACGGGCGTCCAGGATCAACCCGCACGACGGACGGGACCCCGCGCATGACCATCGAGACCAGCCCCTCCTTCGGCCCCTCGGACCCTTCTGACCCCTCGGACCACGCCGCGGCCCGGGCCGCGCTGCTCGACCGGCCCGGGCTGACCGGCCGCCCGCGCCGCGCCGCGCTCGCCCGGCTCACCGACGACTGGCTGGCCGGACTGCTCGCCGCCGCCGGCGCCCCGTCGTCCGGCGTCGCGCTGGTCGCCGTCGGCGGCTACGGCCGGGGCGAGCTGTCCCCGCGCAGCGACCTGGACGTCCTCCTGCTGCACGACGGCCCGATCGCCGCCGAACTGCCCGAGCGGATCTGGTACCCGGTCTGGGACGCGGGCGCCAAGCTCGACCACTCGGTGCGCACCCCCGCGGAGGCCCGGGCGGTGGCCGCCGCCGACCTCAAGGCCCAGCTCGGCCTGCTCGACGCCCGCCACCTCGCCGGGGACGGGGCGCTCACCGCCGCGCTGCGCTCCGCGGTGCTCACCGACTGGCGCGCGAGCGCCCCCGCGCGCCTGCCCGAGCTGCGCGAGCTGGGCCGGGAGCGGGCCGAACGGCACGGCGAACTGTCCTTCCTGCTGGAGCCCGACCTGAAGGAGGCCCGCGGCGGCCTGCGCGACCTCGTCGCGCTCGACGCCGTCGCCGCGACCTGGCTCGCCGACGCGCCCCGGGACGGCCTGGAGGCCGCCGCGCTGCGGCTCGCCGACGTCCGCGACGCGCTGCACCTGGCCACCGGCCGGGCAACCGAACGGCTCAGCCTCCAGGACCAGGACCAGGTCGCCGAGCGGCTCGGCGTGCTGGACGCCGACACCCTGCTGCGCCAGGTCTACGAGGCCGCCCGGACCGTCGCCTACGCGAGCGACGTCACCTGGCGGGCTGTGGAGCGGGTGCTCGCCGCCCGGTCCGGCCGGGGCCGCCGGGCCGGCCGGCCGGCCTTCCGGTTCACCGGCGCCGGGCGCGGCACGGGCGCGGTGGCCCGGGGCGCCGTCGCCCGCCGCCCGCTCGCCGAGGGCGTGGTCGAGCAGGACGGCGAGGCGGTGCTCGCCCAGGCCGCCCGCCCGGCCGCCGACCCGGTGCTGCCGCTGCGCGCCGCGGCCGCCGCCGCGCAGAACGGGCTGACCGTCTCGTACGCGACGGTGCGCCGGCTGGCCACCGAGTGCCGGCCGCTGCCGGTGCCCTGGCCGGACGAGGCCCGCGAGCAGCTGGTGACCCTGCTGGGGGCGGGGGAGGCGGCCGTCCCGGTCTGGGAGGCGCTGGAGGCGGAGGGGCTGGTCACCAGGCTGCTGCCGGACTGGGAGCGGGTGCGCTGCCGACCGCAGCGCAACGCGGTGCACCGCTGGACGGTGGACCGGCACCTGGTGGAGACGGCCGTCCGGGCCGCCGCGATGACCCGCCGGGTGGCCCGGCCGGACCTGCTGCTGGTCGCCGCGCTGCTGCACGACATCGGCAAGGGCTGGCCCGGCGACCACAGCGAGGCCGGCGAGGTGATCGTCCGCGACCTGGCCGCCCGGATGGGCTTCCCCGCCGAGGACACCGAGACCCTGGCGGTGCTGGTCCGCCACCACCTGACCCTGGTCGACACCGCGACCCGGCGCGACCCGGACGACCCGGCCACCGTCGAGGCGATCACCAAGGCGGTCGGCACCCTGCCGGAGCTGGAACTGCTGCACGCGCTCACCGAGGCGGACGCGCTGGCCACCGGTCCGGCGGCGTGGAGCAGCTGGCGGGCCTCGCTGGTGGACGGCCTGGTGGCCCGGGCCGCCGCGCAGCTGGCCGGGGGAGGGTCCGCGCCCGTGGAGGCCGCACCCAGCGCCGAGCAGGAGCGGCTCGCGGTCGAGGCCGCCCGTACCGGCGCCCCCGCGCTGTCGCTGCTGGCCCAGGCCGAGGGGGCGGACCCGGGCAGCGAGCCGATGGGCGTCGAGCTGACCCTCGCCGTCCCGGACCGGCCCGGACTGCTCGGCACGGTGGCCGGCGTACTGGCGCTGCACCGGCTGACCGTCCGCTCGGCGGGCCTGCGCGAGCTGGACCCGATCGGCGCGGGCCCGGTGCTGCTGCTGTCCTGGCGGGTGGCCGCCGAGTTCGGCGAGCTGCCGGAGGCGGCCCGGCTGCGCGCCGACCTGCGCCGGGCGCTGGACGGCTCGCTGGACGTCTCCCGCCGCCTCGCCGAGCGGGACGCCGCCGCCCCGCGCCGCAAGGGCATCCCCACCCCGCCGCCGCTGGTCGCGGTGGCTCCCGCGGTGGCCTCGGCGACCGCGACCGTGCTGGAGGTCCGCGCGCACGACGCCCCCGGGCTGCTGCACCGGATCGGCCGGGCGCTGGACGGGGCGGGCGTCCGGGTGCGCACCGCGCACGTCTCCACGCTGGGCGCGGAGGCCGTCGACTCCTTCTACCTGACCGATCCGGCGGGCCGTCCGCTGACCGCCGGGCGGGCCGGGGAGGTGGCCGCGGCGGTCCGGGCGGCGCTGGGCTGAATCGGCGGGCGCGGGGGCCGCTCCGGGGCCGGTCCCGGAGCGCTCCGGGGGCCTTCCGTACGGGGGTGGAGACCGTACCCGGGGTGGCCGGATACCCTGGGGGACGACGACCGTACCGATACCGATGCCGCAGAGGACCCGCGCCGACGTGTTCGACACCCTTTCCGATCGCCTCGCAGCGACGTTCAAGAACCTCCGGGGCAAGGGCCGCCTGAGCGAGGCGGACATCGACGCCACCGCCCGCGAGATCCGCATCGCGCTGCTGGAGGCGGACGTCGCGCTGCCGGTCGTCCGGGCCTTCATCAAGCAGGTCAAGGAGCGGGCGCTCGGCGCCGAGGTCTCCGGCGCGCTCAACCCGGCGCAGCAGATCATCAAGATCGTCAACGAGGAACTCATCGCGATCCTCGGCGGCGAGACCCGCCGGGTGCGGTTCGCCAAGAGCGGCCCGACGGTCATCATGCTCGCCGGTCTGCAGGGTGCCGGTAAGACCACCCTCGCCGGCAAGCTCGGCCACTGGCTGAAGAAGCAGAAGCACACCCCGCTGCTGGTCGCCTGCGACCTCCAGCGCCCCAACGCGGTCAACCAGCTCCAGGTGGTGGCCGAGCGGGCCGACGTGGCCTTCTACGGCCCGCAGCCGGGCAACGGCGTCGGCGACCCGGTGCAGGTGGCCAAGGACTCGATCGAGTACGCCAAGCAGAAGCAGTACGACGTCGTCATCGTCGACACCGCCGGCCGCCTCGGCATCGACGCCGAGCTGATGCAGCAGGCCGCCGACATCCGCGCCGCGGTCAACCCGGACGAGGTCCTGTTCGTCGTCGACGCGATGATCGGTCAGGACGCGGTCACCACCGCGCAGGCCTTCCTCGACGGCGTCGACTTCACCGGCGTGGTGCTCTCCAAGCTCGACGGCGACGCCCGCGGTGGTGCCGCCCTGTCGGTCGCGCACGTCACCGGCCGGCAGATCATGTTCGCCTCCAACGGCGAGAAGGTCGACGACTTCGACGCCTTCCACCCGGACCGGATGGCCTCGCGCATCCTGGGCATGGGTGACGTCCTCTCGCTGATCGAGAAGGCCGAGCAGACCTTCTCGCAGGCCGAGGCCGAGAAGATCGCCGCCAAGCTGCGCGGCGGCCCGAAGGCGTTCACCCTGGACGACTTCCTGTCGCAGCTGGAGCAGGTCCAGAAGATGGGCTCGATCTCCAAGCTGCTCGGCATGCTGCCCGGCATGGGCCAGATCCGCGAGCAGATCAACAACATCGACGACAAGGACGTCAACCGGGTCGGCGCGATCATCAAGTCGATGACCCCGGCCGAGCGCGCCGAGCCGGAGCTGATCAACGGCTCCCGCCGGGCCCGCATCGCCAAGGGTTCGGGCGTCCAGGTCGGCGAGGTCAAGAACCTGGTCGAGCGGTTCTTCGACGCCCGCAAGATGATGTCCGCGATGGCCTCCGGCAAGGGCATGCCCGGCATGCCGGGGATCCCGGGCATGGGCGGCGGCGCGAAGAAGTCCGCCAAGAAGGCCCCGCAGGCCAAGGGCAAGCGCAAGAGCGGCAACCCGCTGAAGCGCGCGCAGGAGGAGGCCGCGGCCGCCGAGCGTCGCGCGCTCGGCCCGGGCGGCGGCCAGGGTCCGGCCGACGGCGGCGCGTTCGGCCTCGGCGCGGGCAAGGGCCCGGCCGACTTCGAGCTGCCCAAGGAGTTCAAGGACATGCTGTAGTCCTTGGCCCGAGCGTTCGTGACCGACTCCGCTCGGTCCTGATCGGCCCGTCGTCCGGTGGTCTCCGGGCGGCGGGCCGATCGTGTGTCCGACGCGGGGCGTGTCCGGGAACGCCGCCGTGTCCGATGATGGCGGCATGCGAGTGATGATCAGGGCCCCGAGGGCCGAGGACGAGGTTCTGTACGCGGAGGCGGTCCGTCGGTCCGCCGAGCACATCGGGCGGTGGAACCCGGTCGAGCCGGACGGGCTGCCGGAACTGCTGAGTCGCCAGGGCGCGGGCCTGCGCACGTTCCTGATCGTCGACCGGGACACCGGCGGGCTGGTCGGCAAGGTGAACGTCGCCAACATCGTGATGGGCCGGTTCTGCAACGCCACGCTGGGCTACGACTCGTACCTGCCGTACGCCGGCACCGGGCGGATGTCCGAGGGCATGCGGCTGGTCCTGGACCGCTGCTTCGCCCCGCAGTCGGCCGACGGGCTGGGCCTGCACCGGCTGGAGATCAACGTGCAGCCGGAGAACGACCGCTCGATCGCGCTGGCCAAGCGGCTGGGCTTCCGGCACGAGGGCTTCAGCCCGCGGATGCTGTTCCTGCAGGGGGACTGGCGAGACCACGAGCGGTTCGCGCTGACCGCCGAGGAGTGGCCGGGCGCCGCGGGCTGACCGCCGCCGCCACGGCATATCCGCTGGCGGGGGCCTTGGCACGGCCGTACGGCCGGTCGGGGGCGGCGCTGCGGTTGGCCCGTCCGAGCGGCTGTCCGTATCGTCCGGAGGGTGACCGAACCCGTGCCGCCGCGCCAGACCCCCGACCAGCCCTGGCGGTCCGAGGGGGCCCCGCCCCCGCCGCCACCCCGCCGCCGGATGCCCGGCGGCTGGGCGGGCCTCGTCCTCACCGCGCTCGTGGTGTTCCTGATCTCCGACCTGCTGCTGTCGTTCTTCGGCAACGAGGGCGCCACCACGATCTCCTACACCGAGTTCAACAACCAGCTGAACAAGGGCAACATCACCAAGATCTACGCCAAGGGCGACGCGATCGAGGGCACCCTCAAGAGCGCCCAGCCCAAACCCGACGGCGGCAAGGGCGACTACACGGAGTTCGACACCCAGCGCCCCTCCTTCGCGGGCGACAACCTGTGGGCCACCCTGCAGCAGCAGGGCGTCGAGGTCACCGCCACCTCGCCGGTCCAGCAGCGCAGCTTCCTCACCAACCTGCTGCTCTCGCTCGCCCCGATGCTGCTGCTGGTCTTCATCTGGGTGCTGCTCGCCCGCCGGATGTCCGGCGGCCTCGGCGCCGGACCGCTCGGCCGCAAGGCCCCGCCCAAACCGGTCACCGCCGAGCAGGGCAAGCGCACCACCTTCGCCGACGTGGCCGGCATCGACGAGGTCGAGGCCGAACTCACCGAGGTGGTCGACTACTTGAAGAACCCCGAGCGGTACCGCAGGCTCGGCGCCAAGATGCCGCGCGGCGTGCTGCTCAGCGGCCCGCCCGGGACGGGCAAGACCCTGCTGGCCCGGGCCGTGGCCGGCGAGGCGGACGTGCCGTTCTTCTCCGCCTCCGCGTCCGAGTTCATCGAGATGATCGTCGGCGTTGGCGCCAGCCGGGTCCGCGAACTGTTCGCCGAGGCCCGCAAGGTCGCCCCGGCGATCATCTTCATCGACGAGATCGACACCATCGGCCGCCAGCGCGGCGCCGGCGGCGGCATGGGCGGGCACGACGAGCGCGAGCAGACTCTCAACCAGATCCTCACCGAGATGGACGGCTTCACCGGCTCCGAGGGCGTCATCGTGATCGCCGCGACCAACCGGGCCGACGTGCTCGACCCGGCGCTGCTGCGCCCCGGCCGCTTCGACCGCCGGATCACCGTCAGCCCGCCCGACCGGGAGGGCCGCGCGGCCATCCTGCGCATCCACACCCGGACCGTCCCGCTGGCCGGCGACACCGACCTCCACCAGCTGGCCAAGGTCACCCCCGGGATGACCGGCGCCGAACTCGCCAACCTGGTCAACGAGGCCGCCCTGCTGGCCGTCAAGCGGGAGCAGGACGCGGTCAACGGGCGGGACCTCTCGGACGCCCTGGAGAAGGTCCAACTCGGCGCCGTGCGGCCGCTGGTGATGCCGCAGGAGGAGCGCGAGCGAACGGCGTACCACGAGAGCGGGCACGCGCTGCTGGGCATGCTCCAGCCGGGCGCGGACCCGGTCCGCAAGATCACCATCGTGCCGCGCGGCCGCGCCCTCGGCGTCACCCTCTCCACCCCGGAGAACGACCGCTACTCGTACACCGAGCCCTACCTGCGCGGCCGGATCATCGGCGCGCTGGGCGGGATGGCGGCCGAGCAGGTGGTCTACGGGGTGATCACCACCGGCGCGGAGAGCGACCTGGAGCAGGTCACCAACATCGCCCGCGGGATGGCCGGGCGCTGGGGGATGAGCGAGCGGGTCGGCCGGCTCACCGCGGTGCCCTCGGACGCGCAGGGCGCGTACGGGCTCTCGGCGGCGCCGACCACGCTGGACGCGGTGGACGAGGAGGCCCGGCGGATCGTCGCCGAGTGCTACGAGGACGCGGTGCGGATCCTGACCGAGCAACGGGACCGGCTGGACGCGCTGGCGGCGGCGCTGCTGGAGGCGGAGACGCTGGACGAGGAGGCGGCCTACCGGGCGGCCGGGGTCCCGCGGGGGGCGTCCGACCAGGGGGCGTGAACGTAGGGGCCGGGGGCGTCCGACCAGGAGGCGTGAACGCAGGGGCCGGGGGCGCTCGCCGTGGTGGCGGGCGCCCCCGGTTTCGGGTCTTCCTCAGCCCTGTGCGCTCAGCGCGGCCGCTCGGCGACCAGGTAGCGGAAGACGTTCTCCATCCGGACCGAGCCGTCCGGGCGCAGGTACGGCTGGAGCGCCTCCTCCAGCTCCTTGGCCACCAGCGGTGCCCCGGAGAACTCCTCGGCCGCCTCGAACAGCCCGGTGGAGAGCAGGCCCCGCACCGCGCTGTCGAGGTCCGGGTAGGCGAACGGGCAGCCCACCCGGCCGCTGCCGGCCGGACGCAGGCCGACCGGGGCGAGCAGGTCCTCCAGAGCGCCCGGCGCGCTCAGCGCGAACGGGTCGCGTGCGGTGGTCCGCCCCGCCATCCGGCGGGCCGCGTCCAGTACCGGTGCGCTCTCGCAGCGCTCCGGCGGGCCCCAGGCGGCGAGCACCACGTGTCCGCCTGGGAGGGTGAGCCGGGCGGCCTCGGCGACCACCCGGCCCGGATCGGCGGCGCCGGGCAGCTGGTCGAAAACAGTCACCAGCGAATGGGCCGAGCGGGGGACGGCGGCGGTCGGCCGGGCCCCCGCGCACACCCGCAGCCGACGGCCCCGGGCCAGCTCGCGCAGCTCCTCCCGCGGCTCCTGCCCGGCGACCTGGGCGCCCCGTCCGGCGGCGAGCAGCAGGGACAGCCCGGACCGGCAGCCCAGGCCCAGCACGCTGCTCGCCGGGCCGACCTCCAGGCGGTCGTACACCGCCTCGTAGAGCGGCACCAGCATGCGTTCCTGGATCTCCGCCCAGTCGCGCGCCCGCGCGGGCCCGGCGGCCCCCTGCTGCGGGTGGTGCGGTCGTGCGCCGGTCGGTCGTGCGTCCGCTGGTCGTGCGGTCGTGCCGGTCGTCCGAGCTGAAGCCATCGCGGCCTCCCATCCGGTCCTTCGGTGTGCTGCTACGGCTCCCCCAAAGTCCCGCCCCACTCCAGCGAACAGCGGGTCGGGCCCGGCGTCCAGAGGGGTGCAGGGTGGTGCGCGCGTGTCGCGGTCGTGCGCCCCCTGCGGGCGGCGTTCCGCGGCCGCGGATGTGATACCGATTCGAAGTGAGGGCGTCGCTCCCCGTACCATTCCGCCCATGGCTAAGGCACCCGTTCTCACCCCTCAGGCGGAAGACTTTCCCCGCTGGTACCAGGACCTCATCAACAAGGCCGAGCTTGCCGACAACGGTCCGGTGCGAGGCACCATGGTCATCCGACCGTACGGCTACGGCCTGTGGGAGCGGATGCAGCAGGAGATGGACGCTCGCATCAAGAAGGCGGGCGCGCAGAACGCCTACTTCCCGATGTTCATCCCGCAGTCCTACCTGACCAAGGAGGCCGAGCACGTCGAGGGCTTCGCCCCCGAGCTCGCGGTGGTCACCCACGGTGGCGGTAAGCAGCTCGAGGAGCCGGTCGTCGTCCGGCCCACCTCCGAGACCATCATCAACGAGTACTTCTCGAAGTGGGTGCAGAGTCACCGCGACCTGCCGCTGCTGATCAACCAGTGGGCCAACGTGGTCCGTTGGGAGCTTCGCCCGCGCGTCTTCCTGCGCACCACCGAGTTCCTCTGGCAGGAGGGCCACACCGCCCACGCCACCTACGAGGACGCCCGTGAGTACGCGTCGATGATCCACACCCAGGTCTACGGCGACTTCATGACCAACGTGCTCGGCATCGACGTCGTGCTCGGCCGCAAGACCGCCAAGGAGCGCTTCGCCGGCGCCATCAACACCCTCACCCTCGAAGGCATGATGGGTGACGGCAAGGCGCTGCAGATGGGCACCAGCCACGAGCTGGGCCAGAACTTCGCCAAGGCGTTCAACACCACCTACCAGCTGCAGGGCGCCGAGCGCGAGCACGTCTGGCAGACCTCCTGGGGCGTCTCGACCCGCATGGTCGGCGGCCTGATCATGTCCCACGGCGACGACAACGGCCTGCGGGTGCCCCCGCGCCTGGCCGCGGTCCAGGCCGTGGTGCTGGCCATCAAGGGCGACGACGCGGTCATCGCCAAGGTCCGTGAGATCGGCGCCCAGCTGGAGGCCGCCGGCATCCGCGTCGTGGTCGACGACCGCACCGACACCCCGTTCGGCCGCCGTGCCGTCGACTGGGAGCTCAAGGGCGTTCCGCTGCGCATCGAGGTCGGCCCGCGCGACCTGGAGAACGGCACCGCGATGCTGGCCCGCCGCATCCCGGGTGGCAAGGAGCCGGTCTCCATCGACGCCCTGGCCGCGCTGCTGCCGGGCATCCTGGAGGAGGACCAGGCGCTGCTGCTGCGCCAGTCCCGCGAGCGCCGCGAGGCCCGCACCGTCGATGTCAAGACCCTGGACGAGGCCGTCGAGGCCGCCGCGACCGGCTGGGGCCGGATCTCCTGGGCCGACCTCGGCGCGGAGGGCGAGGCCAAGCTGGCCGAGCAGGGCGTCACGGTGCGCTGCATCGTCGCGGCCGACGGCTCGGTGCCGCAGGCGGACGACCAGGACGGCAATATCGCGATCGTGGCGCGTGCGTACTGATGTCTGCCGTCGGCAGGTAATGACCGTTACCGGCGACATTTGCCCGGAATGCGGTTGGGTAAGAATCCGGTAACTCTGCCGGAGGAGTCCGGGAAGCGGACATCCCTACTGGCCGGTCAACTGCCGGTATTAACGGAATAGCGGTACGGTGTACGGCCCGTGGCCCTGTCAACTTCGGCGGATCCACGGGCCGTACGTCCTGGGGGCGACAGCCCGCTCCCGGACGGAATTCACGAGGCCCGCCGGCGTTACGACGGGCCGAAACCGGCAGGGGGTTGGTCTTGCGTCAGATCCGGAACGCGCAATTCGCGCGCAGTCGTGCATTCCTGGGAGTTCCCTGGGAATTCCCGGAGAACGGGAACATGCGGAACATCGGCTCGCCCTGCATCGTTGGTCTAGCGTGAGCACGACACAGCCCCTCGTCCTCGCGGCCGAACTGGCCGCCGCCTGGAGTGACATCCAGGCCTACCACCAGGACCTCCCCGACCTCGCCTCGCCCGAGGCGTTGATCGGTGAGTCCTCCTCGGCCTGTGGCACGCGGCTCGGTTTCGAGCGGCTCCTCCACGAGGCTGCCCACGGTCTGGCCGCGGCCCGGGACATCCGGGACACCTCGCGGGCCGGCCGCTACCACAACCGGCGCTTCCTGATGCTCGCCTCCGAGCTGGGCCTGGCGCACCCGGTCGAGCCGCACGCCAGCAGCGGCTTCTCCCAGGTGACCATGCTCAAGGAGACGCAGGAGCGCTACGCCGAGACCATCGAGCGCCTGGACCGCGCCCTGGGCGCGCACCAGGAAGCGGTGGCCGGCGACGGCACGAACCGCGCCTTCCGCGGGCCGGCCGCCCGGCACGGCTCCTCCGGGGGCGGCGTCCGGGTCAAGGCGGTCTGCGGCTGCGGACGCAACGTCCGGGTCGTGCCGTCGGTGCTCGCGCAGGCGTCCATCGTCTGCGGCGCGTGCCAGCAGCCGTTCAAGATCGCGTAATCCGGGGCCGGGACCGGTCGGCGACTGTGCGGGCAGTCGGCACGGCCGGGGTGATCGGCGTCGGTGACGGTGACATCGGTGACATAGCTGAGTCTGTGGGCTGACCGGGAGCGGGGGCTCCCGGTCGGGCCCTGAGCGGTTGCCACGCGCCTCGGCGTCGCCGCCTGCAGCTCGGCCCCGGGCGCCGCCGCGGGCCCGTCCTGGGCTGCGCGCGCCTGCGCTCGCGCCCTGTCCTGGGCTCCGTTCGCGCCCCGTCCCGGGCAGGTTCGAGCCCTGTCCTGGGCTTCCCCCGTGATGGCCGGGTGAAGAGCGTCCGCGCCGGTATGGCAGAATGGACAGCTGAGTACTCGGCAGCCGGGCAAGGACCCCTCTCTCCTACGGCTGGCGTGTCCCTTGAACGGCCCGCCCCGCAACCCCACGCGGACGGTGAGCTGCTCACCCACGTCAACACCAGGAGAATCCACTCCCGTGGCAGTCAAGATCAAGCTGAAGCGTCTCGGCAAGATTCGCTCCCCGCACTACCGCATCGTCGTCGCCGACGCCCGCACCAAGCGTGACGGTCGCGCGATCGAGGAGATCGGCATCTACCAGCCGACCTACAACCCCTCGAAGATCGAGGTCGACAGCGACCGCGCCCAGTACTGGCTGTCCGTCGGCGCCCAGCCGACCGAGCCGGTGCTCGCCATCCTCAAGCTGACCGGCGACTGGCAGAAGTTCAAGGGCCTGCCGGCTCCGGCGCCGCTGAAGGTCGCCGAGCCGAAGGTCGAGGACTTCTCGCACCTGTTCGCGAAGGCCGTCGCCGGCTTCGAGGACGCCACCACCGGTGTCGCCATCACCCCGAAGGCCAAGAAGTCGGACAAGGCCGAGGCTGAGGCCGACGCCGCCGCCGAGGCCTGATCGTGATCGAGGACGCCCTCGACCATCTGGTGAAGGGCATCGTCGAGCACCCCGACGAGGTGCAGGTGCGCTCGCGCAACCTGCGTCGGGGCAACACCATCGAGGTGCGGGTGCACCCCGATGACCTCGGCAAGGTGATCGGCCGGGGCGGCCGCACGGCGCGCGCACTGCGCACCGTGGTCGGCGCCCTCGGCGGTCGCAACGTCCGGGTCGACCTGGTCGACGTGGACAACATTCGCTGACGCAGCTGCTCGTTCAGCCGTCGGGCTTGAGGCCGACCGGGACGCATGTCGTCCCGGTCGGCCTTTTTTGCTGGCTGTCCCTGCTTTCCAGCTGTCTCTGCTCATCTGTCCCAGCCTTCTCGCTCAGCAACTCCAGGAGAACGATCACCGTGCAGCTCGTCGTCGGCAGGATCGGCCGCGCCCACGGCATCAGGGGGGACGTCAGTGTCGAGGTCCGCACCGACGAGCCGGAACTCCGGCTCGGCCCCGGTGCCGTCCTGCTCACCGACCCCGCCTCGGCCGGACCGCTGACCGTCGAGTCCGGCCGGGTGCACAGCGGCCGACTGCTGCTGCGCTTCGCCGGCGTCAAGGACCGCAACGCGGCGGAGGCGCTGCGGGGCACCCTGCTCATCTCCGAGGTCGACCCGGAGGAGCGTCCGGACGACCCGGAGGAGTACTACGACCACCAGCTGATCGGCCTCGACGTGGTGCTGCTCGACGGCACCCTGGTCGGCGAGCTGACCGAGGTCGTCCACCTGCCGTACCAGGACCTGCTCACGGTGAAGAAGGCCGACGGGACGGAGGTGCTGGTGCCCTTCGTCACCCAGATCGTGCCGACCATCGACCTGGAGAACCAGCGGGCCGTGATCACCCCGCCGGCCGGGCTGATCGACCCCGAACGGGCCGAGGTCGTGGGCAGCGCGTCGGAGGAGCCGGAGGAGTCGGAGTGACCGTCGAGCAGACCCCCCTGAGCGCAGGGCACGGTGCCGGCCAGGACGGCGGGCACGGCGTCGGCCAGGACGTCGGGCAGGAGGCTGGCCAGGGTGTCGGGCAGGACGCCGGCCAGGGTGCTGCTCCGGATGTCCGGTCCGGGATGCGGATCGACGTCGTCTCGATCTTCCCGGAGTACCTGGAACCGCTGAACATCTCGCTGGTCGGCAAGGCCCGGGCCCGCGGCCAGCTGGACGTGCACCTCCACGACCTGCGCGAATGGACCCACGACGTGCACCGCACGGTGGACGACAGCCCGTACGGCGGCGGCCCCGGCATGGTGATGAAGCCCGAGCCGTGGGGCGAGGCGCTGGACGCGGTCCTGGCCGGCGGGCCTGCGGGCGAGGTGCCGACCCTGGTCGTGCCCACCCCGAGCGGGCGCCCGTTCACCCAGGAGCTCGCCCAGGAGCTGGCCGGCCGCCCCTGGCTGGCGTTCACCCCCGCGCGGTACGAGGGCATCGACCGCCGGGTGATCGAGGAGGCGGCCACCCGCATGCCCGTGGTCGAGGCCTCGATCGGCGACTACGTGCTGGCCGGCGGCGAGGTTGCGGTGCTGGTGATGGTCGAGGCGATCGCCCGACTGCTGCCCGGCGTGCTCGGCAACGCCGAGTCCCACCGGGACGACTCCTTCGCCCCCGGTGCGATGGCCGACCTGCTGGAGGGCCCGGTCTACACCAAGCCCGCAGAATGGCGCGGCCGGACCGTGCCGGACGTGCTGCTCAGCGGCAACCACGGCAAGATCGCCCGCTGGCGGCGGGAGCAGGCCTTCGCCCGCACCCTGGCCAACCGGCCCGACCTGGTCGGGCGCTGGCAGTACGGCGCCTTCGACAAGAAGGACCGGGCGGCGCTCAGCGTCCTGGGTCTGGTCTGGGACGAGGAACTCGGCCGATTTCGGTCCGCGGCCGCTGGTGTGGAAGAATAGGCGGCTGCTGTCTGTCGCTGGTTCCCTTCCGTTGGGAGCACGTGGACCGGCGCCCCCGCCACGGGGGGACCGCCGTCAGCCGATGCGGCCCGCAGCAAACCCCATTGTGACGAACTTCCGTGGGCGGCCCGTGGCGCCTGCGATGGAGAGCAACATGAGCAACAAGCTCGCTGCTGTCGACGCGGCCTCGCTGCGCACCGACATCCCGGCCTTCCGCGCCGGTGACACCCTGAAGGTTCACGTCCGGGTCATCGAGGGCAACCGCTCCCGTGTCCAGGTCTTCCAGGGCGTCGTCATCCGTCGCCACGGCGCCGGCGTCGGTGAGACCTTCACCGTTCGCAAGGTCAGCTTCAACGTCGGCGTGGAGCGCACCTTCCCGGTGCACACCCCGGTCGTCGAGAAGATCGAGGTCGTGACCCGCGGTGCGGTTCGCCGCGCCAAGCTGTACTACCTGCGTGACCTCCGCGGCAAGGCCGCGAAGATCAAGGAGAAGCGCGACCGCTGATCCACCGGCCCCCGGCCACGCCGGGGGATCGGAGCGCTCTGAGGGGCCGGGCCACCGCAAGGTAAGCTCAGCGCCCGATGAGCACGCACGAACCACCCGCGGACCGCGACGGCAGTCCCGCACCCACCGGTGCGGACTCGCTGTCGCGGTCTGCGGTCGTTTCCGGGCCGGAGCGGGAACCGGAGCCTTCCTCGGAACGGGGCTCGTTGCCGGACGACGGCTCGATGCCGGGTGACGGCTCGATGCCTGGCAACGGCTCGATGCCGGACGACGGCTCTACGCCTGGCAACGGCTCGGCGCCGGAGCAGGGCGAGGAGCAGTCCGAGGCGGCGGAGAAGGACGACGAGCACGAGGAGTCCGAACCCGGGCGTTCGCGGTCGCGGGACCTGCTGCTGTTGGTCGGGATCTGCCTGGCGGCCCTGCTCCTGGTGAACGCGTTCGTCGCCCGGCCGTTCACGGTGCCCTCCGGCTCGATGGAGGACACCCTGCAACCCGGCGACCGGTTGATCGCCAACCAACTCGCCTACGCCTTCGGCGGCCACCCCCAGCGGGGCGACGTCGTGGTCTTCGACGGGACGGGCTCCTTCCTCCCGGAGTCGGCCGAGCCGCCGGGGTTCTGGGACAACCTGCGTTCGGTCGGCCGGGACCTCGGACTGGTCCCGGCCGGGGACACGGTCTACGTCAAGCGCGTGATCGGCGTCGGCGGGGACCGGGTGAGGAGCACCGGCCCCGGTGCGCCGCTCACCGTCAACGGCGTCCCGGTGGACGAGACCTCCTACCTGGACCGGGGCGACCAGCCGTCCGACGTGGCCTTCGACGTCGTGGTGCCGCCCGGCGAGCTGTTCGTGCTGGGCGACCACCGGAGTGCCTCCCGGGACTCGCGCGACCACCTCGGGGAGCCCGGTGGCGGCTTCGTGCCCGAGGACAAGGTGATCGGGCGGGCGGACTGGGTGGTGTACCCGTTCTCGCGTCTGACCGGCCTGGACCGGCCCTCGGCCTTCACCGCGGTCGCGGGGACGGGTGGTCATGGGGACCAGAGGTAGGGGGCGGGTCGCCGACCGCCCGGCCCCGGAGCCGGGGCCGGGGCCGGGCGAGGCGGACCACGCCGGGGCCCATTCCGTCGGGCTCGTCGATTCCCGGGATCCTGCTGATCCGGTCGCGCCGGTCCGCGGCCGGGCCGAGCGCCGTCGCAGTGCCCGACGCGCGGCCCGCCGGCGCAAGCGCTCGCTGCTGCGCGAGTTCCCGCTGATCGTCCTGGTCGCCCTGCTGGTGGCGCTGGTGATGAAGACCTTCATGATCCAGGTGTTCGTGATCCCTTCGGGCTCGATGGAGCAGACCATCCAGGTCGGGGACCGGGTGCTGGTGGACAAGTTGACCCCCTGGTTCGGCAGTGAGCCGCAGCGCGGCGACGTGGTGGTGTTCAAGGACCCGGGCGGCTGGCTGGAGAACGATCGCAAGCCCTCCCACGACGGTCCGGTACTGGGCGGGGCCAAGCAGGCGCTGACCTTCGTCGGACTGTTGCCGTCCGACAACGAGCAGGATCTGATCAAGCGCGTGATCGGCGTCGGCGGGGACACCGTCGAGTGCTGCGACCCGCAGGGGCGGCTCACCGTCAACGGCCACGCGGTGGAGGAGCCGTACCTCGCGCCGGGCAACCCGCCCTCCCGGCAGCCGTTCAAGGTGACGGTGCCGAAGGGGCGTCTGTGGGTCATGGGGGACCACCGCGACGTCTCCGCCGACTCCCGCTTCCACATGGGCAATCCGGGTCAGGGCACCGTCCCGCTGACCGATGTGGTCGGTCGCGCGTTCGTGATCGCCTGGCCGCTGGGCCGCTTCCATCAACTCGATGAACCGAGTTCACTCTCCTCTCTCGCCGCGACCTCGCGGCCCGGCGGAACTGCGCCGGAATCGATGGGCGTTGGGCCGGTTCCAACGGAACCGCCGCTCGTTATGGGTGTGTTGGGCATCCTTCCGCTCGTCTTTCGTCGGCCGGGGCGGCCTCGGAAGTGAGCCGCTCCGGCCGTCGGACGGCCGGACAGCGCGTGTGGAACCGCGAACCGGATGTCCTGGAGTGATAGAGAAGTGCAGGTGCGGCCGGGAGTGGTCCCGGCCGTGCGCCGAGGCCGGGTCGGTGTCAGGGAAGTCCGTTGTGGGCAACCCTGAGGCGTTCATGGTCGTGGCGAGCGTTGGTGCCCGCTGTGCGGCACTCTGAGCGCGGGCGCGCGGGCGTCCGCACAGCAGGGAGGAGACGTTGTGGGGGATTTGGTGATCGGTGCCCGCTCAGGCGCCGGGGAACCCGAGGGCCCGGGCGGCCGGGTGAACCGGTCCGCCGAGTCCTCGGCACCCTCGGCGGCGGTCGAGGACGCGGCCGCCCAGACCGCCGACGAGCACGGCACCGGGGCGGACGGCCCTTCGGAACCCCGGCGGCCGGAGGGCGAGCAGGTGGACGAGTCGGATTCGGAGGCTCCTGCCAAGCCGCGCAAGCAGCGCTCCTTCCTCAAGGAGCTGCCGATCCTGATCGGCATCGCGCTGATCCTCGCGCTGGTGATCAAGACCTTCTTCGTCCAGGCGTTCTCCATTCCGTCTGAGTCGATGCAGAACACGCTGCAGGTCGGCGACCGCGTGCTGGTGGACAAGCTGACCCCCTGGTTCGGATCCGAACCCGAGCGCGGTGACGTCGTGGTGTTCCACGACCCGGGTGGCTGGCTGAACGACGAACCGACCCAGCAGAGCAGCAACTCCTTCGTCCGCGGGGTGCAGGACGTGCTCAGCTTCGTCGGGCTGATGCCCTCCACCAACGAGAAGGACCTGATCAAGCGGGTCATCGCGGTCGGCGGCGACACCGTCGAGTGCAAGGCCGACGGGCCGGTCAAGGTCAACGGCGTCGCTCTCGACGAGCCGTACATCTACGCGGGCAACACCCCCTGCGGTACGCAGCCCTTCGGCCCGGTCAGGGTGCCGAACGGCCGGATCTGGGTGATGGGCGACCACCGCGCCGACTCGCTGGACTCCCGCTTCCACATGGACCAGCCGGGCGGCGGGACGGTGCCGGTGGACAACGTGATCGGGCGGGCCTTCGTGGTGGCCTGGCCGGTCGGCCACTGGTCCACGCTCCCGGTGCCGGACACCTTCGACCAGCAGGGCCTGGCGGCGGCCTTGCCGGTCGCGCCTCCCGTGGCCGGTGCGGTGGGTGCCGTCGCCCTGCTTCCGCTGGTGCGTCGGGTGCGGACCCGGACGGACCGCCGGAAGGAGTCCTGAGCTCCATCGGGTCGTCCCCGACTCTTGCGCGGGCCGTGGTACCGACGAGTAATCTGCTCGGACGTGCCACGGCCCGTCGGCGTTCGCGCCCGAGCCACCGGCGTGCCAGTGGTGTTCTCCGGTCGGCCAGAGGTGGACGGTGTCGATGAGCAGTGTCGTGGAACAGTCGGCTGACCGCCCGGAGGCGCTGGCCCGGCCCGGCCGCCGGCCCGCCGCCGTGCTGCAGGGCGTCGCGCTTGCGCTCGGGCTGCTGATGATGATCGGCGGCTTCGCCCTCATCGCGGTCGACTACCGGCCGTACAAGATCCCCACCGCCTCGATGCACCCGACGCTCCAGGCCGGCGACACCGTGCTCGCCCGCAAGGCCGACGGCGGCACCATCGGCCGGGGAGACGTGGTGGTCTTCCGCGACCAGGCCTGGGGCGGCGAGCTCATGGTCAAGCGGGTGGTCGCGGTCGGCGGTGACACCGTCGCCACCACCGCGGACGACCACCGGCTGACGGTCAACGGACAGCCGGTGGACGAGCCGTACCTCGCGACCCAGGGCCGCCAGGGCGAGTCGTTCAGCGTGACGGTGCCGCAAGGGCGGCTGTTCCTGCTCGGCGACAACCGGGTCGGCTCGCTCGACTCCCGCATCCACCTGGAGGCCGACGGCGGGACCGTCCCGGCCACCGAGGTCGAGGCCAGGGTCGAGGCCACCCTGCTGCCCTTCGGCCGGACCGGCCTGCTGGACCGGACCACGGCCTTCGACGGCTTCGCGGGCCCGAAGGCCGCCGAGCCCGGGCCGCTGGAGCCGGCCGCCTACGCGAGCGTTGCGGGCGCGGCGCTGATCGTCGTGACCTCGGCGGTGGGCGGGGTGGCGGGCCTGGCGCGCCGGATCCGCCGGGGGCGCAGCTCCTGAGCGCGGCCGTCGACGGCCGGGCCGCTCTGCCGAACATCGCCCCGGAGGGACGCGCCGGGTGGCAGGATCGGTAGCGCCACCGATGCGAACGGAAGGAGCGTGGAGCGTTGCCATGACTGCACAGCGTCGCAGGGCCGCGCGGATCCTGCTGCTGGACGGGCTGGACCGCATCCTCCTCTTCCTGGGCGCCGACCCGGCGGTGCCCGGCGAGACGTGGTGGTTCACGCCCGGGGGCGGCTTGGAGCCGGGGGAGGACGTGCGCGGGGCGGCCGAGCGGGAGCTCGCGGAGGAGACCGGCTTGCGGGGTGTGGACCTGGGGCCCTTGGTGGCGTACGGCACGGTGTCGTTCTCCTTTCAGGGAAAGCGCTACAAGCAGGAGCAGTGGTTCCACCTGGCCCGGACCGCGGAGACGGGTCTGGACCACTCGGGCATGGGCGAGGACGAGCACGCCCAGTTGCTCGCGGCGCGCTGGTGGACGGTCGAGGAACTGCGGGGGACGGCCGAGACGGTCTATCCGGCCGGACTGGCGGACTTCCTGGGGCGACTGCTGGCAGAGGGCCCGCCGGTCGATCCGGTACGGCTCTGAGCGTGGGTGCAGTGGTCCACAATGGGTGGACGTGACAAGTTGAGGGGACACCTGGATGAGTGCCGAAGATCTCGAGAAGTACGAGACCGAGATGGAGCTGAAGCTCTACCGGGAGTACCGGGACGTCGTCGGCCTGTTCAAGTACGTGATCGAGACCGAGCGACGGTTCTACCTCACCAACGACTACGAGCTGCAGGTGCACTCGGTCCAGGGCGAGGTGTTCTTCGAGGTGTCGATGGCGGATGCGTGGGTCTGGGACATGTACCGGCCGGCCCGGTTCGTCCGCAAGGTCCGGGTGCTGACCTTCAAGGACGTGAACATCGAGGAACTCGCGAAGAGCGATCTGGAGCTGCCCTCGGACGAGTCCGGCTTCGGGAACTGACGTTGGACGACTCCGTCCCGCGTTGTCCAGCCGAATTTCGCCTGACGAGGGCTTCTCACCCCTGCGGGTGACAAGAGTTATCCACAGGCCCGGGTTATCCACAGGGAAACGGAATTTCCCGACTCCGGTGCGCACGGTGGTGCAGCCTCCTCGGCGGAGGTGGTCACCATGCAGAACACCATCGTGCAGGACCAGGCCGTACCGAACGCGGCCGCAACCGGGGCGGACGGCGGAGCCGAGCCGGACCGCAGCACCAGGAACGGGCTCGGCCGCTACGGGGAGCGGGTCGCCGCCCGCCACCTCGCGGAATCGGGGCTCCGCATCCTGGACCGCAACTGGCGCTGCGTCGAGGGCGAGCTGGACATCGTCGCCCTCGACGGCGACACCGTCGCCGTCTGCGAGGTGAAGACCCGCTCCGAGCGGGGCTTCCAACAGCCCAGCGAGGCCATCGACCGAGCCAAGGCCGCCCGGCTGCAACGGCTCGCCGAGCGCTGGCTGGCCGAGCGCTGGCCCGGGCACTTCGCCCGGCTGGCCGGGCCCGGGTACGACCCCGGGCCGTCCGATCCGCAGTGGCCGCCCGCCCCACCGGGAGGGGTGCGGATCGATCTGGTGGCCGTGGTCAACCGGGCGCGGGGTGCGGCCCTGGTCGACCACCTGCGGGGGGTGGTCTGAGATGGCCTTCGCCCGTACCTGTTCCGTCGCGCTGGTCGGCGTCGACGGAGTGATCGTCGAGGTCCAGGCCGATCTGGAGCCCGGGGTGGCCGCGTTCACCCTGGTCGGCCTGCCCGACAAGGCCCTCACCGAGGCCCGCGACCGGGTCCGCGCCGCGGTCTGCAACAGCGGAGAGGCCTGGCCGCAGCGCAAGCTGACCGTCGGCCTCAGCCCCGCCTCGGTGCCCAAGAGCGGCAGCGGCTTCGACCTCGCGGTGGCCTGTGCCGTGCTGGCCGCCGCCGAACGGCTCGACCCGACCTCCATCGCCGACCTGCTGCTCATCGGTGAGCTGGGGCTGGACGGCCGGGTGCGGCCGGTCCGCGGGGTGCTGCCGTCGGTGTTGGCCGCCGCCGACGCCGGATACGAACGGGTCGTGGTCGCCGAGCCGACGGCGCCCGAGGCCTCACTCGTTCCGGGGGTGACGGTGATCGGGGTCCGCAGCCTGCGCCAGCTCGTCGCCATCCTGACCGGGGCGACGGAACCGGAGGAGCCGCCCGACCCGATCAGCGGTCGGCCGGATCCGCTGATGGCCGGCCTGATGCTCCCCAGCGCGGGAGTCCGGGGCCTGCCCGACGACCGGAGGCTGCGCCTCGACATGGCCGATGTGGCCGGTCAGTACGAGGCCAGGCGAGCCCTGGAGATCGCCGCCGCCGGAGGGCACCACCTCTACCTCAAGGGGCCGCCGGGCGCGGGCAAGACGATGCTGGCGGAGCGGCTGCCCTCGCTGCTCCCGCCGCTGACCCAGAAGGAGGCGCTGGAGGTCACCGCCGTCCACTCGGTGGCGGGCCTGCTCCCGGTCGGGCGCCCGCTGATCGACACCGCGCCGTACTGCGCCCCGCACCACTCCACCACGATGCCCGCGATCGTCGGTGGCGGCAGCGGCCTGCCGAGACCGGGGGCGGTGTCCCTCGCCCACCGGGGCGTGCTGTTCCTGGACGAGGCGCCGGAGTTCCCCGTGCGGGTGCTCGACGCGCTGCGCCAGCCGCTGGAGTCGGGCGAGGTGGTGATCGCCCGTTCGGCCGGATCGCTCCGGCTCCCGGCCCGGTTCCTCCTGTGCCTGGCCGCGAACCCCTGTCCGTGTGGCCGGTACTCGCGGCGGGGCGAGGGCTGCGAGTGCACTCCGGCCATGGTCAGCCGGTACCAGGGGCGGCTCTCCGGGCCGCTGCTGGACAGGGTCGACCTCCAGGTCCAGGTCGCCCCGGTGACCAGGATCGAGCTCATGGAGCGGGATGCCACGGCGGAGAGCACCGAGACCGTCGCGGCCCGGGTGCTGGCCGCACGGGAACGGGCGGCGGCCCGGCTGGAGCGCACCCCCTGGCGGACCAACGCGGAGGTGCCCGGCCACGAACTGCGCACCCGCTGGCAGCTGGCGGCCGGCGCGCTCAACGACGCCGCGCGCCAGTTGGAACGCGGACTGCTGACCGCCCGCGGCCTGGACCGGGTGCTCCGGGTCGCCTGGACGGTCGCCGATCTGGCCGGCCGCGACCGGCCGGACCAACGGGACGTGCGCACCGCCCTGGTCCTGCGCACCGGCGTCGAGCAGGGGCTCCCGCTGCCCGAGCGCGCCCACGGCCGACTCGGGACCATTCCGGCCCAGCGTCGGCGCGGCCCGGACGACGACTGGCCCGGAGCGCGGACGGAACCCCCGACGAACGACGAGGAGGTGGCATGAACCAGCTGTTGGGGCACCCTCAAGCACCCCAGGCATCCCAGGCACCCCGGGCACCCCGCCCGGGCGCGGCCGGTCCACCGGCCGCGCCCGAACCGGAGCGCCTCGCCCGGGTCCTGCTCAACCGGCTCAGCGAACCGGGCGACGCGGTGGTCGGCCGCTGGCTCGGTCAACTCCCGGCCGTGGAGGTGGTCCGGGCGATCCGGGACGGCACCGTCCCCGACCACCCGGGGCTGGACTCCGCCCGGCTGGCCGCCTACCAGGCGCGGCTCCCGGGCCTGGCCCCGGCAGACGACCTGAAACGGGTACGGGACATCGGTGGGCGCTTCATCATTCCGGGGGACACCGAATGGCCCAGCCAACTGGACGACCTGGGCGACGGACGCCCGATCGGGCTTTGGACCACCGGCACCGGCTCACTGCGGCTGCTAGCCCTCCGCTCGGTGGCGGTGGTGGGCTCGCGGGCCTGCACGGCCTACGGAGCCCACGTCGCGGGCGAGCTCTCGGCCCAACTGGCCGAGCGCGGCTGGGTCGTGGTGTCCGGAGCCGCGTACGGGATCGACGCGGCGGCCCACCGCGGGGCGCTGGCCGTCGGCGGGATGACCGTCGCCGTGCTCGCCTGCGGGGTCGACGTGGCCTACCCGAAGGGGAACGTCGAACTGATCCGGCGGATCGGCGTCCAGGGCCTGCTGGTCAGCGAACTCCCGCCCGGGGAGCACCCGAACCGCTTCCGCTTCGTGCTCCGCAACCGCGTCATCGCCGCGCTGACCCGGGGCACCGTGGTGGTCGAGGCAGCCCTGCGCAGCGGAGCCCTGAGTACGGCCAGACGGGCGCGGGACCTCAACCGCCACACCATGGGCGTGGCCGGCCCCGTCACCTCGGAGCTCTCCGCCGGGGTGCACGCCCTGATCCGCAGCGGCGGCGCCACGCTGGTCACCGACGCGACCGAGATCACCGAGCTGGTCGGCGCGATCGGGGACGACCTGGCCCCGCAACGCAGCGGCCCGGTGCTGCCGAGGGACCTGCTGGAGCCGGCGGTGGCCCGGGTGCTGGAGGCCGTCCCGGCCACGGCGGAGGGTGCTCCGGTCGAGCGGCTGGCCCGCCAGGCCGGGCTCCCGCCGGACGAAGTCCTGCAGCGGCTCTACGAGTTGGTCTCGCTCGGCTTCGTGGAGCGACACGGTGCGCACTGGCGCGTGGTGCGAAGGAGGTGATTGTCGGAAGGGCGAACACGGGTGCGCCCGGGGGAGGCGAGCCGGGACGGTCCGGCTGACCTGCTGATCCGGCTCTTCCGCTCGTGTGGCCGGATCCAGTAGGCGAAGGCCACCGGATCGAGGGACGACCGAGTGGTGGTAGCGCTTTGCAGCGAGTCGGTCACGCTACGCTCCACATGCCTTCCCTATCAGCACATGACTCGGCAGAACGGCGCAGACCAACGTATGCCCACACACATTCCCGGACACAGAGTGACCGGTGGCGCCCGGTCCTCGGGAGGGCCGCGGACCGAGCGGCGCCCCGTGACCGAGTTCCCGCCCAAGTCGGCGGGGACGATGGGAGGCCTGTCGCGCCAGGGCGGCCGGCCGACGGTGGTGCCGGGCCAGCCGGCCGACACGGCCAGGGACGCCGACGCCGCCCCCAGTGCCGACGCCGCCCCCAGTGCCGAGCCGGCCCCCGGCGCCGAGCCGGCCCCCAGTGCCGAGCCGTCGCACGGCACCGGGGCGCTCCACGGGTCCGGGGCGGTCGCCGAGGCGGACGCGCCCGGCGGTGCGGCCGTCGAGCGCGCCTCCCGGCTGCTCTCGAGCGCCCCCGCGCCGGACGCCCCCTCCCCACCCGTGTCCCGGCCCCGCCGGGAACGGGCTGGCGCGAACGAGGCCGCCGACGCCCGGGCCGCCGACGCCCGGGCCGCCGGCGCCCAGGACGCCGGTGCCCAGGGCCGCAGCGCGCTCGAAGTGCTCTGGCGCTCGTACAAGGAGACCGGCGACCAGCGGCTGCGGGAGCAGCTGATCCTGCACTACTCACCACTCGTCAAGTACGTGGCGGGCCGGGTCGGGGTCGGTCTGCCCTCCAACGTGGAGCAGGCCGACTTCGTCTCCTCCGGGGTCTTCGGGCTGATCGACGCGATCGAGAAGTTCGACATCAACCGCGCCATCAAGTTCGAGACCTACGCGATCAGCCGCATCCGCGGCGCGATCATCGACGAGCTGCGCGCCCTGGACTGGATCCCCCGCTCGGTGCGGCAGAAGGCGAAGGCCGTCGAACGGACGTACGCGACGCTGGAGGCCCGGCTGCGCCGGACGCCGCACGAGCCCGAGGTCGCGGCCGAGATGGGCATCGCGATCGAGGACCTGCACGCGATCTTCAGTCAGCTGTCGCTCGCCAACGTGGTGGCCCTGGACGAGCTGCTGCACCCGGTGGGGGAGGGCGGCGACCGGCTGAGCCTGATGGACACCCTGGAGGACCACGGCGCGGACGACCCGGTCGAGGTGGCCGAGGACCGCGAGCTGCGCAGACTGCTGGCCCAGGCGGTCAACACCCTCCCCGAGCGGGAGAAGACCGTGGTGACGCTCTACTACTATGAGGGCCTCACCCTCGCCGAGATCGGACAGGTGCTGGGGGTGACGGAGAGTCGGGTGAGCCAGATCCACACCAAGTCCGTCCTCCAGCTGCGCGCCAAGCTCTCGGACATCCGGTAGCGGGCGCCCGAGCCGCCCGGCGGGCCCGCCCCTCGCCCGAATGCGCGGCGCCGTATCGGCCGCAGGTAGGGCTCCGTACAGTGGGAGCGTGCCGAAGATCAGAGCGGCCACGGTGGCCGAGCATCGCCAGCTGCAGCGGGCAGCCCTCCTCGACGCTGCCCGCACCCTGCTCATCGAGGGCGGCATGGAGGCCCTGACCTTCCCCTCGCTCGCGGCCCGCACCGGGCTGGCGCGCTCCTCGGTCTACGAGTACTTCCGCTCCCGCGCCGCCGTGGTCGAAGCGCTGTGCGAGGTGGACTTCCCGCTGTGGGCGGCCGAGATCGAGGCCGGAATGGCGAGCTGTGACACCGCCGCCGGGCGGATCGAGGCGTACGTCCGGGGCCAGCTGGCACTGGCCGGCGACCCGAGGCACCGTGCGGTCATGGCCATCTCGGCGGTGGAACTCGACGAGGCCGCACGCGAGCGCATCCGGGCCGCGCACGCGGGACTCGTCGGGCTGGTCGTCCAGGCCCTGGAGGACCTCGGCCACGAGCAGCCCCGACTCGCCGCGGCACTGCTGCAGGGGGTCGTGGAGGCGGCCGTCCGTCGGGCCGAGCAGTTTGCCGCCGGGGACCGCGTGGGCTGCCCGGTCGAGTCCGCCGAGGCGGTCGCCGACGCCGCCGTCGCCCTGGCACTGCACGGCCTCGACCGCGGCTGAACCGCAGGCCGGACACTCGACCCAGACGGACCCAGACGGACCCAGACGGACCCAGGCGCCCGGTTCCCCCGGGCCCTGGCTACGCCCCTGCGCCGCCCAGCGGCAGCAGGCGGGCCCGGCCCGTGCCGAGCAGGGCCAGCGGATCGAGGTAGCGGCCGCCGCGCAACAGCCCCCAGTGCAGACAGTCGCGCGCGCCGCAGTGCCGCCCGTCCGGGGCGAGCCGTCCGATCACCTGCCCGGCGGCCACCGCGGTGCCGACCGGGAGGGTGCCGGTGACGGGCAGGTAGGTGGTCCGCAGCGGGGGAGTCCCGGAGCCCGGATGGGCGACGGTCACCACCGGCCGCCCCGCCACCAGCCCGGAGAACGTGATCACCCCGGCGGCCGCCGCTCGCACCTCCGCCCCCGGCGCGGCGGCGAGGTCCACGCCCCGGTGCCCGGCCGCCCAGGGCTTCGCCGGTGCTTCGAAGCGCCCCAGCAGTCCGTCGGGCCCGCCCACCGGCCAGGCCCGCGCCGCACCCCGACCGGAAGCATCACCCCCACCGGCACCGCCGGCCGCCCACCCCGCCCCCGGCACCCCCACAACACCCACCAGGGTGAGCACCACTGCCGGCGCCACCCCGGTACACACCCGTCGAATCCCACTGCGCCCAGTCATGCCCCGAGGCTGGCCGTGCCCCGCCGCCCACACCACCCACTTCCGGATTCCTGTGGACAAACCGCCCCGGTGCCCGTCCGCCATCCCCCTGACGGGTGTACGGACGCCGCCATCCGGTGTACAAACGGCATACGAGGACCGGTCGAGGGGCAGATCGCCGACCAACCGGCCACCGTCCTCCGACCGCCGCGGCTCCGACCGCCGCAGCCGTTTCCCCCAGACTTTCCCCCAGGCTTTCCCGCCGGCCTTCCGCAGCTCGGCCGCAGCCCGTCCCCGGTCCGGCCACAGCCCGGCCGCAGGCCCTCCGGCGCCCGTGAAGTCGCTCGCCGCTCGGTGCTTCCCGTACACTTCACACGCGACCCGGTCCACCGGGTCGACTTCGCACGCCCCGCCACCGGCGGCCGGACGCGGTTCTTCCGCAGCCCCGCCAGGTGCGAGTGCCGCTCGGTCCGCCGAGCCCGACCGGTCCCCGGACCGAGCGGGTGGAAGCGGCTCGGCACGATCGGGGCGTCAGGCGTGGCTGTCACCTGGCCGCCACGGACAAACCGAGCCTGACCCGGCCGTAGGCGATCGCCCAACGGGAAAACCCCGCTGGAGCGCCGCAGCCGGGCCGTAACACCTGAGGAGAACGGCCATGGCCGTCGTCACGATGCGGGAGCTGCTGGAGAGCGGCGTCCACTTCGGTCACCAGACCCGCCGCTGGAACCCGAAGATGAAGCGCTTCATCATCACCGAGCGCAACGGCATCTACATCATCGACCTGCTGCAGTCGCTGAACTACATCGACCGCGCCTTCGAGTTCATCAAGGAGACCGTTGCCCACGGCGGCAGCGTCCTCTTCGTCGGCACGAAGAAGCAGGCCCAGGAGGCCATCGCCGAGCAGGCCACCCGCGTGGGCATGCCCTACGTGAACCAGCGCTGGCTCGGCGGCATGCTGACCAACTTCTCGACCGTCTACAAGCGCCTGCAGCGCCTCAAGGAGCTCGGCGAGCTGGACTTCTCGGACGTGGCCGGCTCCGGCCTCACCAAGAAGGAGCTCCTGGTCCTCCAGCGCGAGCACGACAAGCTGGAGAAGACCCTCGGCGGTATCCGCGACATGCAGCGCGTGCCCAGCGCTGTCTGGATCGTGGACACCAAGAAGGAGCACATCGCGGTCGGTGAGGCCCGGAAGCTCAACATCCCGGTCGTCGCCATCCTCGACACCAACTGCGACCCGGACGAGGTCGACTACAAGATCCCGGGCAACGACGACGCGATCCGTTCCGTCACCCTGCTGACCCGCGTGATCGCCGACGCCGTGGCCGAGGGCCTGAAGTCCCGCGCCGGTGTCGCCAAGGGCGACACCAAGGCCGAGCCGGGCGCCGACCAGCCGCTGGCCGACTGGGAGAAGGACCTCATCGAGGGCGAGAAGAAGGCCGAGGAGGCCCCCGCCGCCGCCGAGGCTCCCGCCGCCGAGGCTCCGGCCGCTGCTGAGGCTCCGGCCGAGCAGGCCTGACGTACCAAGGGTGAGGGGCACCCGCCGGTACGACACCGGTGGGTGCCCCTCTCTCCCGCGCCGGGACCGAACCATCGGTCCCGGCGCATCCCCACGCAGACACGCGAGACGCGAGAAGAGATTCACACCATGGCGAACTTCACCGCCGCGGACGTCAAGAAGCTCCGTGAGCTCACCGGCGCCGGCATGATGGACTGCAAGAAGGCCCTGGACGAGGCCGAGGGCAACGTCGAGAAGGCCGTCGAGCTCCTGCGCATCAAGGGCCAGAAGGGCGTTGCCAAGCGCGAGGGCCGTGACGCCTCCAACGGCGCCGTCGCCGCGCTGATCGCCGAGGACAAGAAGTCCGGCGTTCTGGTCGAGCTGAACTGCGAGACCGACTTCGTCGCCAAGGGTGACAACTTCGTCAAGGTCGCCGACGCGATCGCCGCCCACGTCGCCAAGAGCGCCCCGGCCGACCTGGACGCCGCCCTGGCTTCCGAGATCGAGGCCGGCAAGACCGTCCAGCAGTTCGTGGACGAGGCCAACGCGACCCTGGGCGAGAAGATCGTCTTCCGTCGCTTCGCCCAGTTCGACGGTGACGGCTTCGTCGCGGTCTACCTCCACAAGACCAGCCCCGACCTGCCGCCGGCCGTCGGCGTCCTGGTCGAGCTGGACAAGGAGAACGCCGAGGTCGCCAAGGACGTCGCGCAGCACATCGCCGCCTTCGCGCCGAAGTACCTGTCCCGCGAGGAGATCCCGGCCGAGGCCCTCGAGAACGAGCGCCGCGTCGCCGAGGCCACCGCTCGCGAGGAGGGCAAGCCGGAGGCCGCCCTGCCGAAGATCGTCGAGGGCCGCGTCACCGGCTTCGTGAAGGAGAACTCCGTCCTGGAGCAGGCCTTCGCGAAGGACAACAAGAAGACCGTCGCCAAGGTCCTCGAGGAGGCCGGCGTCAGCCTCAAGCGCTTCGCCCGCTTCCGCGTCGGCGCCTGAGCCACGTTCCACCTGGTCCCCGGCCCCTTTAGGCTGGGAACCGCCCCCGCCCGCTGACCAGGGCGGGCGGAACGCCGAACGGGCTCACCCAGCGCCAACCGTCCATGGGCGGGCCGCTTCGGCACCATGAACGACGAGGAGGCCATTGCCGTGCAGGACACCGAACCGGTTCCCGCGGCAGTGGCCTCCTCGCGTGTACGCGCAGGCCGGGTATCCGCACACCCAGGCCTGTGAGCCAGCAGGTGCAAAAAGGAGAAGTCCATGCAGGAGACGCAGGAGACCGCGCAGGACCCCAAGGCGGGCTCGCGTCGCCGGGTGCTGCTCAAGCTGTCCGGTGAAGCCTTCGCCGGTGGTGGCGGGCTCGGCGTCGACCCGGACGTCGTGCACGCGATCGCCCGCGAGATCGCCACGGTCGTCCGCGCCGGTACCGAGGTCGCGGTGGTCATCGGCGGTGGCAACTTCTTCCGTGGCGCGGAGCTGCAGGTCCGCGGCATGGACCGGGCCCGCTCGGACTACATGGGCATGCTCGGCACCGTCATGAACTGCCTGGCGCTGCAGGACTTCCTGGTCAAGGAAGGCATCGAGACCCGGGTCCAGACCGCCATCACCATGGGCCAGGTCGCCGAGCCGTACCTGCCGCTGCGCGCCGTCCGGCACCTGGAGAAGGGCCGCGTGGTGATTTTCGGTGCCGGTATGGGCATGCCGTACTTCTCCACCGACACCACGGCCGTCCAGCGGGCCCTGGAGATCCACGCCGACGTCCTGCTGATGGGCAAGAACGGCGTGGACGGCGTCTACGACTCCGACCCCCGGACCAACCCGGACGCAGTGAAGTTCGACGCGCTGGAGTACTCCGAGGTCATCGCGCGCGACCTCAAGGTCGCCGACCTCACCGCGATCACGCTGTGCAAGGACAACAACCTCCCGATGCTGGTCTTCGAACTGCTGGCGGAGGGCAATATCGCGCGTGCGGTGAAGAGTGAGAAGATCGGCACACTCATCAGCCAGGATTCTGTCCGGGCCTGAGCAGCAGCCAGCCATACGGGACGGCGTCCGCCGCGACCGGCCCCGATGCCGACACCGGTCGGGACAACAGCAGATGAACCGGACAGGGAGATCACAGTGATCGAAGAGACCCTCCTCGAGGCCGAGGAGAAGATGGAGAAGGCCGTCGTCGTCGCCAAGGACGACCTGGCGGCCATCCGCACCGGCCGTGCGCACCCGGCGATGTTCGCCAAGATCGTCGCCGAGTACTACGGCGCCGTGACGCCGATCAACCAGCTGGCCTCGTTCTCGGTGCCGGAGCCCCGGATGGCGGTCGTCTCGCCGTTCGACAAGACCGCTCTGAAGGCCATCGAGCAGGCGATCCGCGACTCCGACCTGGGCGTCAACCCGTCGAACGACGGCTCCATCATCCGGGTGGTGCTGCCCGAGCTGACCGAGGAGCGCCGCCGCGAGTTCATCAAGATCGCCCGCACCAAGGGCGAGGACGCCAAGGTCTCGATCCGTTCGGTGCGCCGCAAGGCCAAGGACGCCATCGACAAGCTGGTGAAGGACGGCGAGGTCGGCGAGGACGACGGCCGCCGCGCCGAGAAGGAGCTCGACGACACCACGGCCAAGTACGTGGCGATGGTCGACGAGCTGCTGAAGCACAAGGAAGCCGAGCTGCTCGAGGTCTGATGAACGACGCCCCTGACGCCCCTGGCTACTGGGGCCCGTCCGACCAGCAGTTCCAGCCCTACCGCCCGGCGCCGCAGCCGCAGGCACCCCGTACCCCGGCCCATCCGGCGCCGGGGTACGGCGAGCATCCGGCGCCGGGCCAGGGCCGGCCCCTCCCGGGGCACCCCGGCCATCCGGGCGGCGCCGCCGCCCACCAGGGTGCGCCGGGTGCCGTCCCGGGGGACCAGGGCCACCGTTCGGATCGCTCGCAGCAGCCTCCGGTGTACTGGGGCGGCGACGCGGAGGAGACTCAGGTCATGCCTCCCGTACCGGCTGATCCCGGCCCGCACGCTGGCGCGCCCGACCGCGGTCCGGCCCAGCGCCCGGCCGCGGCGCCCGGCCAGCACCAGGCCCCCGGTCGGCACACGGCGCCCGGACGGGCGACGGCCCCCGGACGGCCGGCCGACCCCGCCGCGGACCAGGCCCGGGAGGCCGGCCGACTGGGCGGCCCGCTGTTCCGGGACGAGCGGCCCGAGCCGGCGCCGCCGGGTGTGACGGAGACGGTCGTGCTGCGCGCGATAGCCGACGACGTCCCCCCCACCCCCGGCCACGGCGTCCCGCCGCACCCGGGGGCTCCGGTGCATCCCGCGCCGCCGCAGAGCCACCGGGCGGCCGGGCAGCCCCCCTTCGTGCCGTCGTCCCATCCAGGGCAGGAGACACCAGTGGCCGCCCAGCCCGCCCCGCAGCCGGAGCCGCGCAAGCAGCGCGGCGGCCGTAACCTCCAGGCCGCCATAGGCGTGGGAGTGGGCCTCGGCGCGGTGATCGTCGCCTCGCTGTTCGTGGTGAAGGCGCTGTTCCTGTTCGTCGTGATGGCCGCGGTGGCGGTCGGCAGCTGGGAGCTGACCACCCGGCTCGCCGAGCGCAAGCAGATCAAGGCGCCGCTGGTCCCGCTGGTGGTGGGCGGCGTCGCGATGGTCGCCTGCGGTTACTGGGCGGGCGTCCAGTGGGCCGCGGCCTCGCTGGCGCTGACCGGGCTGGCGGTGATGGTCTGGCGGATGGCCCAGCCGCCAGAGAACTACCTGCGGGACATAACGGCGGGCGTGTTCACCGCCTTCTACGTGCCGTTCCTGGCGACCTTCGTGGCGATGATGCTGGCGGCCGACGACGGCCCCCAGCGGATCGTGCTCTTCCTGATCGTCACGATCTGCAGCGACACCGGCGCCTACGCCGTGGGCTACAAGTTCGGCAAGACCAAGCTGGCCCCGACGATCAGCCCCGGCAAGACCCGCGAGGGCCTGGCCGGCGGCATCGGCCTGTCGATGCTGGCGGGTGCCGTGCTGATGCAGCTGATCATCGACGGCGGCAGCTGGTGGCAGGGCCTGATCCTGGGCGGCTGTGCGGCGGTCACCGCGACCCTGGGCGACCTGGGCGAGTCGATGATCAAGCGCGACCTCGGGATCAAGGACATGGGCACGCTGCTGCCCGGCCACGGCGGCATCATGGACCGGCTGGACTCGCTGCTGCCGACCGCTCCGGTGGTCTGGCTGCTGCTGGCGGCCTTCGTCGGCAGCTGACCGAAATGTGGTGACGAGGGCCCCGGACGCCAGGCGTCCGGGGCCCTCGCGCGTCTGCGACACTGGAACGACCATGCCTAAGCCCGGAGAACTCACCTTTGTCGCGCCGCGCGGCGCCAAGCCCCCGCGACACCTCGCCGACCTGAGCCCCGCCGAGCGCAAGGAGGCCGTCGCCGAGCTGGGCGAGCAGCCGTTCCGCGCCAAGCAGCTGTCCAACCACTACTTCGGCCGGATGTCGAACGACCCGGCGAGCTGGACGGACATCCCCGCCGCCAGCCGGGAGAAGCTCACCGAGAGCCTGCTGCCCGAGCTGATGTCGGTGGTGCGGCACGTCTCCTGCGACGACGACGCGACCCGCAAGACGCTGTGGAAGCTGTTCGACGGCACGCTCGTCGAGTCGGTGCTGATGCGCTACCCGGACCGGGTCACCATGTGCATCAGCTCGCAGGCCGGCTGCGGCATGAACTGCCCGTTCTGCGCCACCGGTCAGGCCGGGCTGACCCGCAACCTGTCCACCGGCGAGATCGTCGAGCAGATCGCCGCCGGAATGCGCGCGCTCAAGGCCGGCGAGATCCCGGGCGGCGAGGCGCGGCTGTCCAACGTGGTCTTCATGGGCATGGGCGAGCCGCTGGCCAACTACAACCGGGTGCTGGCCGCGATCCGCCGGCTGACCGACCCGGCGCCGGACGGCTTCGGCCTGTCCCAGCGCGGCATCACCGTCTCCACCGTCGGCCTCGTCCCGGCGATGAACCGGCTGGCCGACGAGGGCCTCAGCTGCCGCCTGGCGCTGTCGCTGCACGCGCCGGACGACGAGCTGCGCGACGAGCTGGTCCCGGTGAACACCCGCTGGAAGGTCGCCGAGGTGCTGGATGCGGCCTGGAACTACGCGGAGAAGTCCGGCCGCCGGATCTCCATCGAGTACGCGCTGATCAAGGACATCAACGACCAGGCGTGGCGGGCGGACCTGCTCGGCCGACTGATCAAGAACCACCGGGTGCACGTCAACCTGATCCCGCTGAACCCGACTCCGGGTTCCAAGTGGACGGCCTCCCGTCCGGAGGACGAGCGGGAGTTCGTCCGCCGGCTGCAGTCGCATGGCGTGCCGACGACCGTCCGCGACACCCGCGGCCAGGAGATCGACGGCGCCTGCGGCCAGCTCGCCGCGGCGGGCTGAGCAGCCGAACGGGGAGCTAGCGCAGTCCGGCGGCCGCCAGCGCGGCGGTCGCCCCGCCGGTCAGCAGCAGCGTGGTGCCCACCGCGAGGGTGCGCAGCGCGACCGCGCCGAACAGCAGCCGGGGCGAGGTGCCGAGGCGCAGCAGCGCTTCGGTGACCACCCGGCGGTCGGTGCGGACCTCGGCGAGCCGGGCGATCACCGCGGCGGCCGCGCAGCCGAGCACCAGGCAGGCCTCGACGGCGGGCAGCGCGTCGGCGCTGTCCGGCGTGCCGATCCAGTAGCGGATGGTGGTCAGCACCATGGCGACGACCAGGGTGAGGACGGCCAGCGGCGGGCCGAGCCGACGGGCCTGGGCGGTGAGGCCGCGTCCGGCCAGCAGCCGCAGCGGGGTGGGTCGGCCGACGGCGAGCAGCCGTCCGGTCCAGGCGAGCAGCGGGCCGGTGAGCAGGGCGAGGCCGAGTGCGCAGGCGGCCCAGCCGCCGAGGGCGGCGGTGCTGGTGGTGCCGAGCCCGGCGGGCAGGCGGATCGGGCGGCCGTCGGCAGGGGCGCCGGGTCGCAGCGCGATGAGTTCGAGCGCGGCTCCGATCACCACCAGTCCGATCGGCGCGGCGATCCGCAGCGGGCCGAAGCCGGTGCGGCCGCGGGTGCGGCCGCCGGGCAGGGTCTCGGCGACGGGCACCGAGCAGCCGGCGGCGATGCCGGCGGTGAGCGGGACCAGGGCGAGCAGGGTGACCGGCGCGGCGGCCGGCAGCGGCACGCCCATGCCGAGGTCGGGGGCGAGCGAGGGGCCGGCGATGTCGTTGCGCAGCACCAGGAAGAGCAGCAGGGTGAGCACGCTGCCGAGGGTGCAGGCGAGGGCGACCTCGCCGGCGATCATGGTGCGGATCCGCCAGGAGCCGGCCCCGGCGGCGGTGAGGCCGGCGATCCGCTCGGGCCGCCGGGCGGGCACCGAGCGGGCGGCGACGGCCGCGAACCAGGCGACGGCGGCGAGCGGGGGCAGGCACCAGAGCAGTCGCACCAGCGCGTCGGCGCCGCCGATCGGGTCGCTCAGCGCCCGGCCGAGGGAGCGCAGCAGGAAGGCGGCGACGACGGCGGCCGCCAGTGCGGTGAGCAGCCAGCGGCCGAGGTCGGGCACCCGGTAGCCCCGGGCCAGACGGAGGTAGAACACGTCGACTCTTTCAGCGGCTCGGCGCCGTCAGCGGCGGGTGGCCGTGACGACGGAGGCACCGGCCGTGCCCGGGGCGGCGGTGCCGCGCGGGACGGGGGCGGCGGGGGCGGTGAGCCGTCCGTCGACGAGGGCGACGGCGCGGTCCGCGAACCGGACGAGCTCGGGGTCGTGGGTGGCCAGGACGAGGGTGAGCTGGTGCGAGCGGGCTGCGCTGGTCAGTATCCGCAGGACCTGGTCGGCGGCCTCGCGGTGCAGCGGGGCGGTGGGGTCGTCGGCGAAGACGACGGGCGGCAGCGGGGCGAGCGCGCGGGCCACGGCGATCCGCTGGCACTGGCTCTGGACCAGCCGGTCGGGGCGGTGCCGGGCGATGTCACCGACGTCGAGGCGTTCCAGCCACTCGTCGGCGGCGGTGTAGGCGGCCTTGTTGCCGGCGCCGGCGAGCAGCAGCGGCAGGGCGACGTTCTCGCGGGCGGTCAGCTCGGGCACCAGGTGCGGTTCGGAGCCGACGAAGCCGAAGCGGTCGCGGCGCAGCCGTTCCCGGCCGGCCCGGCCGAGGGTGTGCACGGGGGAGCTGTTGAACCAGACCTCGCCCTCGTCGACCGGGAGCTGGGCGGAGAGGCAGCCGAGCAGGGTGCTCTTGCCGGAGCCGCGCGGGCCGGTGACGGCGAGCACCTCGCCATCGCGGACGCCGATGGAGATGCCGCGCAGGGCGGGGGTGCCGTAGTGGGACTTGACGATCCCTCGGGTCCACAGCACGTCGTTGTCAGGCGGTGCCGCTGACATGAGGTTCCATCCTGGGTGGCCGCAGGGATATGACAGTCGTCAGATTAGAACGACCGGGGCCGGTCGCGGTTGCGGCGCTCTGGTCCATCACGGGCAAATCACCCGCATTCAGGCATGTTTGGTCGTACGACTGTGATGTTCCGTGGCGGTGGGTGAACGCCGAAGGGCGGCCCCGCGGGAGCGGGACCGCCCTTCGGCGGAGGGTGGGAAGGGGCTCAGGGGATCAGAGCTTCGCCCACGCGTCGGTGAGGCTGGTCCGCAGGATCTGCTCGATCTCGTCGAAGGTCGACTGGTCGGAGATCAGCGGCGGGGCCAGCTGGACGACCGGGTCGCCACGGTCGTCGGCGCGGCAGTACAGGCCGTTGTCGAAGAGGGCCTTCGAGAGGAAGCCGTAGAGCACGCGCTCGGTCTCCTCGTCGTTGAAGGTCTCCTTGGTGACCTTGTCCTTCACGAGCTCGATGCCGTAGAAGTAGCCGTTGCCGCGGACGTCGCCGACGATCGGCAGGTCGCGCAGCTTGCTCAGGGTGCCCAGGAACGCCGACTCGTTGTCGAGCACGTGCTGGTTCAGGCCCTCGCGCTCGAAGATGTCGAGGTTGGCGAGCGCCACGGCCGAGGAGACCGGGTGGCCGGCGAAGGTGTAGCCGTGCAGGAAGGTGTTGTCACCCTTGTAGAACGGCTCGGCGATGCGGTCGGAGATGATCGTGGCGCCGATCGGGGAGTAGCCCGAGGTCATGCCCTTGGCGCAGGTGATCATGTCCGGCACGTAGCCGAACTTGTCGGCGCCGAACATGGTGCCGAGGCGGCCGAAGGCGCAGATGACCTCGTCCGAGACCAGCAGCACGTCGTGGCGGTCGCAGATCTCGCGCAGGCGCTGGAAGTACCCAGGCGGCGGCGGGAAGCAGCCGCCGGCGTTCTGCACCGGCTCGACGAAGACGGCGGCGACGGTCTCGGGGCCCTCGAAGAGGATGGCCTCCTCGACCTGGTCGGCGCACCAGCGGCCGTACGCCTCGGGGTCGACGGTGCCGTCGGGGCCCTCAAGGTAGTGCGGGGCGCGGTAGATGTTGGTGTTCGGGGCCTTGTGGGTACCCGGCACCAGCGGCTCGAACGGGGCCTTCAGGCCCGGCAGGCCGGTGATGGACAGCGCGCCCTGGGGAGTGCCGTGGTAGGCGATGGCGCGCGAGATGACCTTGTACTTGGTCGGCTTGCCGATCAGCTTGAAGTACTGCTTGGCGAGCTTCCAGGCGGTCTCGACGGCCTCGCCGCCACCGGTGGAGAAGAAGACCTTGTTCAGGTCGCCCGGGGCGTAGTTGGCCAGGCGCTCGGCCAGCTCGACGGCCTTGGGGTGCGCGTAGCTCCAGATCGGGAAGAACGCGAGTTCCTTGGCCTGCTTGGCGGCGACCTCGGCGAGCTCGGTGCGGCCGTGGCCGGCCTGCACGACGAACAGGCCGGCCAGGCCGTCGATGTACTTCCGGCCCTTGTCGTCCCAGATGTGCGTGCCCTCGCCCTTGACGATGGTGGGCACGGGGGAGTTCTCGTACGACGACATGCGGGTGAAGTGCATCCACAGGTGGTCGTAGGCGGTCTTGGAAAGGTCCTTCTGCGCCGGGTCGGCTGTCATCGGGTGCCCCAGGTGTAGGTCTGTTTCCGGAGCTTCAGGTAAACGAAGCTCTCGGTGCTCCGCACGCCGGGAAGCGCGCGGATGCGCTTGTTGATCAGTTCGAGCAGGTGCTCGTCGTCCTCGCAGACCAGTTCGGCCAGGAGGTCGAACGAGCCTGCGGTGCAGACGACGTAGTCGACCTCGTCGAGGGCGGCCAGCGCGTCGGCGACGGGCTCGATGTCGCCCTCGACCCGGATGCCGACCATCGCCTGGCGGGTGAAGCCGACGGTGAGCGGGTCCGTGACGGCGACGATCTGCATCACGCCCTGGTCGAGCAGCTTCTGGACGCGCTGCCGTACGGCTGCCTCGGACAGGCCGACGGCCTTGCCGATGGCGGCGTACGGGCGGCGCCCGTCCTCCTGGAGCTGCTCGATGATCGCCTTGGAGGCGGCGTCGAGGGGAACGCTCGCGTTCCGGTCGCGGTTGGCCACGCGGCCACTGTGCCTGATCGCTTCTCTGTTCGCAAGCGTGGAAACTGCTGATTTCGTCGTGATCTTGGAAATCCCATGCGGATTTCATCGCTTGCATGCGTCACGCCTGTCGATACCGGCAGTCATGCGGCTACCCTGGCACGGTACGCGCGCGCCCCCGCAGGGCGTCGCCCGTTCCGCCACCAGTGGACCGCGCCCCTTCGGGCCCGGCCACTCGGCGCCCTTCGTAGGCCGGACCCCCCGACGTACCATGGCGCCGGAATCTGCAACGCCGCAGGCCCAGACCGAGGAGAGACCCGTGAGCGACCTTCGCACGCTGCGCAACTACATCAACGGTGAGTTCGTGGACGCGGCCGACGGCCGCACGCTCGACATCGTCGACCCGACCACCGGCGAGGTGTACGCGACGTCGCCGCTGTCCGGTGCCGCTGACGTGGACGCCGCCATGGCCTCGGCCGACGCGGCGTTCCCGGTCTGGCGCGATGCCACCCCGAGCACCCGGCAGAAGCTGCTGCTCAAGATCGCCGACGCGATCGAGGCCCGGGCCGACGAGATCGTCGAGGCCGAGGTGCGCAACACCGGCAAGCCGCGCGGGCTGACCCACTCCGAGGAGATCGCTCCGATGGTGGACCAGATCCGCTTCTTCGCCGGCGCCGCGCGCCTGCTGGAGGGCAAGGCCGCCGGCGAGTACATGGACGGGCTGACCTCGATCGTCCGCCGCGAGCCGGTCGGCGTCTGCGCCCAGGTCGCGCCGTGGAACTACCCCATGATGATGGCCGTCTGGAAGTTCGCCCCGGCCATCGCCGCGGGCAACACCGTGGTGCTCAAGCCCTCGGACACCACCCCGGCCTCCACCGTGCTGCTGGCCGAGATCATCGGCGGCATCCTCAAGGACCTGGAGCTGCCGGCCGGCGTCTTCAACGTCATCTGCGGCGACCGCGAGACCGGCAAGCTGATGGTCGAGCACAAGACCCCGGCGATGGCCTCCATCACCGGTTCGGTCCGGGCCGGCATCCAGGTCGCCGAGTCCGCCTCCAAGGACGTCAAGCGCGTCCACCTGGAGCTGGGCGGCAAGGCCCCGGTCGTGGTCTTCGAGGACGCCGACATCGCCGAGGCCGTCGAGGGCATCTCGGTGGCGGGCTACTTCAACGCCGGCCAGGACTGCACCGCCGCCACCCGCGTGCTGGTGCACGAGTCGATCCACGACGCCTTCGTCGAGGCGCTGGCCAAGGCCGCGGCCGAGATCAAGACCGGCGGCGTGGACGACGAGGACGTGCTGTACGGCCCGCTGAACAACGCCAACCAGCTGAAGCAGGTCGCCGGCTTCATCGAGCGGCTGCCCGCCCACGCCAAGGTCGAGGCCGGTGGCCACCGGGTCGGCGACCAGGGCTACTTCTACGCCGCGACCGTCGTCTCCGGGCTGAACCAGGACGACGAGATCATCCAGAACGAGGTCTTCGGCCCGGTCATCACCGTCCAGAAGTTCACCGACGAGGACCAGGCCGTCGAGTACGCCAACGGGGTCGACTACGCGCTGGCCTCCTCGGTGTGGACCAAGGACCACGCCCGCGCCATGCGGATGTCGCGCCGCCTGGACTTCGGCTGCGTCTGGATCAACACCCACATCCCGCTGGTCGCCGAGATGCCGCACGGCGGCTTCAAGAAGTCCGGCTACGGCAAGGACCTGTCGTCCTACGGCTTCGAGGACTACACCCGGGTGAAGCACGTCATGACCGCGATCTAGCGGGTCATGACCGTCGAGCGCAGAATGACCGCGATCTAGCGGGTCGATCGAAGTAAAAGCGTCTGAACCGACGAAGGGTCCGGGGTGTCTCGCCCCGGGCCCTGTCGCTTTGCACCCTGTCGGCGGCTCGGGCGACCGGCTGACAGGATGAAACTGCCCTTCGGGGCGCGGGCGGCCCTAGCCTTACCGGCATGAGCATCCCCACCGCTGACTCAGCCGCCGGCCAGGCCATCAAGGCCGCCGACCGCGCGCACGTCTTCCACTCGTGGTCCGCCCAGGCGCTGATCGACCCCCTCGCGGTGGCCGGCGCCGAGGGCTCGTACTTCTGGGACTACGACGGCAACCGCTACCTCGACTTCTCCTCGCAGCTGGTCAACACCAACATCGGCCACCAGCACCCCAAGGTGGTCGCCGCGATCCAGGAGCAGGCGGCGAAGCTCTGCACCATCGCCCCCGGCTTCGCGGTCGAGTCGCGCAGCGAGGCGGCCCGGCTGATCGCCGAGCGCACCCCCGGCGACCTGGACAAGATCTTCTTCACCAACGGCGGCGCCGAGGCCGTGGAGAACGCCATCCGGCTGGCCCGGCTGCACACCGGCCGGCAGAAGGTGCTGTCCACCTACCGCTCGTACCACGGCGCCACCGCCAACGCGATCGCCCTCACCGGCGACCCGCGGCGCTGGGCCAACGAGACCGGCGTCTCCGGGGTGGTGCACTTCTGGGGTCCGTACGCCTACCGTTCCAACTTCCACGCCGAGAACGAGGCGCAGGAGTGCGAGCGCGCCCTGGAGCACCTGGAGCAGGTGATCGCGTTCGAGGGTCCGGGCACCGTCGCGGCGGTCATCCTGGAGACGGTGGTCGGCACCGCGGGCATCCTGATCCCGCCGTCGGGGTACCTGGCCGGGGTGCGGGAGATCTGCGACCGCTACGGGATCGTGTTCATCCTGGACGAGGTGATGGCCGGCTTCGGCCGCACCGGCGAGTGGTTCGCCGCCGACCACTGGGGCGTGGTGCCGGACCTCATGACCTTCGCCAAGGGCGTCAACTCGGGCTACGTCCCGCTGGGTGGCGTGGCGATCAGCGCCGAGATCGCGGCCACCTTCGCCGAGCGGCCGTTCCCCGGCGGGCTCACCTACTCCGGGCACCCGCTGGCCTGCGCCTCGGCGGTGGCCACCATCAACGCCATGGCGGAGGAGGGCATCGTCGAGAACGCCAAGCACATCGGCGAGACGGTGCTCGGCCCCGGTCTGCGCGAGCTGGCCGAGCGGCACCCCTCGATCGGCGAGGTGCGCGGCCTCGGGGTGTTCTGGGCGCTCGACCTGGTGAAGGACCGGGAGACCCGCGAGCCGCTCGTCCCCTACAACGCCGCGGGCGCCGACAACGCGCCGATGGCCGAGCTGGCCGCGGCCTGCAAGCGGCGCGGGCTCTGGCCGTTCGTCAACATGAACCGCTTCCACGTCGTCCCGCCGTGCACCGTCACCGAGGAGGAGGCCAAGGCCGGCCTCGCGGTGCTGGACGAGGTGCTGTCGCTCACCGACGCGCACACTGTCTGACGTACCTCCCAGGACGGCCCCGGACACGGTTTGTCCGGGGCCGTCCCACGTTCCGGAAGGCCCCCATGTCCAGCAGCGCCACCCTGACCCGACGCTTCCCCAACTCCCGATTCGTGCGCCGACGTTCGGTGCTCGGCGGGGCGGCGCTGCTCGGCGTGCAGTACCGGTGTCTGGGTCGGCCGTCGGTGTGATGCTTACGGCCAGCTCAGTCTTCAGGTATTGCTGCTGGTGTTCCCGACCGAGGAGATGTGCGGCCGGCTGCACGGCATGCGCGAGGTCACCTCGGCCGAGCGGCCGGAGCTGCACAAGGTCTGGGGGCGCATCACGGGGTGTGAAGTCCTACCGGCGGACGGCGTCCAGCGCGAGCAGCGCCACGTGCAGGGACAGGCAGGACTCCACCTGGTCGAGGTCGACGCCGAGGATCCGCTCGACCTTGTGCAGCCGGTCGTAGAAGGACGGCCGGGACAGGTGGGCGGCGTCGGCCGCCGCCGACTTGTTCCGGCCCTGCTCCAGGTAGATCCGCAGCATCTGCACCAACTGGCCGTTGTGCTCGGCGTCGTGGGCCAGCAGTGGGCCCAACTCCCGTTCCACGTACGTCTGCAGGCGGGCGTCGTCGCGCAGCAGGTGGAGCAGGCCGCGCAACCGCACGTCCGGCAGCCGGTAGTAGGAGGCGGTGCGGCCGCCGCCGGGCGCGTCGTGCAGGGCCGCGTCGGCGACCTGGGCGGCCTCCAGCAGGGTGCGCCGGGCGTCGCGGACCGAGCCGACCGAGGAGCCGACCGCGACCACCGGGCCCGGGGCGTCGGCGCCCTCCCGGCCGGCCTCGGCGGACATCCGGCGCAGGGTGGCCGAGAAGGCGTCCAGTGCGGTGTGCTCGTCCTGCTGGGCGCCGAGCGCGATCAGCAGGCCGACGCCCTCGTCGTCCAGCGCGCCGACCAGGGCGGAGAGCCGGCAGGCCCGGACGGCGCCGGCGGCCAGCTCGGTGAAGTCGCGCAGTCGGGCCTGGGCCTCCAGCGCGGCGGGGATCGGCCCGCGGCGCTGGCGCAGCACCACGCCGACCAGCCGTCGGCCGTCCAGCGGGACGCCGAGCGCCTGGGCGCGCAGGGCCACCTCGGAGACGGTCAGCGCGTGGGTCAGGATGCCGGAGAGCAGGGTGCGGTGGGTCTGCCGCTCCAGGCTCTCCCGGTCGCGCACCACCAGCCGGTTGAGCGCCAGCGCGGAGGCGCCGCGCTCCAGCAGCATGGCGTGGGGGTGCGGCTCGCCCTCCGGCAGCGGGCCCGGCTCCTGGACCAGCACCAGCCGGCCCCAGTCCTGGCCGCGGGCGCCGACGGTGGTGACCAGCCAACCGCTGCGCGGGTCGTGGCCGGTGCGGCCGGGCGGACGGACCCCGCGCGAGCGGCGCTCCCAGTCCTCCAGCAGCTCGGCCTCCGGGCGTCCGGCGGTGTCGTGGGCGAGCACCTGGTGGGCGAGGTTCTCCAGGACCACCGGCGCGCCGGCCATCCGGGCCACCTGGCGGATCACCTCGGGCGGCTCGGCGCCCTCCACCACCAGCTCGTTGAAGACCTGGTGGACCGATTCGGAGACCCGCAGCTGCTCCAACTGGGCGTTCACCACCAGGGCGTGCACGGCCTCGGTGACGGCGACGAAGCGCACCTCGCGGCGGAGCGCGATCAGCGGCAGCCCGCGCTGCTCGGCGGCGTGCACCAGGGCGCGCGGCAGCGAGTCGAAGTAGCGCCGGCCGAACTCGACCACCAGCCCGGCCACGCCGACCTCGTCCAGGTCGCGGACGTAGCGGACCAGGCCCTCGCGGTCCTCGGGCAGCGCGATGCCGGTCGTCAGCACCAGTTCGCCGCCCTGCAGCATCCCCGCGACATCGGGCAGTTCGATGACGTGGACCCAGCGGACCGGCCGCTCCAGGCGGTCGGCGCCGGCCACCACCTGGGGCAGGCCGCGCCGCATCACCTCCAGGTCGAGCACTCGGGCGACGGTGGGGAGCATCGCGGGCCTCCAGGGCCGGGGAGGAGGGAGGGGGAGGAGGGGACGACGGGGGCGGGGTGGACAGGGTGTCAGGTGAATCATCATCGCCCCGACGACCTGTCGCCCTGCGAAGAGCCTTGCACTCTGTAAGGCCCTTCGCGCCGAGAGTGTCGAAGTGACCCTTGTCACGTCAACCCCGCAATTGGCAAGGTCAGCGGGACCGCAGGCCCCCACTGCGGAAGCGTTTCGCCGCACCGCGTGGTCGAACCGCCGGCACTTGGAGGAACCCAGATGGACCTGACCGACTTCGGCGCGGGCGCGCAGTACATCGCGGGCCGTCAGACCCGCGGCAGCGGCGAACCCTTCCAGGTCGTCAACCCCGCCGACGGCAGTGTGGTCGAGCAGGTCGCGCTGGCCACCGCCGGGGACGTGGACGTCGCCGTCGCGGCCGCCAAGGCCGCCCTGTCCGGCTGGGCCTCCGCCACCCCGGGCGCCCGGTCCGAGGTGCTCACCCGGCTGGCCGCCGTACTGGCCGACGCGGCGGACGACCTCGCCCGGGTGGAGACCGCGCAGACCGGCAAGCCGGTCAAGCTGGCCACCGAGTTCGACGTCCCCGGCACCGTCGACAACGCCGCATTCTTCGCCGGCGCCGCCCGCAGCCTGGAGGGCAAGGCGGCCGGCGAGTACTCCGGCGACCACACGTCCTACGTGCGGCGCGAGGCGATCGGCGTGGTCGGCTCGATCTCGCCGTGGAACTACCCGCTGCAGATGGCGGCCTGGAAGATCCTCCCGGCGATCGCGGCGGGCAACACCATCGTGCTCAAGCCGGCCGAGCTGACCCCGCTGACCTCGCTGATGTTCGCCCGGGCCTGTACCGAGGCGGGCATCCCGGACGGCGTGGTCAACGTGGTCACCGGCGCCGGGCGCACGGCCGGCGAGCACCTGGTCCGCCACCCCGACGTCGCGATGGTCTCCTTCACCGGCTCCACCGCCGTCGGCAGGAGGGTCGCCGAACTCGCCACCGCGAGCGTCAAGCGCACCCACCTGGAGCTCGGCGGCAAGGCACCGTTCGTGGTCTTCGACGACGCCGACCTGGACGCCGCGGTGCACGGCGCCGTCGCCGCCTCGCTGATCAACGGAGGCCAGGACTGCACCGCCGCCACCCGCGCGTACGTCCAACGCCCGCTCTACGACGCCTTCGTGGCCGGGGTCGCCGAGCTGTACGCGGCGATCCGGATCGGCGACCCGCGCAACCCCCACACGGACCTCGGCCCGCTGGTCTCGTACGCCCACCGAGACCGGGTGGCCGGCTTCGTGGAGCGCGCCCGCTCCTACGCCACCGTGGTCACCGGCGGCCCCGCGCCCGCGAAGGGCCACGACGGCGCCGACCTCACCCGGGGCGCCTACCACGCGCCCACCCTGATCACCGGCGCGGCCCAGGACAGCGAGGTGGTGCAGGGCGAGGTCTTCGGCCCGGTGCTGGTGGTGCTGCCCTTCGACGGTGACGACGAGGGCCTGCGGCTGGCCAACGACACCCCGTACGGCCTGGCCGCCTCCGCCTGGACGAGCAACGTGCACCGCTCGCTGCGCGCCACCCGGGAGATCGCCGCCGGGTGCGTCTGGGTCAACGACCACATCCCGATCATCAGCGAGATGCCGCACGGCGGTTACAAGGCGTCCGGCTACGGCAAGGACATGTCCCAGTACTCGCTGGACGAGTACACCCAGGTCAAGCACGTCATGTTCGACACCACCGCGGTCGCCCGCAAGGACTGGCACCGCACCGTCTTCGGAGACCGATAACCCCTTCGGCCAGGTGCTCCCCCCACGCACCCTCTTCCCCCAGGAGGCCCGTTCCATGGCGTTCAAGGCGTTCAACGAACTCACCGACGGTCTGCCCGAACCGGTCCGCAGGGCCTGGGAACGCAGTCTGACCAGCGGTCGGGCCGCGGTCGGCCGCCGCACCCTGCTGCGCGCCGCCGCGCTGACCGCCGGGGCGGGCACCCTGGCCGCCTGCGGCATCCCCGCGGCGCCGCGGGCGACCGGCGACTCGACCGCCAACGCCGCCAAGGACCTCTCGGACAGCGAGAAGGAGGTGGACTTCTCCAACTGGCCGCTGTACGTGGACACCGACGAGAAGGACAAGCAGAAGCACGGCACCCTGGACGCCTTCACCGCGGCCACCGGCATCAAGGTCAAGTACAACGAGGACGTCAACGACAACGTCGAGTTCTTCGGCAAGGTCAAGCCGCAGCTGGCGGCCGGCCAGGACACCGGTCGCGACCTGGTGGTGCTCACCGACTGGATGGCCGCCCGGCTGATCCGGCTCGGCTGGGCGCAGAAGCTGAACCCGGCGAACGTGACCACCGCGATCACCAACATCGAGGCCCGCTTCCGTGCCCCCGACTGGGACCCGGGCCGGCTCTACACCTACCCCTGGGCCGGCATCCAGGCCGTGGTCGCCTACAACCGGAAGGCGACCAGGGGCAAGGAGGTCACCAGCGTCTCCCAACTGCTGGACGACCCCGAGCTCAAGGGCCGGGTCACCTTCCTCTCCGAGATGCGCGACAGCATCGGGATGGTCCTGCTGGACATGGGCAAGGACCCGGCGAAGTTCACCGCCGACGACTACGACGCCGCGGTCGCCCGGCTGCAGAAGGCCGTCGACGGCAAGCAGATCCGCCGCTTCACCGGCAACGACTACGGCCAGGAGCTGTCCTCCGGGGACATCGCCGCCTGCGTCGCCTGGGGCGGCGACCTGATCCAACTGCGCGCCGACAACCCGGACATCGAGTTCGCCATCCCGGAGAAGGGCTACCTCGCCTCGACCGACAACATGCTGGTCCCGGCGAAGGCGCGGCACAAGACGAACGCGGAAAAGCTGATCGATTTCTACTATCAGCCGAAGATCGCGGCGCAGCTGGTCGCGGGCATCGGCTTCGTCTCCGCCGTCACCGGGATGAAGGACGAGCTCGCCGCCCTCGCCCCGGACAGCGCGGCCAACCCGCTGGTCGTACCCACCCCCGAGATGGCGGCCAAGGCGCACGTGTTCCGCACCCTCACCGAGGGCGAGGAGAGCGACTTCGAGCAGAAGTTCTCCAAGCTCATCGGCGCCTGACCCCACTCGGAAAACAGACACTGCCGGCAGACAGCCCAGGAAGACACCCCATGACAGACCAGCTGCGCGACGCGACCGGCGGCGACGTACGCCTCACCGGCATCGGCAAGACCTACGGCTCCTTCACCGCCGTCCACCCGCTCGACCTGACCGTCCCCCAGGGCTCCTTCTTCGCCCTGCTCGGCGCCTCCGGCTGCGGCAAGACCACCACCCTGCGCATGATCGCCGGCCTGGAGGAGCCCACCAGCGGCACCGTCCTGATCGGCGGCCAGGACGTCACCCCCCTGCCCCCGTACAAGCGCCCGGTGAACACCGTCTTCCAGAGCTACGCGCTCTTCCCGCACCTGGACGTCTTCGAGAACGTCGCCTTCGGCCTGCGCCGACGCGGCAAGAAGGACGTCAAGAAGCAGGTCGACGGGATGCTGGAGCTGGTCGAACTCGGCCAGTACGCCCGGCGAAAGCCGCACCAGCTCTCCGGCGGCCAGCAGCAGCGCGTCGCGGTCGCCCGCGCGCTGATCAACCACCCCCAGGTGCTGCTGCTGGACGAGCCGCTCGGCGCCCTCGACCTCAAGCTGCGCCGCCAGATGCAGCTGGAGCTCAAGCGGATCCAGACCGAGGTCGGCATCACCTTCGTGCACGTCACCCACGACCAGGAGGAGGCCATGACCATGGCCGACACCATCGCGGTGATGAACGGCGGCCGGGTCGAGCAGCTGGGGGCGCCCGCCGAGCTGTACGAGAACCCCGCCACCACCTTCGTGGCCAACTTCCTCGGCCAGTCCAACCTGCTGCCCGCCGAGGTCACCGGCGGCGCGGGCGAGGACCTGCTGGTCACCGTGGCCGGTACCCGCCTCGCGCTGCCGAAGGCGCGCTGCGCCACCGGGGCCGGGCGGGTCCACCTGGGCGTGCGCCCGGAGAAGATCACCATCACCCACGCCACCGAGCAGGTCGACGAGGGCCGCAACAAGCTGGCCGGCACCGTCCTCGACTCCAGCTTCATCGGCGTCTCCACCCAGTACGTGGTGCGCACCGACGGCGGCCAGGAGGTCACCGTCTTCGAGCAGAACATGGAGCGCGACGCCCGGATCGTCCCCGGCGCCGCCGTGCAGCTGCACTGGAACCCGGCGCACTCCTTCGCCCTGGACGCCGCGCAGGCGATCGACGCGGGCACCGCGGAGGAGGCCGCGTGACCGCCACCACCCCGGCCGCGCCGCCGCAGGTCATCCCGTTGCCCGACACGCCCTCGAAGCCGAAGCGCAAGCTCACCCCGTACTGGCTGCTGCTGCCCGGCATCGCCTGGCTGGTCGTCTTCTTCGTCGTGCCGATGCTGTACCAGGGGTCCACCTCGCTGCAGACCGGTTCGCTGGAGGAGGGCTTCAAGGTCACCTGGCACTTCTCGACCTACTGGGACGCCCTGGTCGAGTACAAGTGGCACTTCGTCCGCTCGTTCTCCTACGCGGCCATCGCCACCGTGCTCTGCCTGGTCATCGGCTACCCGCTGGCGTACACCATCGCCTTCAAGGCGAACCGGCGCTGGCGCAACGTCATCCTGATCCTGGTCATCGCGCCGTTCTTCACCAGCTTCCTGATCCGCACGCTGGCCTGGAAGACCATCCTGTCCGACGGCGGCCCGGTGGTCGGCGCGCTCAACACCCTGCACGTCCTGGACGTCACCAACGCGCTCGGGCTCACCTCCGGCGACCGGGTGCTCGCCACCCCGCTCGCCGTGGTCTGCGGCCTGACCTACAACTTCCTGCCGTTCATGATCCTGCCGCTGTACACCTCGCTGGAGCGGATCGACCCCCGGCTGCACGAGGCGGCCGGCGACCTCTACGCCCGGCCGTTCACCACCTTCCGCAAGGTCACCTTCCCGATCTCGCTGCCGGGCGTGGTCGCGGGCACCCTGCTCACCTTCATCCCGGCCTCCGGCGACTACATCAACGCCCAGCTGCTGGGCTCGCCGAGCGAGCAGATGGTCGGCAACGGCATCCAGAAGCAGTTCCTGAACGTGCTCGACTACCCCACGGCGGCCGCGCTGAGCTTCATCCTGATGGCCCTGATCCTGGGCATGGTGACGGTCTACATGCGCAAGGCCGGGACGGAGGAACTGGTCTGATGTCCCGCACCCTGAAGTGGGTCCGCGCCCACCTGGTCGTGCTGGCCGGCCTGCTGGCCCTCGCCTACCTGGTGCTGCCGAACCTGGTCGTGCTGGCCTTCTCGTTCAACAAGCCGGTCGGCAAGTTCAACTACGAGTGGAACGAGTTCTCCACCGACGCCTGGACCAACCCCTGCGGCGTGGCCGACATGTGCCAGTCGCTCTCGCTCAGCCTGCGGATCGCGGTGCTCGCCACCATCGGCGCCACCGTGCTCGGCACCATGGTCGCCTTCGCGCTGGCCCGCTACCGCTTCCGCGGCCGCTCGGCCACCACCGCGATGATCTTCCTGCCGATGGCCATGCCCGAGGTGGTCATGGCCGCCTCGCTGGGGACGCTGTTCCTGAACATGCGCATCCCCTTCGGCTTCACCACCATCCTCATCGCGCACATCATGTTCTGCCTCAGCTTCGTGGTGACGGCCGTCAAGGCGCGCGTGATGAGCATGGACCCGAGGCTCGAACAGGCCGCCCAGGACCTCTACGCGACCCCCGCCCAGACCTTCCTGAGGGTCACCCTGCCGCTGGCCGCCCCCGGCATCGCCGCCGGCGCCCTGCTCAGCTTCGCGCTCTCCTTCGACGACTTCATCATCACCCAGTTCAACTCGGGCCCGACCACGGTCACCTTCCCGATGTTCGTCTGGGGCGCGTCGCAGCGGGGCATCCCGGTGCAGGTGAACGTCATCGGCACCGCGATGTTCGTCGCCGCGGTCGCGCTGACCGTCGCCGGCCAGTGGCTCGGCAACCGCCGGAAGGCCACCGCCTGACATACGGTCGGTCAGCGGTGGCTCGTACCGTCATCTATCCGTGGAAAGTGGCTGATAATGCATGGACTCCGCCCGCGCACTCAGTGACGCCAGGCCCACCCCCTTCTGGCTGGAGGACCCCGGCCGGCCGCAGGCGCTGCCCGCCCTGGTCGGCGACACCACCTGCGACCTGCTGGTCGTCGGCGGCGGCTACTCCGGCCTGTGGACCGCCCTCATCGCCAAGGAACGCGACCCGTCACTGGACGTCGTCCTGGTCGAGGGCAACGAGGTCGGGTGGGCCGCGTCCGGGCGCAACGGCGGATTCTGCGCGGCCAGCCTCACCCACGGCTTCGGCAACGGCCTGCAGCGCTGGCCCGCCGAACTCGCCCAGCTGGAACGACTCGGCGCCGCCAACCTCGACGGCATCGAGGCGACCCTCAAGCGCTACGGCATCGACGCCGAATGGGAGCGCACCGGCGAGATCGACGTCGCCACCCAGCCCCACCAGGTCGAGGAACTGCACGAGATCGCCGAGGCCGTCGCCCGCCACGGCTTCGACCTCACCGTCCTGGACGCCGATCAGCTGCGCGCCGAGGTGAACTCGCCGACCTTCCTCGGCGGCCTCTGGGACAAGGAGGGGGTGGCGATGGTCCACCCCGCCAAGCTCGCCTGGGGCCTCAAGGAGGCTTGCCTGGGCCAGGGCGTACGGATCTTCGAGCACACCCGGGCCACCGAGCTGCGCGAGCACGGCAGCGGCATGGCCGTCCGCACCCCGTACGGCCGGGTCTTCGCCCGCCGGGTCGCGCTCGGCACCAACGTGTTCCCGTCCCTGCTCAAGCGCGTCCGTCCGTACGTCGTCCCGGTGTACGACTACGCGCTGATGACCGAGCCGCTCAGCGACGAGCAGCTCGCCGCGATCGGCTGGCGCGGCCGGCAGGGGCTCGGCGACAGCGCCAACAAGTTCCACTACTTCCGGCTCTCCGCCGACAACCGGATCCTCTGGGGCGGCTACGACGCGGTCTACCACTACGGCGGCCACGTCCGGCACGAGTACGACCAACGGCCGGAGACCTTCCGCACCCTGGCCAACCACTTCTTCCGCTGCTTCCCGCAGCTGGAGGGGCTGCGCTTCACCCACGCCTGGGGCGGCGCCATCGACACCTGCAGCCGGTTCTCCGCGTTCTTCGACACCGCCTACCGGGGCAGGGTCGCCTACGCCGCCGGCTACACCGGGCTCGGCGTCGGCGCCACCCGTTTCGGCGCCGAGGTGATGCTCGACCTGCTCGCCGGCGAGCGCACCGAGCGCACCTCGCTGGACATGGTGCGCTCCAAGCCGCTGCCGTTCCCGCCCGAACCGGTGCGCTGGGCCGGGATCGAGATCACCGCCCGCTCGCTGGAGCGCGCCGACCGCAACGGCGGCCACCGCAACCTCTGGCTGCGCACCCTCGACCGGCTGGGGCTCGGCTTCGACAGCTGACCCCGCCAGTCGTGTAAGAGGGACCCGCCGTCCGCCTCTCCTTGGTGACGGCGGGTCTCGGCATCCCGCCGCGCCCGACCAGTACGAACGGCGAGAAGCGGGGACACGACATGGAGAGCACCGGACTGAACTGGCTCACCCGGGTGGCACCGGACCCGGCGGCCTTCCGGGCGCAGTGGGAACGCACCGGGCTGGGCCTGACGCTGCTGCCGGCCGGGCGCCGCTGGGACGTCCTCGCCGTCCCCGGGCGGCTCGGGCGCCCGGCCCTGGACGTCCTGGACACCGGCTCCTGCGGCCCGGTCCTCACCGACTCCGGGGAGGAGCACGTCAGCTTCCTGGTGCCCGTCGGCACCGCCGCCCGCTGGATCGGCACCGGCGTGCGCTGCGCGGGGGAGGGCACCTGGATCGTCGTCCCCCACCCCGGCCGCAGAAGCCGGGGCGTGCGCTGGCTAGTGCCGCCCGACGGCTCCGGGCGGCTCAACGACCCCGTGCTGCTGGAGCTGGCCCTGCACGAGGCGGCGGCCGGGCTCAGCGGCTGGTAGCGCCGCGACAGCCTCACAGCAGCGGCGCGCGGGGCGGGCGCTCGGGTCAGACTGGAAACGTGACCACCGCCCCGCACGCCGTCGACGCGTCCCTCCGACCGGGGCCCGCCCAGCTGCGCCTGGCCGCCCTGGCCGGGCCCGTCTGCGCCCGGTACGGGCTGGCGCTGGCCGGTGGGCACGCGCTGCGCGCCCACGGCGTCCCGGCCTGCCCGCAGGACGGACTCACCCTGGCCACCGGCGGCGCCGACCTGCCGGAGGTGGCCGCCGCGCTGGCGGAGGCGTACCGCGCAGCCGGTGGCGGGGTCGCCGAGCGGCCCGGAACGCCGCGCCTGGAACAGCTGACCGTACGGCTGGCGCTGGGCGGGCGGTCGCACTCGGTGGAGCTGCGGAAGGAACCGCTCGGCCACCGGCCGGTCCGGCTGGACTTCGGCGCACTGGAGCCCGGCGAGCCGCCGGTGGTCCTGCCGGTGGTCGCCCTGGAGGACGCGGCGGCGCTCACCACCGCGCTGCTGGTCGACCGGGGCATGCCGCGCGACCTGATCGACGTGTACGCCCTCGCCCACGACTACCGGGAGGGCGAACTGCTCGCCCTGGCTGCGGAGTTGGACCCGGACTTTCAGCCGGGCGGGCTCGCCGACCGGCTGGAGACGCTGGCCGAGGCGGCGGACGGCCGGTTCCGCGCCCGGGGCGTCGAGGCCGGGGCGGTGGACGGGCTCAAGCGGTGGGCGCTGGCCTGGGCGCAGGACCTGCGGCTGGACCTGCTGGAGACCCAGGAGGCCGCGGACGGGTTGCACGACCCTTACCTGGAGGAGGAGTCCTGAGGCGCCCCGGATCCGTCCGGTGTCGGGCGGCTTCACACGTTCGGCGCAGCGACCGGACGACCTGTAAGGCTGAATCCGTGATCCCCGTCAGCCTGTTCGTTGAGCCGTGCCCCGGCGGCCACCAGACTGGGAGACGAGCGCGGTAGCCCCGTGAATTTCCGTCGCCCGGCCCTCTCGCGGGCGGCGCCAGACCGGACCGGTGGCAGGACGCCGCCCGGGACTTCGGAGGCAGACGGACTTGAGCAAGCACATCATTCACTGGATCGGCGGCAAGCCGGTCGCCACCGCCGGTGCGGCGCCCCGTCGCGGTGACATCTTCGACCCGGCCACCGGCCAGGTCGCCGGCCAGGTGGACTTCGCCGGAATCGCCGAGGTCGACCAGGCCGTGGCCGCCGCGGCCTCGGCCTTCGCCGAGTGGCGCACCGCCTCGGTGGCCAAGCGGACCACGGTGCTCTTCGCCTTCCGCGAGCTGCTGAACGCCCGCCGGGACGAGCTGGCCTCGATCATCGTGTCCGAGCACGGCAAGGTGCACTCGGACGCGCTGGGCGAGATCGCCCGCGGCCTGGAGGTCGTCGAGTACGCCTGCGGCATCCCGCAGCTGCTCAAGGGCGGCTTCACCGAGCAGGCGTCCACCGGCATCGACGTCTACTCGATCCGTCAGCCGCTCGGCCCGGTCGCGGTCATCTCGCCGTTCAACTTCCCGGCCATGGTGCCGATGTGGTTCTTCCCGATCGCCATCGCGGCCGGCAACACCGTCGTGGTGAAGCCCTCGGAGAAGGACCCGTCCGCGGCCAACTTCCTGGCCGGGCTGTGGAAGGAGGCCGGGCTGCCGGACGGCGTCTTCAACGTGGTGCACGGCGACAAGGTGGCCGTCGACCGTCTGTTGGAGCACCCGGACATCAAGTCCGTCAGCTTCGTCGGCTCCACCCCGATCGCCCGCTACGTCTACGAGACCGGCACCCGCTACGGCAAGCGCGTGCAGGCCCTGGGCGGCGCCAAGAACCACATGCTGGTGCTGCCCGACGCCGACCTCGACCTGGCCGCCGACGCCGCCGTCAACGCCGGCTTCGGCGCGGCCGGCGAGCGCTGCATGGCCGTCTCCGTCCTGGTCGCGGTCGACCCGGTCGGCGACGAGCTGGTCGACAAGATCAAGCAGCGGATCGCCACCCTGAAGGTCGGCCCCGGCTGCAACGGCGACTCCGAGATGGGCCCGCTGGTCACCGGCCAGCACCGCGACAAGGTCACCTCCTACGTCGAGTCCGGCGTAGCCGACGGCGCCGAGCTCGCCGTGGACGGCCGCAAGCACCCGGTCGCCCCCGAGGACCGGAACGGCAGCCCGACCAGCGACGGCTTCTGGCTCGGCCCCACGCTGTTCGACCACGTGAAGCCCGGCATGTCCGTCTACAACGACGAGATCTTCGGTCCGGTCCTCTCCGTCGTGCGCGTCGCCTCCTACGACGAGGGCCTGGCGCTGATCAACGCCAACCCGTACGGCAACGGCACCGCCCTCTTCACCAACGACGGCGGCGCGGCCCGGCGCTTCCAGTTCGAGGTGGAGGTCGGCATGGTCGGCATCAACGTGCCGATCCCGGTACCGGTCGCCTACTACTCCTTCGGCGGCTGGAAGGCGTCTCTGTTCGGCGACGCCCACGCGTACGGCCCGGACGGCGTGCAGTTCTTCACCCGCGGCAAGGCCGTGACCCAGCGCTGGCTGGACCCGTCGCACGGCGGCATCAACCTCGGCTTCCCCACCAACAGCTGAGCCCCCTGGTGCGGCCGGCCGGACCCCTCCCAGGAGTCCGGCCGGCCCCTTTTGCACGTCGTTTGCGTCCGGCCGCCGAAGCGCGTACAGTTCTTCGAGCTGCCTGGCAGGGAGCACCGGACACGCGTCTGCGCGGACGGTCCCGGGGCAGCCAATCCCTTGAAACACCACTTCTCGGTTCGTGCCGGTCGTTTCGCTTTTCGCGTCACGGCTCGGTGCTTATTCGGCGTGCTCGTTTTATCGGATTGCGGTCGGACTCGGCTGGATTCGCTTTTCGGAGCGGGGATCGGCTAGAGTTTGAAACGTCGGACGGGGCGTCAAGCCGCAGAAGACAGCAGCGAGTTGGATGACGAAGCCCCGGAAAACGGAGCGGAAAACATC
>NZ_JBITZP010000029.1:84786-105106 GCF_044546945.1 Kitasatospora sp. NPDC053057 | reverse complement strand
GCCCCCAGCTCCACCGTCCTGCTGCGACAGGATCAGCGGTGAAGGTCTCTCACCTCCACTCGAACCACAGCGCCTCACGGCGCACCCACGACCTGAGGCACTCGACCGCGACCCTCCTCCTGGAACAAGGCGTCGAACTCGTCGTCATCAAGGAACTCCTCGGCCACGCCCACATCGGCGTCACCGCCACCGTCTACGCCCACGTCCGCCTCCGCCTCCAGCGCGACGCCATCGACCTCCTCGGCCGCACCCTCGGCAAGCCCTCCGGGGCGGCCACCGACCCCGACGACAGCGACGAGCCACCGCTTTGTGCAGCACCCGTCCGCTGATGCGATGAAGGGGCGGGGCCTCCGCTCCTCGTGGGCGCTCCCGGCGTCGGGCGACACTGGGCTTGTCCATGCAACCTGCACAACGATGGAGGCCCCTGTGTGTGCAGAGTACGCCGGGCGGCAGTACGTCGGTATCGACCTGCACCGCCGCCGCTCGGTGATCGTCAGACAAACTGATCAGGGCGAGCTCCTGGAGAGCGTCCGGATCGACAACGACCCGGTAGCGCTGGCGCTCCAGATCGCCAAGGCCGGTCCCGACCCGGACGTGGTGCTGGAAGCCACCTACGGCTGGTACTGGGCCGCCGATGCGCTCCAGGCCGCCGGCGCCACCGTCCACCTGGCCCACCCGCTCGGCATCAAGGGGTTCGCCTACCGACGCGTGAAGAACGACGTACGCGATGCCGCGGACCTGGCCCACCTGCTGCGGATGGGCCGCCTGCCCGAGGCATACCTGGCCCCGCCAGCCGTGCGTCAACTGCGCGAGCTGGTCCGCCACCGCGCCAAATGTGTGGCCCTGCGGTCCGGGCTGAAGGCCGAGATCCACGCCATCCTCGCCAAGCAGGGCCTCGACCTGCCGGTCAGCGACATCTTCGGCGTTCGCGGCCGCGAGCTGCTGGACCGCGCCGTGCTCGACCCCCCGTTCCGAGCCCGAGCGAACGCCACCCTGCGCCTGATCGACGCCTACGACTTCGAGGTCGACCTGGCGGACGGCTGGCTACGAGCCCGCCTCGCCACCCATCCCGGCTACCGCCTACTGCAGAGCTTCCCCGGCGTCGGACGTACTCTCGCCGCCGTGTTCGTCGCTGAGATCGGCGAGATCGACCGCTTCGCCGATGCCGCCCACCTGTGCTCCTGGGCAGGTCTGACCCCGCGTCACCGCGAGTCGGACACCAAGGTCCACCGCGGACACATCACCAAGCAGGGCTCCACACTGGTGCGCTGGGCCGCCATCGAGGCCGCCCAGAAGATCCCCCCGGGCTCCTGGCTCACCTCCGCCCGGGCCACCATCACCGAGCGGCGTGGTCGCAACATCGCCACCGTCGCGGTGGCCCGCAAACTTCTGACCCTGGTCTACTACGGCCTGCGCGACGGCGAGATCCGCGCCCTGCACGCAAACGAGGCCGCAGCATGACCAGGCACGGTACCGCGTCCGGGCGCGAGGTCGCGCAACGTCTGACCCCCGCCCCGGCGGCGAGGTCGCCCCGCTGATTGACCCCGCCCGGCCGCACGCCGCACCGCTCCATTCCCCCACCAGCGGGGCGAAGGGATGACCGGCAGCCGTGCCCACGGCCTGCCCTCCGGCACCCGCCCGGACCCTGGAGACGACACCGAACACCCCCACCGCAATCCCACCAGGACCTATCCACAACCTCACCAGCAGCCCCGGCACCAACATCGTCGCGAGCCTGACGTCCCGTGGGTCAAGACCGTTCGTCCTCGGCTCCGCCTGCGGGCGCTCCGTCTTGACCCACGGGACGCCTTGCTCGCAGCTGCCCAAAACCAGCCGGACCAGCCGAAAAGCAAGCCCCCGACACTTGACCCGGCCCCGCCCCTTCAGGGATGACGTTGCCGTCAACTACTGCCGTCAAGACGCTCAGAAGGGCCTCGCCGAGACGTTCGACGAGGCCCTTCCTTGTGGCTCACATGACCAATTCGCGACATTTTAACAGACTATGCGCCAATGGCGCGCCTATCACAATGCGAGCCGAGATAGCGATCCCTCCACTAATCAAGTGGAGGCGCCATTCCCCCAAATTCAGTGTCCGTCAGTCAATTGGATTGAACCTCTGCAGAAGGAGGCGCCCGCGCTCGTTGATGAGCTCCACATCGACAATCGGTTTCATGCTGGGGTCAAAATACTCCAACATGTTCCGCGATTCGATGAACGAGATTCCAAGCTCCTCCTGGAACACCCTGAGGAACTCAAGCGGTGTAAGAGCGCGAGGGCCTCGCTGAGACAGGTATTCGAGCACCTCCAAAAAGGTTGCACCCTCAGTCACGAGATCTCGCAGCGCGACTTCACCAGTCAAGACACCCACCTACCCTACAGGTCGCGAAAATACAGGTTCAACGTTGGTGTAGTTGCCGAACTCGCCCACGAGCTTACTTCTATCGACCGTCACAACAGTCAATCCATACTTTCCACTCATGTGGCCAGTGAAGGTATTGGCAGCCGCATCCTCATAGGACATTCCAGCCCTAAGATTTGCATTGAAGGCGTCAAGATTGCTCGGCATTGCGGAGACCCATTTAGCCTGGAATGACGTGACATTTTCGGGGCCAAAATGATTCATGACATCGGCGAACATCTGTCCACCAGAAACGGAGCTTCCGCCCCGCTCCACCGCCATGCTCAACGCACCGTTGTTCAGATCTGCAATAACCCCACCGCCTCCCTCGTACATCTGCATAAAGGAGCCGCAGTTGGAATTATGCACTAGCACCGGCGTAGTACCAGCGAGTACATAGTACGTGTGGACGTCTGCGATGGTGAGGTTGTGGGCGGGCTGCGGGTTGGTTTGGTAGTTGTGGACCTGGAGGACGGTTGCGGTCTTGCCGTCTGCGGTCCGTAGGTGGTCACCGACCTTGAGCTCGTTGGCGTTCGTCCAGTGTTGGGTGGTCTCGTCCCAGTAGGGGTGCTTCTGGGTGGAGGTGATTGTAGAGCTCTTGAACGGATCGGAGGGGCCGCTGATTGTCAGGTCTGTGAAGTCGCGGTCGTTTGACCCAACGATGGTGTTGGTGACTGGTTCGACGTTCGTCGTGCCGGTTTCCGGGTCTGTCGCGATGACCTTGTCGCCAGGCTGTAGGTCACTGATGGGTTTATCGGTGCCGTCAGACAGGAGGACGGGTGTGTCGGGCGCAAAGCTGTTACCACCCTTGCATCCGCGTGGAATGCTCGGGTGTTCGGTTTCTGGGAAGGCTTCCTTAGCCAGAGCCTCTGCTCCTCGCATGGCTAGCCGGGCCTTGTTGTATCCAATGACGTTGAGTCCGGTGTCGATGCAGGCCTGCAATGAGCCGTGGGCACAGTCGATGGCATCGTTCACACCGGTGACCTCGCCCACGAAGTGGGTGACGGCGGCCCAGGTGGCGTTGCCCCCGGGCTTGACGTCGTTGGACGACCAGGAGGAAGCGGGCTTACGCCTGTCGCTTTTGGCGTTGAAGTTGATCGTGTTGTGAACGACGAACGGCTTGTCCTGGGCCATGTCGCCGTAGACGACGTCCTCGTGCCAGTCCCAGCCGCCGTTTCCGTCGGGACTCCAGGTCTCGGTGAGGTTATGGGAGACCTTGCTACCGAAGCCGCCGACCTCGCCATCAGGGCGCAGCCCGCTGGGGTCGGAGAGGTTGGCTGGGTTGTTGTTGCTGTAGGCGTAGGCGTTCCACTGTTGTGGGGACGCGAGGTCGATGATCGGGTCGGGGTTGAGGAAGCGGCCGGTGGTGGGCTGGTATTCGCGGGCGCCGAGGTTGGTGAGGCCGGTGGCGTCGTCCTTGGTACCGCCGACGAAGCCGTGGTCGCCGGCCCAAGTGGCGGGCTGGGTGCCGCGCGGGTTGCCGAACGGGTCAGCCAGGCGCCGCGACGCGGCGAGGGTGGTGCCGTCGAGGGCAAGGATGCCGGTGCCGTGGTGGTCGGCGATTTGGTAGGTGGTGGTGCCGCCCTGGCGGACTAGGGTGATGCCGCCGGGGATCTGGTAGTAGCGGATGCCGGTGACGGTGTTGGCGTTGCTGTTGTAAACGAGTTCGTCGCCGCCGAGGTTGATGGTGGTCTTGCCGGGGTCGCGGCGGATGAGCTGGTTGCCGTTGGCGTCGTAGAGGTAGGTGGTCGGTCCGGCGGTGCCTGTCTTGGTGTAGGAGGCGAGCTTGTCCTCGCTGTTCCAAGCGAGGGTGGCGGTGCCGGAAGTGTCGGTGACGGCGGTGGTGTTGCCCGCTGCGTCGTACTGGGCGCTACTGCCAGTAGTGCCGGTCGGCGCAGTGGTGGTGGTGCCAGTCAGGGCGTGCGGGCCGCCGGTGCCGCCGCCGGTGTTGGGTGCGGTGGTCGGGGTGTTGACGGTCCCGAAGGCCGGGTAGGTCTGGTTGGTGGTGGTGTCCTTGGTGGTGTCACCGGAGGGGTCGTGCTGGATGAGCTGGGTGCGGTTGCCGGTGAGGTCGTAGCCGTAGCTCTGCCAGTACGCGGCGGGCCCACCGACCGTCGTCCGAAGGGGTGCCTGGACGCCGCTGGTCGGGGTGGAGTTGGCGCAGGCGCCGATTCCGCCGACCGTGGGCTGGGCGGCTTGGGTGAGTGTTCCGGTGTCGGTCCAGGCGTTCGTCAGGCGGCCGAGGTAGTCGTAGCCGAAGCACTGCAGGTCGGTGGACGACGGGGTGTTGTCCGGGATGTTGCGGATCGCCGTGAGCTGTCCGGCCGGATTATAGGTGTAAGTGAGCTGCTGCACCGCGCCGGTGGAGGCGGTCTGCTTGTCGACGAGTTGCTGCAGAGGGCGGCCAGTGGACTCGTCGTAGGTGTTGGTGACGACGATCTGGGTGCCCCAGGGGTTCATCGTGGAGCGGATGTTGCGGCCGTAGGCGTCCCAGTCCGAGGACAGGTCGTAGGTGGCCCCTCCAAACGCGCCGTAACTGCGCAGCGGCCCGTTGACGTCGTAGATGTAGGTGATCACCTCGGCAGCGATGTCGCCGACGGCCGAGCGCCTGTCGGAGATCGGCGCACCGGAGATGGGGTCGTAGGTCGCCTGGTAGGTGTAGGTGAAGGGGGTTGTGCCCTGGCCGATTTCGGTGCCGGGGATCGTGGTGGTGGTCTTGGTGGGGTGGTAGGCGGTGTCGTACGCCAGCACGGAGCTGGTGTAGGTGATGCCGGAGGCCCCGTTGACGTAGCGGGTGGAGGTGGCGGGCTTGCCCTTGACGACAGTGTCGTAGGTGAAGCCGGTCAGCTGGTTAGCCGGCGCGACCGTACCGGAGTAGGTGCCCGTCGTTCGGCCGAGCAGGTCGTAGGTGTAGGCCACGGTCTGCCCGCGCGCGTCCGTGACGGTGGCCAGATGGCCGTCAGTGTCGTAGGTCTTGGTGGCGGTGCCGGTGTCCGGGTCTGAGGTCGAGGTCTCCCGGCCGCGCAAGTCGTAGCCGTGACTCCAGGTGTTGCCTGCCGCGTCCTTCTGCGTGGCCAGGTGGCCGTCCGGATTGTAGGAATAGGTGGTGATGTCCGCGTCGGCCTGGTTGCCAGTCGCGGTGGGGGTCTTGTACTGCCAGAGCTGGGTCTTGTGGCCGCGTGCGTCGGTGACGGTTGAGGTCGGGGTGGCGCCCGCGGGCGGTGTGACGTCGGTCCGGTCGGCGCCGGGATAGGCGGTGGCGGTCGTGGTCTGGGTGACGCCGTAGGCGACGAACTGCGTGGTCACCGGGCGGCCGAGGCCGTCGTAGACGTTGTAGGTCTGCGCCGGGACCTTGTTGGTGACGGTGTCGAACGGCGTGGGGCTGGGCGCGGCCGCATCGTTGTACCAGGGGCTGTTCGCCCGGGTGACCCGGCCCTGCGAGTCGTACACCGTGTCGGTAATCAGCCGGCCCTTGTAGGCGGAGAGCGCGGGGGTTGACTGGGACTGGACGGTCCGTCCCTCACCGTCCATGATGTCGATCTTGACCGTGTAGTAGTCCTTCGACGTCAGGTCGGAGGTGGTCACGGTCGGAGGCACCGCAGCGCCGTTGACCACGCCCGGAAGCGAGTAGGCGAATTTCTTGTTGGCGCTGGCGGTGGTGGCCTGGCCGGGCAGCCACACGCTGGTCACGCGGCCGAGTTGGTCGTAGGCCTGGGTGGTCGTGCGGCCGTTGACGTCCGTCACTGTCAGTGGCAGCGAGCGCGCCGTGTCGTACGTGGTGGTGGTGACGCGTCCGGTAGTCGCGTCGCTCGCGCCGGCGGGAGCCGGGGTCGTGACGGTGACGCTGTTGGGCAGTTCACCCGCGCCTGCCGCCGTGTAGGCGGTGGTGACGGTCGCACCGCCCAGGTGCGCGCTGTCGGTGGCGTTGGGATCGGTCGCGCTCGTGGCGCGTCCGTAGCCGTCGTACGTCGCGTTGATCGCGCTGAACTGCGGGGTTCCGTTGGAGTCGAAGTGGTCGAGGGTCAGTGTGCCGGTCGCATCGTGTGCCGCGCCGAGCTGTCCGAAGTCCTTGCCGTCGTAGACGGTCCGGGTCCAGGAGATGGTGTTGGACGCCGTGGCCGTGGCGGTGCAGGCGTTGGCGCCGGATACCACCACCGACTCGGAGGAGAGCTCCTGGACTTGCGGGTCCCCGCCGGTGGCGTAGTTGGTGCGGGTGCAGATGTCCGGCAGGCCGTCGGCGCTGTCGAGTGAGGTGCTGACGCGGTTGCCGTGCGCGGGGTCGGTCGTCGTGGTGGTTGCGGTGGACTGCCAGGTCCCGTCGGCCTTGAGCGACTTCGTCGTGCTCACGGTCGTGGTGGTCGCGTACCGCGCGAGCAGTGCGGGAAGGTTGTTGCCCTGGTTGTGGGTGGCGGTGGTGACCGGATCGCCGCTGAAGGACTGCACCGTGTAGCTGGTGACGGTTCCGGCAGGGTCGGCGCTGGTGTAGGTGTCAGTCTCGCGGGTCTGCCCGGAGAGCCAGTCGGAGTCGGTGGCTCCTGCGCCCATTGGGCCGGCCACCTGGACGCTGCGGCTTGTGCCGTTCGCGAGGAGGTCGCCGTCCATGCCCTGGTAGAAGGTGGTCGACTTCTTCGACTGCGGCCCGTCGTTGCCGCTGCCGGCTATCGCGGTGACGTAGGCGTAGCCGCGGAACTGGTCCCAGGTGCGGTTCTTGTCCTGGGTCGACGGCGAGTCGTTGCGGTGCCAGGCGGCCTTTCCGTAGGTGTAATCGGTCTCCATCGGAATCGAATGAGGAGCACCGGGGTTCACGGTCACGCTCGCGACCGGGTACTTCAGGAACCAGTCGTCCACCGGCGTGGCGCCGGCGATGGAGCCGGGCGGATTCCACTTGACGTTGAAGCAGGAGAGCGTGTCACTGTCGGCGGAGGCCGGCATGACGTTGTTCACCCGTGAGCAGGCGGCGGGGGCGTAGTTGACGCCGATGGTGCTGCCGGTCTCAGTGGTGATCAGCTGGATGCGCGGCCGGTTGTAGGCCGGCGGTGCGGGGACCAGGTTGGTGCCGTCCACGCGGTTGGGCAGCAACTGCGAGGTGAAGGACACGGGCGGCAGGGTGATCTGGCCGCCGGTGGCCTGGGGGTCCTGGCCGGTGCGCTGGATGGAGGCGAGCCACGGGACCTGGGTGTTCTCGGTGGCGTTCTGCACGTTGATGAACGTGTGGTTGAGCGCGTAGGAGTCCACGGTCTGGTAGGTGCCGTTGACCTTCACTTGGGTGGTGATGGACGTCAGCCACTTGGTGGTCCAGTACGTCGGCCCGTAGACCGTGCACGGGCTGGTGGCGTCGCACTGCTGGTCCAGCGGGACGTCCGGCCAGTTCGCCGCGTTGGCCGCGGTGCGCTGGGACGGGTCACAGGCCGAAGTAGAGGTGACGCACCGCTCGGAGGTGTTGAAGACGATCTTCGCGGCGGGGTTGTAGGCGCCGTTGTTGTTCAGCTGGTCCGAGAGGAGCTGGCCGTAGCCGATGGTGGCCGGTACACCGGCGCGGGTGTAGGCGGCGGGAGTGCCGTTGCCGTTGTTCTGGGCGCCGCCGCGGGAGTAGTAGTTCGTCTCCGGGGCGTAGGTGTAGGTGGTCAGGTTGCCGTGCGGATCGACGACGAAGTCGAGGTTCCAGCGCCACGCGGTCTGGCACCACGATCCCTGGCCCTTGGCCGGGTCGTAGCACGGATCCCCGCTGTTGGGGGAGTAGACCGGGACAGTCCACGCAGAGCCGGAGTCCGCACCCAGCGTGGTCGGGTTGCCGTTCGCGTCCGGCACATGGTTCAGGCCGAAGTAGGACACCGTGCCGTCGGTGTCGGTGACCTTGATGTAGGAGCCGTTCCAGGTGCCGTTCGTGGCACCGGTCAGGAACTGCACCTTCGTGCCGTCGTCGTCCTTCAGCCGCCACGTGCAGGCCGCCTGCTCCATCGTGGCCGGAGCGTTGGCCTGGCAGGAGGAGTCGTCGGGCACCAACTGCCCCGAATGGCCGCCCAGCGACATGGTCAGGTTCGCACCGCTCCAGCACTGGTCACCGGAGCCGGTGATCCCGTCCAGCGAACAGGGCTTGAATGAACGCTCGACGAAGCCGGCACCGAGGTCCCAGCCGTCACCGATCCAGGACGCCTGCGCGTTCGTCGACGAGGTCATCCCGTCCACCGACGCCGAGTCGTACGACAGCGATACCTTCGGGGCCGAACCGGCCAGCGCCGGCGGCACCTGCACCGGGTAGCCGTACGTGAACGCGCCCGACGACCCGCCCGCGGTCCAGCCCTGGGAGACCCCGAGCGGGGTCGCCGCATAGGTTCCGGCCCCACTGGAAGCCCCGGACACCACACCGACCGTGGTCGACGTGGTGGTGGAGCCTGCGTACACTGCGCGGGCCGCACCGGAGACATCGGTGGTGGTCTTGGTGGCCGGAGTGGTCGAGGCCTTGGCGGTGCCCGTGCTGTTCAGCGGGACGTCGGCGACGAGCTTCTTCGCCGACGGGTCGTAGTGCGACTCCAGCGGCGTCTGCTTGCGGCAGTCGGCGGCCTGCGGCGTCGTCGTCGCGCAACTGGGCAGGACCACCAGATGGGCCCGGGCTGCCCAGTTCGCCCCGAACGCACTGTCCAGGCTGGAGGCGTCGACTCCCAGGCGCACCGGTGCGTCGTCGCCTGAGCCAGGGCGGGTGAGAGTCACGGCTACGCCGGGGATGCCGGCGGTGGCCGAGGCCTTGGCATCGGCCATCTCGACCTGGATCGTCTGGCCCGCCGCCGACGAGCCGGCCAGCGGCGCGACAGTGACCGGAAGTCCCGAGGCCTTGGCCTCCGCACCGGCCTTCGGCTTCTCACCCTCGCCGAGAGGGTGGGCCTCGGGTGCGGAGCCGAGCGTCACCGAGGCGTGGCCACCCGGAACCGACTTCGATTCCTTCGGCGGAGTCCAGGTCGGCGGCACCGGGTGCTTCGGCTTCGCAACCGGCACCAGCGCCGCGTTCTGCCCTGCGACCGAGGGCGTCTTTGGCAGGGCGGTGTTCGGCGGCGACCACGTGCGCGAGTAGTCCGGCCCACCCGCGGCAGCCGCGATCGGCAGGGGCGCGAGCAGAGAACCGACGACGGCGGCCGTTGTGACGGCCGCGAGCCGTCCGCGCAGTCTCCCCCTCCTGCTCTTTTCTTTCCCGAAGCCCGATCGTTGTATAACTGACACGCTTTTATATCCCCCAAGCATTGGTCCCCCCGGAATACGGGAGGTGCGTCCTGTATCCGAACCGGCGAATGCTAGCGGGGTTTGATGACGCACAGTCAAGGCGTATCCGATGGTGAGGATTCTCACAGAGGGGCACGAAGCGGCCATTTCACATCAAGTCTGGACTTCGACATCGAACTTGAACTGGCCGATGTCAGTCCGTCCCCCTACGGTGCCTCTGGCCTGTGCCTATGCAGGCTATCCATGTTCTTTGGGGGGAGTTTCCCGCTTTGACCAGAAAGCGCCTTTGCAACGGCGTCCCGCTCAGGGCCTTGACCGCGGCAGCCGTTCTCGCGCTCACCACCGGCCTCTCAGGCCTCAGCGCCCAAGCCGCCGACGCACCGAACGTGCCCTCGCAGGCCGCCATTGACGCCGCGACCGTGAAGCAGTCGCAGTCACGACCGCCCGCCAACGCGGTCGAACAGGCCATCGCCCAGGCCAAGGCCACACAAAAGAACGTCCCGGTCGACTCGCTCACGACCGAGTACAGCGAGACCGTCGCCACTCCCGATGGTCACCTCGCTCTGACCAGCCACCTGGAGCAGCAGCGCGTACGCCGTAATGGAGCTTGGCAGGGCCTGGACGCCACCCTCGCGGTCAACCAGGACGGCACGTTCTCGCCCAAGTCCGCGGCGGCGCAGGTGGCGCTGTCCAAGGGCGGGGACGGGCCGCTGGCGACCATGACCAGTTCGGACGGAAAGAAACTAGCGCTGTCCGCCCCGTTCGCACTGCCCGCGCCCACCGTGAGCGGTGACAGCGTGGTCTACCCGTCCGTGGCACCCGACATCGACCTGAAGGTCACCGCCACCAAGCTCGGTGGGCTGAGCACCGTCCTGGTCGTCAAGACGCAGGCCGCGGCTGCCAACCCGATGCTGAAGAATCTGCACTTCGGGACCACCCTGGACGGCGTCACCGTCAAGAGCGACGAGCACGGCAGCGTCACTGTCGTCGGCGCTGACGGTAAGCCCCGCTGGGTCTCCCGCACTCCGCAGATGTGGGACAGCACCACCGCACCCGCCGCAAGCGCCCCCGCAACCGTGACGAAGGCCGCCCTGACCTTCAGGGCAGCCGCGGCAGACACACCCGCACCCGCACCGACGGATCCGGGCCAGGCCACAACCGCCAGCTCTGACGCCGGCCCCGGGACGGCCGCCAAGGTCTCCACCATGCCGGTCAAGGCCACCGACGCCGGCATCGACCTCACCCCCGACCAGGACCTCCTGGCCCACGGCACCGCCCCCTACTACATCGACCCCGACTACCTCCCCTGGACCCTGACAGGCAACTCCTGGACCTGGGTCCAGTCCGCCCACGACAGCCCCGGCAACTGGATGCACCAGGGCCCTACGGACGCCGAGCACCCGGGCGTCGGAAAGTGCGGCTACTACCCCAACGGCGGCAGCTGCTCCCCCGCCGACATTGAGCGCAGCTTCTACCAGTTCGACATCAGCGCGCTCGGCGGTGCGGTCATCCACTCCGCGACGATGACCATGCAGGAGTACGTCTCCGCCGACTGGTCCTGCACCAACAAGTACCCGCTCAATCTCTACGTGACCAACGGGCCGATCTCTTACGGCACGACCTGGTCCAACCAGCCCGGACAGCAAGGGGGTCAGCTCGGCGATACGGCCTCGGTGGGCGGCTCCGGACACGACCAAGCGTGCTACGGCAACGTGCCGTTCAGTTTCGACATCACCGGGGCGATGAAGCAGTACGTCAACTACGGGCAGCTGACGTTCGGCCTCTACGGCGACGAGAGCAACCAGTTGGCCTTCAAGCGGTTCACCTACCAGCCGGCGCTGTCCGTGATGTACGACCGGGTGCCCAACGTCCCTACCAGCCCGTCGGTGTGGCCCGCCCCCACCACGGTCAGCCCCGCGTCGACGAACCAGGCCTGTGGTGACGGCAACGCCAACGACTGGGCCTGGCTCGGTGCCGGTTCCGCCCAGAACAACGCCGTCTGGCTCAACGCCACCGTCACCAGCCCCACCCAGGCCCAGGTCAAGACTTGGGACCACATCTGGGACTACAACTCCTCCAACGGCGCGAGCGGCGACACGCCGTACGTCAGCAGCGGCGGCACCACAAGCTTCCAACTGCCCGCCGGCCTGATCCAGGACGGCCACGCCTACGGCTACGACATGCAGGCCAAAGACGGCCTGGACGACACTCCCTGGTCCGCCCCGACACCGAACTGCTACTTCAAGGTCGACCTCACCCCGCCGACCGTCACCTTCCCCACGACTGTCACCGACACCAGCAAGCAGTTCCCGCCCAGCGGCAACGGCCAGACCCCCCAGCTCTACGCCGGCCAGAGCGGCGGCATCCCCTTCACCGCCCACGACCCCAACCCCAGCGGCGCCTACACCTCCGGAGTGGTCTGCCTGCGCTGGAGCTTCGACCCCCAGCTCGTCGACTCCTCCTGGCAGTGCGGCAGCTCCATGCCCACCGGCCAGATCCAGGTGACCCCGGGACGCTGGGGCACCAACGTCCTCTACATCCAGGCCGAGGACAACGCCGGCAACCTCTCCCCGGTCGCGCAATACTCCTTCTACGCACCGTGGAACCCCAACAGCCCCGCGCCGACCTTCGGTGACGTCACCGGCGACGCCCTGCCCGACATCCTCACCGCCGACCCCAACGGCGACCTGCGCGCCTACAGCATCCCCGCCACCCAGGCCAAAGCCCCGCTCGCCGCCCCAAAGGCCAAGTCCCCCGGCGGCGACTCCTGGGCCAACTACCACACCACCCACCGCGGTAGCCTGCGCGGGGCCAACAACGTCGACGACCTCATCGTCCACAAGGACGGCGACCAGAGCCTCTACTACTACCAAAACCCCGGAAACGCAGGCATCACTGGCGTCTTCGACGCCAACAGTCATGTGGCTAAGCCCGTCTGCGACCCGAAGCTGACCGACTGCACCGGCTACAACGCCACCGACTGGTCCACCACGCTGCAGATCGCCGCCAGCGGCGACCCCAGCACCACCAACCTCGACACCAACAAGAAGTTCCTCAACCGCACCGGCCTGTTCACCGTCGAGACCAGCCCGGACGGCACCGGCGCCCTCTGGTTCTACCCCACTGTCAGCGACGGCACTTTCGGCTCGCCCACCAAGCTCGCCGCAACCGGCTGGAAGGGCTGGGACCTGATCTCCCCCGGTGACTGGGCCGGCCAGGGCCACCCCGGCTTGTGGGCACGCAACGAGAGCAACGGAGACCTGCGCGGCTACACCTTCACCACCGGCACCATCGCCATCAGCGACGGTTACGGCGGCAACATCAACTACCGGACCCTGACCGGCATCGCCACCGACACCAAGATCGGCTACGGCGTCACCGCCGCCAGCTGGCCCGTCATCGGCTCCGACGGCGACCTCACCGGCATCGGATCCCCCACCCTCTGGAGCATGACCCCAGGCGGCGTCATCCAGATCTTCACCGGCCATTCCACCACCACCGACCCCTACTACACCTGGACCAACGGACCGACCGGCGTCCTCAGCACCTACGCCGAGAACAGCCCCATCACCTACACCGCCCAGACCGGCAAGTGCGTGGACATCACCAGCGGCAGCACCGCAAACGGCACCGCCGTCCAGCTGTACGACTGCAATGGCAGCAACGCCCAGAAGTGGACCTTCGAGCCCGACGGCAGCCTTCGCTCCCTCGGCCACTGCCTCGACGCCACCGGACGCGGCACCGCCAACGGCACCCCCCTGCAGATCTGGGACTGCGGCAACGGCGCCCCGCAGCAGACCTTCGTCCCCAGGCCCGACGGCAGCCTCTACAACCCCGCATCCGGCCGATGCGTCGACCTCCCCGGCGGCACCACAACCAACACCGCCCGACTCCAACTCTGGGACTGCAACGGCACTCCCGCCCAGAAGTGGACCGCTCTCGTACGAAGCTGAACTCAAGCAGGGACTCATCTACGGTCGCGGTAGCGGCCGCCGGCCACCTTGGCATCAGGCGGGCGCTCTGTGACCCCGGTCGCCCAGCTCTGGCGGAGTGAATGTTCGCTCGGCGTGGCCACCTCCTCGGATTGGCATTCGGGGAGGTGGCCACCTGCACATGCCGACCCACGGAACTCCTGGGCTGCTCTGTGGTTCGGCTACCGAATGCGCCGTGCAGGATGCAGGTAGCCGGTGACGAGATGCGGGACGCCGCGCGCACCAGTCGTACGCAAGCCGCCCGGATCAGGGCGCACCGGTCGGCCCACTGGCCGGTTCGGATGGTGGTGTCGGCCCGGCCTTGATCCATTGTCGCTGTGCTGCGGCCCGCTGCCCTCAACGGCGGTCCGGGGCGGCGAGGTCCTACACCGGCACCGAATACTTCGAGGCGCCGATCCAAGGGATTGCGCCGATCAGCCCACGGGGCGGAACCACTCGGCCCGCGACCGCGCTGCTCAGCCCGCCAAACGTCAGCGTAACGTTCACATAACGTTCCCATGCGGGTGAACCTCGGCGCGTAATCACCGTCATCCGACGGTCATTCGCCTACAGTTTTCCCAGGCGACTTCGACATTTCCGCAGGTCAGTGGCCCAGCCTCGCCCGACGAGGCATCAGATCAAGAGTGGGGCGGGTGGGACTCGAACCCACGACCAAGGGATTATGAGTCCCCTGCTCTAACCGGCTGAGCTACCGCCCCGGTTCGCCGCGCGCGCCGGTTCCCGGCCACGGCAGCAGCAGACGGCCCCGCGAGGCCGTCCCGGGCAGCATAGCCGGTCGATCACCCGTGGTGCGCGCCGGGGGCGCACCTGGGCGCCGACGGTGCGCGCCTCTCCGGGCGGCGGCGCCCGGGTGGCGGCCGAGGGGCCCGACAGGGCAGCCTGGACTGATGACGATGCGTGGGGCGGGAGCGGCCTGGGCCCTGGTGCTGGCGCTCGCGGCGACGGGCTGCACCACCGCGGCGCGGCCCGGCAGTGTCGCCCCGACGGTCACCTCGGCACCGCCGACCAGCACCGCGAACAGCCACGGCTGGACCAAGCAGCGCTTCAGGGGGGCGGCCGCCAGGCACACCGGGGTGACCCGCACCGCCAAGCCCAACGTGCTCAACGGGCTGGTCGGCGCGGTGTTCACCCGCAACGCGGACGGCGACCACTTCTGCACCGCCAGTGTGGTGGACAGCGCCGGGCTCAACCTCATCGTCACCGCCGCCCACTGCGTCTGGGATCCGAAGATCGGCCAGCGCAGCGACCTGGTCTTCGTCCCCGGCTACCGCAACGGGGACACCCCGAGCGGCGTGTGGCCGCTGCTGGCCGTCACCGTGGACGACGGCTGGAACGACCACGCCGACCCGGACATGGACGTCGCCTTCGCGGTCGTCCAGGCCCAGAACGGGCAGCAGGTGCAGCAGGTGCTCGGCGCCAACAAGCTGGGCGTCAACCGCGGTTACCAGGTCCCGGTGCGGATCACCGGCTACCCGGGCAGCAGCAACGTCCCGATCACCTGCTCCAACACCACCTCCGAGCAGAGCGCCACCCAGCTGCGGATCGACTGCCCCGACTACACCGGCGGCACCAGCGGCAGCCCGTGGGTCACCGACTTCGACCCGACCACCAGGACCGGCACCGTGGTCGGCGTGATCGGCGGCTACCAGGAGGGCGGCGACAGCCCGAACACCTCGTACAGCAGCTACTTCGGCGACCGGGTCCAGGCCCTCTACGACCGGGCCACCGGCTGACGGGCCCCGGGGCCCGTCTTCGAACACCCCGGGCAGTGGCGCCGCCGGGCACGGCCTGGTAGATCTTCCTCTCGAACGGCGGAACGCACGGCCCGGATGCCCGCCCCGAGGAACGAGACGGAGCGCCGATGGCCCCCCGCCCGGTGCCGCCCCCGCGCGCGGCCGGAGCGACCGCGCTGGCCGCCCTGCTGCTGGCCTCCGGCACCGCGTGCGGTGCCGGGTCGGACACCTCGCCGAACGCCGAGGTCGCCCAGCAGAGCCCGGCCCGCGACCGGATCGGCACCCTGTCCATCCACAGCCCGCAGGGCTCCCGGGCCTGCACCGCGAGCGTGGTGCACAGCCCCGGGCGCAACCTGCTGGTCACCGCCGCGCACTGTGTGCAGAACCAGCGGGTCGGCCTGCTGGACGGCCTGGTGTTCACTCCCGGCTACCGCAACGGGTACTCCCCGTACGGGAGTTGGCAGGTGCAGTCGATCACCGTCGACCCGCGCTGGGCCTCGGACGACGACCCCGACTACGACGTGGCCTTCGTCACGGTCGGCCCGGCCGACGGCCGGCAGGTCGAGGACGCGGTCGGCGGCAACCCGCTCGGCACCGGCCGGGGCGTCGGGCTGTCGGTCTCGGTGACCGGCTACCCCAACGAGAGCGACGAACCGATCACCTGCTCGGTCCGCACCAGCTCGCAGAGCTCCACCCAGGAGCGCTTCGACTGCGGCGGCTACACCGACGGCACCAGCGGCAGCCCGTGGGTGACCGGCGACGGCGCGGTGGTCGGCGTGATCGGCGGCTACCAGGAGGGCGGGGAGACTCCGGGCACCTCGTACAGCGTCGCCTTCGACCAGCGGGTCTCCGACCTCTACCGGAAGGCGACCGCCTGATTCCGCGGGGCATCCCCGCCGGCAGCGGGCCACCGGGGTGATGCACGCGACAGCGGCCCGGGCAACACGAAGGCCCCCCGGTCGTCCGAGGGGCCTTCGCTCTGAGCAGTCACCGGGCGGACCCGGTGCAGCTCCCGCAATTGGACTCGAACCAATAACCTGCCGATTAACAGTCGGCTGCTCTGCCAATTGAGCTATGCGGGATCGCGGTACTCAACTTCCGTACCACGCGCAGGAAGTGGGCTCCCGAAGAGCACTCCTCCTGAGCTCCCCCAATTGGACTCGAACCAATAACCTGCCGATTAACAGTCGGCTGCTCTGCCAATTGAGCTATGGGGGATCGGCTTCCGCTTCGGCTCCCGTGACCCGGGCTCCTCGGCGCTCGCTGCGGGACATACATTAGCGCACTCGGGGGGGTGGTCCGCCAATCGCTTTCCCCGGCCGCCCTGGACCGCCGGTCCGGCGTGCCCCGGCGCGCGCCGCCGACGGCGCCCGGGGATGCTGGGGGCGCGGACGGTTCGCCGTCCCGAGCAACGGGTAGGGCAATGCGGCAGAAGGCCGCCAGGAGAGGGTGGGTCCGATCATGTGGAAGCTGTCGTTGGCCGTGGGTTTCGCGGCCGGCTACGTCCTCGGCTCGCGGGCCGGGCGCCAGCGCTACGAACAGATCACCAAGGTCACCCGGCAGATCGCCCGGAACCCCGCGGTCCAGGGGGCGGCCGAACGGGCACGGCAGCAGGCCGGCGCGGTGGCCGGGAAGGCGGCCGGCGCCGTCGCGGACCGGGTCGGGGACCGACTGCCGAACGCGGTCACCGACCGGGTGCCGTACTTCAGCCGGTCCCGGACGGAGGACGACGGCTGGGGTACCTTCCGCCCGTGACGGGGTGGTGATCCCAGAGCAAAGGAGACCCCAACCCGGGGTCCCGAACCGGCAACGGCTCACCCGGCCCGGACGCGTACCGGGCCGGGCTGAGGCATGATCTCGACATGGCCATCGTCGCGGGGATAGACAGCTCGACCAGCCGCACCAGGATCGTCGCGTGCGACACCGACACCGGCGCCGTCCTTCGTTCCGGCAAGGCGCCGCACCCCGTCCCCGAGGACCAGGACCTGCGCCCCGGCGAGACCGACCCGCAGGTCTGGCTGCACTCGCTCGGCGACGCCGCCGCCGGCGGCCTGCTGGAGGGCGTCCGGGCGATCGGCGTCAGCGCGCAGCAGCACGGCATGATCGGTCTGGACGCGGGCGGGGTGCTGGTCCGGCCCGCGATCCTCTGGAACGACCCGCGCTCCGGCGGCGCCGCCGCCAAACTGCTGGACGCCCTCGGCGGACCGGCCGCCTGGACCGCCGCGATCGGCGCGGTGCCCGGCCCGACGTACACCATCGCCAAGCTGCGCTGGCTGGCCGAGTTCGAGCCGGTCAACGCCCGCCGGGTCGCCGAGGTGCTGCTGCCGCACGACTGGCTGGTCTGGCAGCTGCTCGGCCACCCCAAGCGCCGCACCACCGACCGCGGCGACGCCTCCGGCACCGGCTACTGGTCCCCGATCAGCGGCGAGTACCGGCAGGACCTGGTCGAGCTGGCGCTCGGCCACGAGCTCAGGCTGCCGGACGTGCTCGGCCCCGCCGAACCCGCCGGGCACACCCCCGAGGGCCTGCTGATCTCGGCCGGCACCGGTGACAACATGGCCGCCGCACTGGGCCTCGGCCTCGGCCCGGGCGACGCGGTGGTCTCGCTCGGCAGCGCCGGGACGATCTTCGCGGTGCACGAGAAGGCCGTGGTGGACACCACCGGCCTGGTCTCCTCCTTCGCCGACGCGAGCGGCCACCACCTGCCGATGGTCGCCACCCTCAACGCCGCCCAGGTGCTGCGCTCCACCGCCGCCATGCTCGGCCTGGACCTGGACGGGCTGAGCGACCTCGCCCTGCACTCCTCCCCCGGCGCCTACGGCCTGGTGCTGCTCCCCTACCTGGACGGCGAGCGCACCCCCGCGCTGCCGCACGCCGCCGGCACCCTGACCGGCCTGCGGGCCGAGGCGATGACCCCTCAACACCTGGCCCGGGCCGCCGTCGAGGGCATGCTGTGCAACATCGCCGACGCGCTGGACGTGCTGCGCGGCCAGGGCGTCGAGATCAAGCGGGTCTTCCTGCTCGGCGCGGCCGGCCGGCTGCCGGCCGTGCGGCACGCCGCCCCGATGCTGTTCGGCGTCCCGGTCGTGGTGCCCCCGCCGGGCGCCCACGCCGCCCGCGGCGCCGCCCGGCAGGCCGCCTGGGCGCTGGCCGGCACCGCCGAGCCGCCGGAGTGGGAGCTGCCGGACGCCGAGACGGTCGAGCCCGAGGGCGAGCAGGACCTCGCGATCGGTTCGGCGGTGCGCCAGCAGTACCGCGCCGCCCGGGACCAGGTCCACCCGGAGGCGGCCTCCGCGTAGCGGACCGCCGCCCGCCGCCCGCCGAGGACGGCACCGGCCGGAGTCGGCCGGTGAAGATGCGTCACCCGGCGCCCGGTGGCAGCGTGGGTCGGGACACGGCCACCGAGGCGAAGGGCGGCAGGATCCCATGGCCCTGCACAAGGGGACCGGCAGCGACCGCCGGCTGAGCGTCAGTCCGTTCCTCGGCATCACCGACCCGCTGGGCGCGATGGAGCTCGCCCCGCCGGTGCACCGGCTCGGCGAGGGCCCGGTCGCCGCCGACACCGCGTACCAGCTGGTCCACGACGAACTGATGCTGGACGGCAGCGCCAAGCTCAACCTGGCGACCTTCGTCACCACCTCGATGGAGGTGCAGGCCACCCGGCTGATGACCGAGTGCCTGGACAAGAACATGATCGACAAGGACGAGTACCCGCAGACCGCCGAGCTGGAGCGGCGCTGCGTGGCCATCCTCGCCGACCTCTGGCACGCCCCCGACCCGGACACCGCCATCGGCTGCTCCACCACCGGCTCCAGCGAAGCCTGCATGCTGGCCGGCATGGCGCTCAAGCGCCGCTGGATGCGCCGCTACCCCGAGCGCTACGCGGCCGGGGCCCGGCCCAACCTGGTGATGGGCGTCAACGTGCAGGTGTGCTGGGACAAGTTCTGCAACTTCTGGGAGATCGAGGCGCGCACCGCGCCGATGGAGGGCGAGCGCTTCCACCTCGGCGCCGAGCAGGCGGCCGCCCTGTGCGACGAGAACACCATCGGCGTGGTCGGCGTCCTCGGCTCGACCTTCGACGGGTCGTACGAGCCGATCGCGGAGATCTGCGCGGCCCTGGACGAGCTCCAGGAGCGCACCGGCCTGGACGTCCCGGTGCACGTGGACGGCGCCTCCGGCGGCATGGTGGCGCCCTTCCTCGACCCGGACCTGGTCTGGGACTTCCGGCTCCCCCGGGTGCAGTCGATCAACACCTCCGGCCACAAGTACGGGCTGGTCTACCCCGGCGTCGGCTGGGCGCTGTGGCGGGACCAGACGGCGCTGCCCGAGGAACTGGTGTTCCGGGTCAACTACCTGGGCGGCGAGATGCCGACCTTCGCGCTCAACTTCTCCCGGCCCGGCGCGCAGGTCGCGGCGCAGTACTACGTCTTCCTGCGGCTCGGCCGGGCGGGCTTCGAGGCCGTCCAGGGCGCCTGCCGGGAGGTCGCCACCTACCTGGCCGGGGAGATCGGGAAGCTGGACTGCTTCCGGCTGCTGACCCGCGGCGACGAGGTCCCGGTGTTCGCCTTCACCACCACCGAGGACGTGACCTTCGACGTGTTCGACGTCTCGCGGCGGCTGCGCGAGCGCGGCTGGCAGGTGCCCGCGTACACCTTCCCGCCGGACCGCGAGGACCTGTCGGTGCTCCGGGTGGTCTGCCGCAACGGCTTCTCCCGGGACCTCGCCGACCTGCTGCTGGCCGACCTCCACCGGCTGCTCCCGGAGCTGCGGCGCCAGCCCGTCCCGCTCAAGGAGCTGGGGGTGCCGGCCAGCGCCGGCTTCCACCACTGAGGCGTGTCGCCCGGTCCCGGAAGGACCGCCGGAAATGCCGCGGCGGGGGGGGGGGGGGGGGGCGCCCCCCCCCCCGGGGGGGGCGGGGGGGGGGGGGGGGAAGGCGGGCCCCCCGGGGGGGGTGGTTATGGGCGGGGTTAATGTTTTGTGTGGGT